>JAWOEH010000038.1:0-17365 GCA_046482855.1 Bacteroidales bacterium | reverse complement strand
CCGGCATTCGATGCCGAAGCGGGCACGGCCGAGGGGATCGGCGTCAGCTACGACGGCCTGCCTGCGGACGTCCAGGCGGGTGCCGGCGACGCGCTCGACCTCGACCACGATCCGGCCGTCGTCGAGCAGCAGCCGGTCGCCCGCCTGGACGTCTGCAGGCAGGCCGTCGTAGCTGACGCCGATCCCCTCGGCCGTGCCCGCTTCGGCATCGAATGCCGGGTCGAGGAAGAAGGCATGGCCATTCACGCCCTCCCCTTGCGCGCAAGCCAGCCTGGCCGACGCTCTTAAATCAGTAAAATTGATATCGATAAGTAAATAGGAATAAATGTAGTATTTGTCCGCAAATATTCCCATTGTCCGTGTTTTTAGGCCCTGAAGGGGCCGTTAGCAAAAGTACAGGGCAACGCATGCCTAAACGTCTAAACTACAAACCTTCAAACTTCTAAACCCCAAACCTTCAAACTCCCAACCCCCTAAACCGGAGTCGCTGGAATTCAGCCATGCAAAATAGACGCTGAAAAGATTTCCGGACGTTGTCAGGTCGAATTCTTTCTGCGTGCGAAGCGCTTAGCGGGACCTTTTAAAATTCAGCACCGGACATAATCATAAACATTCAGGTTGTTGGTGAATTGTCAGTCCCCTGAAAAGGCCGTCAGCATCGATTTGCTAATATTTTTATGACTGCAATGAATGTGTACTCTTACTTTGTACTTTTTTCTTGATAAAAAAGTACCAAAAAATCAAGGTTGGCTTATGCTTCAACCCGCTCTGTCCAATCCCTGTATTTTCAGATAAGCCAAGCAAGCTGCCTTATAAAAAATACAAGCGATTGGCCATTCACCCCAACGCATGGCGCGCAAGCCAGCTTGTCTCGCCTCAGGCGATGACCTGGCCAACCCGCATAGGTTAGTAGAAGTAATATATGTAGGTAAATAACAACAAATACACCATCCATAGTGCTACAAAGTATCACAATGCTATGAGGATCAAATCCGGAGGGATTGTATAGTTATAGCTGAACAAACCGGCAAGTTCCACGACTCCGGCGGAGTCGCATGTTTTTTCCGGTTGTCCGTGACATGTTTATTTGCCGTGTTTTTATTCTTTTTTCCTGTGTGATTCCGGCATCCTTTTGCAGTTTGAGCATTATTGTAAGTTCGCCATATCCTCATTATAGTAACACAAATTTACCTGCCATGCCTATCGGCAGGTAAACCGAAGGTAAGGCCTGCCTGCCGAAGGTAAGGCCTGCCTGCCGAAGGTAAGGCTTGCCTTGCACAGGGCAAGATTTCCTAAACCCCTAAACAACCCTGCCTCGCCTCAGGCGACGGCCCTGCCTTCGGCAGACAGGCTTAGGCGAGGTTACCAGTTACAAAAAAAAGGCCATTGCCCATAGCAACAGCCTTTTGCAGAATTTATACAATCGCTATTAAAATTCCTTGGTAGCTAACAGGGAACCATCCTCTTTGTAGCGTTTCCAGGTGCCTGTTTTTTGGCCTTCGTGGTAAAGCATTTCATAGCGCAAGGTGCCTTTGTCATCCCAAACTTTCCACTCGCCATGTTTTTTCCCTTCTTTATAGTGAGCCACTGCTGTTTTTACGCCTTGTGCATTAAAAGTGAGCCATTCACCATCCATCTTGCCATTGGTATACGCGCGAATCTCTTTCTGTTTCCCCGACGGGAAATAGAGTTTGATGATGCCATCATATACCCCTTCTTTTAACCGGGCTTCTATTTTTACCTCACCATTATCGTAGTGTTCGGTATAGGTTCCGGAATATAACTCACCGTTTGGCGTATAAAATTTGCCATCTACCTCTTTAATCTCTTGCGCTAAAGTGGAGGTGGCGATAAATAGAAATGTGATTATATAGAATATTGAACGTTTCATAATGCCTCTTTTTATTATTAATATTTTCAGTCTAAATATACGCAAAATTGAGCAAAAAGTTAAATTCACGTAAATTCAATGTTAATTTAATATTAAATGCAGTTGCAGCCAGTTTGTTACAAGGTAAGGATTCAGAGAACGAATCTCTGAATCCTTCATCGAAGACTAAATTACCTGGTGCAAGGTGAACTTAGTATTTTATTGTAAATGAGGGTGTATACCGCTCTTTCCATTGTTGTATGTACTGTTTAGGGAACGGATTCCCGGATAAATATAAGGTTTGTAAAGCTGTAAGGTCGTTTAGCTCCTCTGGCAAAGAGGTGAGCTTGTTGTTTTCCAGATGCAACGTTTTGAGTTGCTTCAATTGCTTAATTTGCGGCGGAATATGTGCCAGTTGATTCCCGTTTAAATTGATTGCTTGCAAATTTAACAATGTACAAAGAGGCTCCATCTCTGACAGCTTTGCGCGCCGAAGTTTGAAGATCTCCAATTTGTTAAGCTGTTGAACCTGTTGTGGAATTTGCTCAATGGGATTATCCGAAAAATCCACTCGTTTCAATGTGGAAAGCTCAAATACTTCTGCAGGGATCTCTTTAAACTGATTCTTTCCTGCGTAAAGCGATTGGAGCACCTGCAGTCTGGTAATTCTGGCAGGTAGATCCGTTAATTGGTTGTGGGTTAATTCCAGCGTATTCAATGTATAAAGGTTGCCAATTTTAGGCGAAAGCACCTCCAGTTTATTGTTGATGAGCAGCAATTTATAGGCACTGTCGCGATGTCTAAGTGCCTCTTCAAGCGATTCGTAGCGCTGTGCCATCATCAACTCCTGGTACGTCAACTCCCGCGGCGGGCTTGTGGGTTTTTGGCTACAGGATGATGCCAGCAACAAGCTCATAACAAGGAGTGTATATATGGTTCTTTTCATATGCTTTATGTTTACCGGTATTTAAAGATCCCTTTGCAATTACTGTATGGCATATTTTACGCCTAGTTTAAAAGTACGTCCTTCGGAGTAATTCAGGAACGAGTGATCCTGATCGTCGAAGTGATAAACCGCATCATATTTGCTGTCGAGCAGATTGCTTGCACTAAAGCTAATGGTTACCTTCTCGCCAATACCTTTATCCAGGTTGAATTTTAAATTCGGTTGGGGCTGTTCATACACATAGGGGGTTGTTCCTTTTGTAATCAGGAATAGCTTTTCGCCGCTCATGTTAAAGCTGATGCTGGAGGAAAGATTTAACCGTTCGTTGTCGTAGCTTACATACGCATTAGCCACATAGGGGGCTTGTCCGTACATTTCGCGACTGTGCTCTTTGGCAGGATCCAATTCTCTGTCTATTGCTTCTTCCTCGGTAAGGAAAACCTGTGATTTTACCAATGTGAGGTTTCCCCCAATCGAGAAATTCTCCAAAAAGGCGATGAAATCCAGTTTTTTACGTAGCTCAATTTCAACACCGTAGAGGGTTGAGTTTTTGCTGTTAACGTATTTCATCTCCATGTTGTTTACATCAGGCAAGAGTTTTAACTCGATGGGATCTTCAAAATGCTTATAAAAACCGCTAATCGCTATTTTTTCGCCTCTGTTAAAGAAATATTCCCAACGCAAATCGATATTGGAGATAAGTGAGCGTTCTAACTCCGCATTTCCGTAGGTTTTTATCCCTGTTTTGTAGTCGTAATAGGAGGTTCCAATCTCTTTAAACTTCGGACGGGCAATGGTTTGTGTCATCGCCAGGCGTATGTTCATCTCCTCGTTAAGGGCGTGTGTAAAGTTTATTGCGGGTAATATATCCACTTGGTTAAGCTCGCCTTTTCGGTAGTTTTTGTCCTCTTTATTAACATTGTTATCGGTAAACAGGTCTGAGCTTTCGATGCGTGCTCCGGCAACGATTCTGTTTTTTTCTCCTGCTTTAAAATCGAGCATGGCATACCCCGAAGCTACCTTTTGTTCGGCTGTGTAGCTATTGATGAGGTTGTTTATGCGGTCGGCTTCGTATTTGTAGCCCTCGGGGTTTTGCAGGCTATATCGGTAGTTTTCCAGGTAGTAGGTAGGGCCCAAAGGAGGCAGGGTAGAGGAGTTGCCCACGGTAACTTCAAAACTTACTTCGTCCAGGGTTCGATTTTTATTGGAGTAGGCTCCACCAAAGGAAAATTTGGCTTTTTCCCCAAATAGGGTAAGGGGCAAGGCAAAGTCTATTTTGTTGAAGTAGGCCTTTTCATTCATCTCCCGATAGAAGCGAACGGGTACGTCGTTGGTTTTTATGTAGTACCGGTTTGCACTGACGTTCCAGAGGTTTTCGAAGAAACGCAGGTCAGGCTCATCCTGATTCATATGGGTATAGGCACTTATCCACTCGATGGTCATCTTATTCATACCGGGAATCACATGCTTTCCGTGAAGCTGGGTGGCTGACATGGCGCGTTCCAGATATCCAAGTTGACGATCCTGTGTGATAATATTTCCTGAGGGATCTTCATAATTAAACGTACCTTCACGATATCGGGCTTGTGCATTTCCACTTTGAGTGCGCAAATAGCGGAAGCCCACTTTGTTATTGTTGTTGAGTTTGTAGTTGAGGTTGAATAATCCGGAAATAATTACCTCTTCATTTCCTTTTTCATCGCTTACTACCCGGATAGGATCTATTGCACTTCCTTCCTGCAGAGGGGCATACCCTCCGTCGTTGTAGGAATCAAATTTTCGCGAATAACTTAGGGAGAAATTATAGCCTAATGCACGCCGGAAGAGTTGACGCTGATCGCCTACCGAAAGTTTATGTGTGTGGTTCAGAAATGATTGTTCTTGTTTGGGCTCCATTTCGGTGCTAAAGGATTGGGCGATATCGCTGATTTCTTGCGGCGAAAAGGTTTGTGTGTTAATGCCTCCCAGGTTGTTGGCCACCATGTAATCCAAAGCTTCTTGTGCCCGACCGGGGATGGCGCGTGTGCCATTGTCGAATCCCAGCAAATCGGTGTTGCTACCTTCGTAAGTTAAGAAGTCGTTGTTCAGGTTGGCCTGCGGATTATAGCCCAGAGAGCTGGAAAACTGGAAGGTGAATTTCTCAGGAAAATCTTTGGTTACTATATCCACAAGACCTCCGGTGGCTTCTCCCGGCATGTCGGGTGAGAAGGTTTTGTTCACCATGATATTCTCAATCAGGTTGCTGGGGAAGATGTCCATCTGTACGGAGTTTTTCTCGGGATCGAGGGCCGGGATTTCGGCGCCATTGAGCGTTGTAATGGTATAGCGATCGCCCAGGCCACGCACGTACACATACTTTCCTCCCTGTACTGATACGCCTGTTACCCTCTTTAGCGCCTGAGCTGCATTGCTGTCGCCCAGTTTGGATATTTGCTCCGAGGAGATGCCGTCGATTACTTTTGGCGCTTTTTTCTGTAGCATTTGCAGGGCATTTTCTGTGCGGTTGCGTGAGCGCGCTGTAACTACAGCTTCACCAATAGTAAGTTTGGATTCCCCTAGCGAGGTATTGAGGATGGTTACCTCACCGGGTGTGATTTGAATGTTTTCGAACTCTTTGGTTTCGTATGAGATAAATGAGATTTTGATGGTATACGAACCCGGTTCAAGCGGTAAACTGAAGTTCCCGTCAAAGTCGCTGGAGGTTCCTGTGGAAGTTCCAACTGCCATAATTGTTGCACCAATTAATGTTTCGCCATTGGTCTCGTCAAGGATCTTTCCGCGCAAGGTTCCTTTTTGCGCTAAAACAGTCATTGATATGAGCACCAGAAAGATTAGGCTTACTAGTCTTCGATTCATCGTTTTATTGCTACTTTTTGTTTTACAAAATAGAGTAAGCTGATGGTCATTGACCATCAGCTTTTATGTGAGAATATGTGTCTTTAGAATCCGGTTCCGATAAACAAGTTGTTTTTCAGTGTCAAATGCTCTTCGGTAAGCATTTGGTAGCTGTTGTGCTTGTCGTTTCGGAATTCCACTTCAATACCTTTGTTGGTGTTGACAAAGATGGAGTTGGCATAAGTACCTCCGGCGTTGTCGCGGAAAGTGATACAAGTACCGTTGCCATTTCCAACATAGGTAGCATTGTAGATAACAGGCTTGGCATAAGGCTCAGCTTCTTCGTCGTCGCCGCTACCTCCGTCGTGCTCACCTAAGCGGTCACCAGCTTCGTCCGATTGGATGGTAACCCAGAATTGTCCGCGGCCATGATATCCTTCGTCATAATCATAGGAGTCATCACCACAGTAGGCTACCAGGATGTTTTTCAGGTCGGGAGCACCGCCGAAGAATTCCACGCCATCGTCAACATTGGCAATTACTTCAACGTGGTCGATAGTAGTTCCGTTACCTACGCCTCCCAGGGTTAATCCGTTGATTTCGTTTCCTTGACCAATGTCGGTACCTCCGTGACGGATGGAAACATACTGAATAACACCTGAATTGTCGGCATCATCAGTGCCTCCGTAGTAGGCATCGAAGGCTTCGGGAATTCCCTCAATACGGGTTTGTGTGCTGTTGTTGGTAGTGGCTTTACCCAGCATTATCAATCCGCCCCAAAGGCCTCGTACTTCCTTACCAAAGCCTGAACCATCGTACTGATCGCCATCGGCCGTAAATACAATGGGTTCTGTAGCTGTTCCCTGTGCCATCAGTTTTCCACCCATCTTTACAACTAATGCGCTGGCATTTTCTTCTTGTCCGGCCATGCCTTGAATCATTGTTCCGGCTTCAATAGTAAGTGTTGCGCCATCTTCAACAAAGATGAATCCGTCGAGCAGGTATACATTGTCTTTTGTCCACTCGGTGTCCGTTGTGATGTTGGCGGATACGGTTATTTCATTGGTGGCAGTTGTGCCTGAATGCCCATACATTAATGTCCAACCTTCGGCCCAGTTGCTTCCACCTGGTTCAAAAGCACCTTGGTACGTTACCGCGTCGAACCAACTATCGGCA
This sequence comes from Bacteroidales bacterium, assembly GCA_046482855.1. Lineage (GTDB taxonomy): Bacteria > Bacteroidota > Bacteroidia > Bacteroidales > UBA12077 > CAYVSF01. Next base: position 10,538 of record JAWOEH010000038.1, on the reverse strand, counting down.
GCAGCCACGCCATTTCCGGCTTCGCCTGCTGCAGGAATGAGGTTGTCAGCAGCAATACTCAATTCGCTGATAACATTGTTGTTCTCTGTAAAGTGGCTCTTTAATACCGATACATAATCGGCAGGAAGACCCTCTTTGCCTTCAAGTTCGTAAGCTGATAAAGCTTTCTCCTCGGGCACAATTTCGGCATCAACAGGATTTAATGAAGCTGTTACCGATCCCGCCTCAATGGCATTTCCTGCTTCATCGTAAGCGCTGGTAGCCGAAACGGAAATGGTCAGGGTTTCTGAACCCTCTGTGGCTTCGTCCGACAAAGTTAATCCGATAATTGCAGAGTTTCCTCCTGCAGTGTGGTTAATTGTGTAGTCCGTTAAGGAAAGCGTACCTCCGCTTAAGGTTACTGATAAACTGGTTGCATCTAAAGCACCTGTTTTGTCATCATTCTTGTATAATCCTTCGGAAAAATAAACGATTGCCTCGGAATTGTCCGACTCAACGGATGCAGAAACGAGGGTAGGCTTTTGTGTCTCACCTGAGTTGTCATCGTCATCACATGATGTGAAGCCAAGCATGATGGCTCCAAGTAAAAAGGCTGTGATTTTTAAATAATGCTTTTTCATTTTGCTAATTGTTTTTGGTTTATGTGTGAAAAAGTGTTTCGTTTTAATTACACTGCAAATAAAGGGGATTGTCCTCCGATAGAGTTTACCTGATGTTTAACCTTGCATTAAGTGTGGGAGGAATGGAGAATTTTATTAACTTTAACGTAAAGTTGACTTAAGAATCTCTTAGCTTCTGTTTGCTTATCTTATTCTAATTTAGGGCATTCAATTATTTAAACTTACCCATGGTTATGAGTACAAATGCGTATAAAATTTTGTTGGTCGACGATGAACCGGATATTCTTGAATTTTTAAGTTACAACCTGAAACGTGAAGGATTTGACGTGTTCACCTGTTCCAATGGAAAAGAGGCCATTGCTACGGCAAAAAAAGAGCAGCCGCAATTGGTGTTATTGGATGTGATGATGCCTGAAATGGATGGTATCGAAACATGTGAAGAGTTGCGCAAGTTGCCATCTATGCAGCATGCAATTATTGCCTTTCTTACTGCCCGCGGCGAAGATTATTCGCAAATTGCCGGGTTCGATGCAGGGGGCGATGATTATATAACTAAGCCCATAAAGCCCAAAGTATTAGTTTCGCGCATCAACGCGCTATTGAAGCGCTACAACGGAAATGCTCAAGTTCCTGATGAAACCCCTGATATGGTAATTAAACGTGGGCATCTTTCCATTGATAAAGAGAAATATGTTGTTATTAAGGACGATCAGGAATTGATGCTCCCCAAAAAAGAGTTCGAATTGCTTTTGCTGCTCATTGCAAAACCCGACAAGGTGTTTACCCGTGATGAGATTTTTAATGCGGTTTGGGGCGACAACATCATTGTGGGCGACAGAACCATTGATGTGCATATTCGCAAACTGCGCGAAAAAATAGGCGATACGCATATTAAAACCATCAAAGGGGTGGGCTATAAGTTTGTTGACTAGTTGGTTGTTTTACCGGAAATACCCATCTGTAGCTCGTGTTATTTACACGGGCTTTTTTTGTCTCTTTTATCTTATACCCTTGTGGTTGTATGAAGATCAGAAATTTTCGATTTATCTGTCAGGCTGGTTCCCTGGATGGCGCGGCTTGTTTGGGCGTGGTTGCATTGGGCTAATGTGCAAAAGATCTTTCCGAATTTACAGGAATGGGAACTTGTTGATGAAAAGTGAGTTTGTCCTGTATAAAAAAAGCTGACCTTATGGCCAGCTTTTTTATGGAGGTTTTCTTATGCTCTGTTATTTCGTATTCTCCAGACTAAAATCGCGCTGTGACTTTACTACGTTTATGGTTTGCAACACGAGGTTTTTAATCTCATTGAGCAGACCCAAGTAAAGAATACTGTTTTTTGTTCCGGTATCTTTATTTTTTATTCGTTTGATCTGCTTCTTTCTGCCCAGTTTTAATTTGGTTAAGATCTCTTGTTGTTTTTCGATTATTTCATCCATATCGTCATACTTGTCGTTTTCAATCGCATGTACAACAAGTGAGAACAGCAGGGTAATGTCTTTTTTGTATTCATTAAGTTCCTGAACTTGCTCTTCGATAAGGCCTTTGTGATTATTGTCGATATGCTCGTAGGCCGGGTTACTAATAAAAGTAAGGCTATGTGCCATTTCCCGTAAATAATCAATTACCTGTACATAATAGTGCCCAATTTCAAGTCCTTCAGGAAGCTTAGCCAGGGTGAAATGGACATTATTCTTGAGGTACTTGGCCTCTTTGTTCAGTTTTTCCACCTGGCCGCATACATTTTTCAGGGATTTTCTGTCTTCATTGGCCAGCCCCAGCAAGGTTTCATTGAATACTTTAATAACCGTATCGAGCATACTGTTCACCTGGCTGGTACATTTTGTACGTATTGTTTGCTCGCCTACTTCTTCAGCTAAGAGAAGATCCCGTTTCGCTTTTTCCGAAGTACGTTTTTTGTGTAAGGCATGGGTTTTTACTACGAAGAAGAAAGCCACTAATACCAATAGGAGGATGGCAATATTTCCACCATAGGAAATGGCTACAGCAATCAGGAAGGCCGCAGTAAAGGCCACAAAAGCCGTGAAGAACCAACCGCCAATAACGGTAATTACTCCTGTAATACGGTATACCGCACTTTCGCGGCCCCATGCTTTGTCGGCAAGCGACGATCCCATAGCCACCATAAAGGTTACATAGGTGGTTGACAGCGGAAGCTTTAATGAGGTGGCGAAGGAGATGATGACACTGGCAACGGTTAAGTTAACCGAAGCACGCACAAGATCGAAGGAGGGTGCGTCTTTTTGCCCTTTAAGTTTCTCTTCATAAGGAGTGGCATCGAAGCGTTTCTCAATAAAGCGGTTTAAGCCTTTGGGCATTACCTTATTGAAGCCTCGTGACATGTCCATAGCCGAGCGAACCAGCGTTCGCGATAACATGCTGGAGCCAAACCGCTCGGCACCATCACTCTGACGACTCAGGTTTATTTCTGTATCGGTAACCGAGCGTGCCTTTTTCGATAGCCACAGGGTGATTACCATGATTAATCCGGCGATAAGCAGTAGATAGGTATTACTTTTTACACTTCCCTGCAAGGCTGTCATCAGTAGCTGGTCGTCCGGCACACCGCTAGCAGCGTACTCTTGAAACGATTTCAGTCCGGCAAGCGGTACCCCGATAAAGTTTACCAGGTCGTTACCGGCAAAAGCCATGGCCAGGGCAAAGGTGCCTACCAATACAATCGCCTTCAAAATGTTTAGCTTAAAGATCCAGTGTAGCAGTTGAAGTAAAATCGTCCAGCCAATAAAACTGTATAGGATGATCTGAAACGTATTATGTTTGATAAAACTCATGGCCTCGTCATTCACAAATGCCGAACCTTTCGCCCCTTTGATCAGGATAAAATAGGTGATGGCTGTAATGGCAATGCCTCCCCATAAGGAACCATAATACTTAAAGGTTTTATCGAAATTGAACGAGAAGAAAAGTCGGGCAAAAAATTGCACCACCGAACCAATGGTAAAGGCAAAAACCACCGAGAGCAGAATACCGGCAATAATCATCAGGGCTTTCCCACTGTTGATATAGGTATTGAGGTCGGCTAAGGTGGCGTCATCAATTCTTGAGATCTTTATAATACTCACCGCTACGGCCGCACCCAATAGCTCAAATACAATGGATACCGTGGTACTGGTTGGGAGCCCGAAGGTATTAAAAGTGTCCAACAGCATTACATCGGTAAGCATCACCGCCAGAAAGATGATCATAATTTCGGCAAAGAAAAATTGATCGGGATGAAAAACCCCTTTGCGGGCAATTTCCATCATGCCACTTGAAAAGGTGGTGCCGATAAGGATACCCACACTGGCAATAATCATGATAATGTAACGAGGGGCTACTTTGGAACCGATAGCCGAATTGAGGAAGTTTACCGCATCGTTACTTACCCCAACAATTAAATCCGAAATCGCGAGTATGAAAAGGATTCCGACAAGAATGAAATAGAGATTTTCCATTTTACTACCTATTTAATTTTTCTGTGCCAAAAGTAGGTATTGCCTGGGTAGAGAGACGGTTTCTCAGGGTGAAATTTTGGTTAAAACAATGTTAAGGAAATGTTAAGTGAGCATGATTTGCTTTCTCGCTCCAAATTATGGGGCAGATATTTTTGTGAACTGACAAAAAACGCTAATTTTACTTGCAAATTTACTACTAACAAATGGAACAGTCTGCAATTCTGCAACATGAAGGCAATTTCTCTGTCGGACGTATTGATGCGTTACTTCGTGACCTAAAAAGCAGACTGAAAGATCTTCCTATTTCGCGCCTCTATGCCAAACGCATTTACTCCTTGTCGGTAGAGTGCCTGGATAATATCTTTAAACATTCAGATATTGAACTGGAAGAGCATCCGCCAACGGATACGTACCCTGCTTTTTTTCAGGTATCGCAGGTGGAGGAAAATCACTTTCAGATACGTTCAGGCAACTTAACCCCAGCCAAAAACGAAGACCGGTTAAAAGCCCGGCTCGATGAACTGGAGCGACTCTCGCAGGAGGAGGTGAATGAATTGTACAAAAGTGCGTTGTCCAACTCCGAAATTTCCGAAAAGGGAGGAGCTGGGCTAGGGCTGATTGTGATGACACGTATCTCCGGCCAAAAGCTGCACTATACATTAAACAGGGTAACACCAGGGTGGGTCTATTTTGATCTGACGATTCAACTGTATCCTAAGGAGAATACTTAAGCGCATTTGCCTGTATGGTTACATTCTTTAAAAAAGCGACAAAAACAACACCAGCCATACGTATTAACACGGCTGAGAGCTTGTTTGAGATGGAGGGCGTATCGCGCCCCGAGGATGTTCGCTCTTTTTATGGCGAAACAATCCAAGCCCTGAAAATGGCGCTGCTGGAGCATAAAGTCCAGAGCAATCCCTTTGTGTTATCATTTAAAATGTACTATTTTAACTCTTCCTCGGCAAAGTTTATTGCCGACATGATGATTGTGGCAAAAGAGGCTCATGAAAAAGGCATTCCCTGTGAGTTCCGGTGGTATTATCATCAGGACGATGAGGATATGCTGGAAGTAGGGGAGGATTTTTGTGAAATGGCAGGTGTGGAGTTTCACTACATTATGATACAACCGTAAACATGTTTTATTCAGGAAAACGTATTCTCTTAACCGGTGCTTCATCGGGAATTGGAAAGGCATTGGCTTTGGAATTGGCTAAGCACCAAACTCGTTTGGTGTTGGTGGCTCGTAACCAGCAAGCGCTTAACGAGCTGAAACAGGCTTGTGAGCAAGCCGGCAGCCAGGCAACGTGCATTCCTTTTGATCTTGCCAATACCCAAGCCATTGATGAGCTTGCCTCGCAAGCCCTGGAATGCTACAAGGGTATCGATGTGCTTATTAACAATGCAGGTGTCAGTCAGCGAGCATTGACCAAAGATAGCCCACTGGAGGTCGACCGGAAGATTATGGAGCTGAACTACTTTTCGGTGGTGGCCCTTACTAAGGCTCTGTTGCCCTTTATGATACAGCAGAAGCATGGCTACATTGCCGTAACCAGCAGCATTAGCGGGAAATTTGGTTTTCCCTTGCGATCGGCTTATTCCGCCTCGAAACATGCCTTGCATGGGTTTTTTGAGACCCTGCGTGCCGAAACTCATGAACAGGGCATCCGCATTTTACTTGCTTGCCCGGGGCGTATCAATACGCCTATCTCCATGCATGCCCTCACCCATAGCGGCAAAGCACATGGCGAACTTGATCCGGGACAAGCCCGTGGCATGCCTGCCGGTACATGTGCCCGAATTTACCTGAAAGCCCTGCAACGCGATAAAAAAGAGGTGCTCATTGGAAGAAAGGAGCTTTTAATGGTGCATATTCATAAATGGTTTCCTAAATTATTTTATACTTTAGCACGTAGAATAAAACCAACATAATTGATTAAGGAATATGGAGAAGATAATTAGTGGCATTCAGCAAATTGGCATTGGCGTTCCCGATGTATACCAGGCTTGGGAGTGGTATAACAAACATTTTGGTATGGATGTGCGCATTTTTGAAGATGACACGGTTGCCGAACTGATGCTTCCTTATACAGGGGGAAAACCCCAACGTCGGCATGCTGCTTTGGCGATGAACCTCCAGGGGGGGAGTGGTTTTGAAATTTGGCAGTATACCGAACGTACACCGCAGCCGCCGGTATTTACTATCGAGATTGGCGACCTGGGAATCTTTGCTGCAAAAATGAAAACCCATGATGTGGCAAAGGCCTTTGATAAAATGCGAAAGGAGGGAGCCGAAGTGCTTGGAAAAATCCAAATCGACCCTAAGGGAAGCCCTTTTTTCTTCGTGAAAGATCCCTATGGAAATATTTTTCAGGTAATTGAAGATAAGCTGATGTTCCGAAAAAAGGAGCGAAAAGCTACCGGCGCTGCAGTTGGCGCAATTATTGGCGTGTCCGATATCGAAAAATCCCTGTTGGTGTACCGCGATATCTTAGGCTACTCCACAGTGGTGTACGATAAAGAGGGAACTTTTGACGATCTTCAGGAGGTAAATGGCGGACAGGGTACTTTTCGGCGTGTATTGCTTAAAGCCGCCGACAGTCATCAGGGAAGTTTTAGTGCCTTGTTTGGAAAGAGCTACATCGAATTGGTGCAGGCGAAGGATCGGGAACCCAATAAGATCTTTAAAAATCGGTTTTGGGGCGATTTGGGTTTTATTCACCTTTGTTTTGATGTGCGCGGAATGGAGCGCCTGAAAAAGGAGTGTGAACACCTGGGATTCGGTTTTACCGTGGATAGTCAGCAGAATAAAGAACACCAAAAAAGTTTTGATATGGGCGAAGCTGCGGGTCATTTTTCCTACATCGAAGATCCCGATGGAACGCTCATTGAATTTGTGGAAACGCACAGGGTACCCATTGTGAAGAAGTTGGGTTGGTTTTTAAACTTACAAAAACGCAAACCTAGTGAGCCTGTGCCAAACTGGGTAATTAAGGCATTGCGTTTTAATCGGATTAAGCGAAAGAAATAAAGTACATCATAACAAAATGGAAAGGTTCAGCAAAAAAATTGCTGAACCTTTCTTGCCTTTTATGAGCGGTGAGCGCAATTACTCACCCTCCTTTTTTATCGAACGGCTTTCCCGTTCTTTGCTTGTTTCTTTTTGCAGATTTTTTGCTTCTTGCATGCGTTTTTCCATGGCTTTCATGGTTTCTTCGGCCTTCGCAATTTTTTGCTTTCGTAATTCGTAAGCTTCGTCGGTGAGCTCACCGGCTGTCTTTGCTTTTTCAAGTCTTTCTTTCGCCTGGCCGATTTTTTGTCGGGCATCTTCAAGCTTCTTCTGATTTGCCTGGAGTGTGCCTTCCAGTTCTTTTCGTTTCTCTTCCTGCTGCATGCGTGCTTCTTGGGCACGCTGCTGACCAAATTCTTTGCCCGTTACCGCTTTATTTTTGCCGTACGCTTTCCCTTTTTCGGCTTTATCAAGGGCTTGTTCGCGTCCTTTTTGCAGGCTGTCACGAATATCCTGACCTCTTTTGTCAGCTTTTTCGTGCATCTCCTGCCGCCTTCCTTCCATGCGTTTGGACGCTTCTTCACGGTGCTCCTTCATTTGTTTCCGAGCCTTCTCTGTTGAGTCCTGCATACCCTTGCGGGCTTTGCGGGCGCGAGCTTTTTGTTCCATCATTTTCTTCCGGGCTGTTGCAGTGGTATCCTGTTGCCCTTTGTTTACTTCCTCCACCTCATTTTGCTTTTTTTTCTGCTGTTGAGCCGGCACGTCATAGGCCGTAATCAGAAACAGAAGCAGTGTGAAGGCAAAGCTGATACATTTTTTCATGGTGCACTCTTTTTATTTATAAATCCCTCATTAACGTGTCAAGATCTTCCGAGAGGTTTTCGATGTCTTCGCGGGCTCTCTCCATTTCATAAGTGGTGGAGTCGATGGCTTCAATCTCTTTAGCTGTGGTTTCCTCTTCGTTTGATTTTGGGGCATTGCTGTTGCATCCCACCACCAGGAGCCCGGTTGTCAGTAAGGCAAATAGATAGTGTTTCATAGGTAGTAAGGTTTTGGTTTATAGCTGTTTTGTTGTTAGCAATCAAGTTACAGCAAATTTGTTGGAAATGAAAATAGGGAAGGGGAAATCAAGAGGGGGAGAGTTCCAAAAAGTATGTCACTGTTTTTTTGCAGCGCGATTTCAGACGGAACTAAAATGTTGAGTCGTTGAGATGTTTGTCGTTCAGCGTTGTGTTTTGATAGGATGCCTTCCGGCGTAAGGTTCGTTCTTTCTGTCCAGGTATTCAGTCCCTCCGGCATGGGTATGGGTATGGTTCGGTTCGGCAGGGTGCTTTGCTTTGCGGGGCATTTCATTAACGCCTTGCATACAATGGGGCTGCAATAGCTAATGCAACTATCGTGCTCAAACTAATGAAGCTTACCTTGCAAAACAACTCCTTTCCTCAGCGTAACAACCCCTGAAAGAGCTGCCAGGCACAGCTTTTTTGTAACACAAAGTTTGTCAAAGAAAGCACAATGATTCACGAGGGGGAATTTACAAGCCAATCAACGTATAAAGTATCGGCAGCAATGGATTTTAGAACATGTGCAAAGGGGGGGGCAAAACAGGATTTTGGAAAAGATAAGGCACCGAAAATGCCATCAGCCATATCAAAGGGAAACACTCCCCTAAAGGCCTAAACGACTAAACAAAGAAAGCCCTGCGTGAAGCTTGCTTTCGATAGAGAGGTTTTGTAATTTGGGGTTTAGGGTAATAGAATCTTTTTTTGGTAAACAATGGCAGGAAAACTTAGTAGATCTAAAATTGGTTCCCATGAAATGGCCAAGGTAAAAGGGGGCGTTGATCTTCATTATGGCAGTAATGCCATAAGCGAGTATGTATGGTGGTATGGTGAAGATGGTAAAATGTAGGGTTGTTATCCTGTGTATTATGTGTGAATAGATAATTTTTTCCGCGATGCCTATTTAATATGAAACCACAGAGAGAGGTGGTTTGTGTGTAATATGTTGATTAGTAGAAGAGTAATAGTATAATGACGGTTGATGAGCAAGAAGGAGGTTCCGTCCGACCAAAAAATAAAAAGATGAAAATATCGGCAGTTATCTTTGGGTTTATCCTTTTATGTACTTACTCAGTTGCTCAAACATCAATGAATGATAGTCATTTTATAATTGAGGGTGAGTGTCACGAAGTAATAGAACATTTATCTGCACAAGTTGAAAGTGATTCTGTTGCAGTCGTTTATTTTTTAGAGAATTATACTGTTTATAATTATTCCGTTCGAATCCTGAAGCAGAAAAGATATAATGAGGTGATTGATTTCTTTAAAAGGCCAAAGAATAAGCATTATTGGTGTCGGAAAAAGGAATTTGCCTACTTTCCGCTTTTGCTTGAATAAGACCTCCTACGAAGTAATCTTCATTGTTTCTTGCGAAGAATTCGATTCTCTCCCGTCTTTATGTGTTTTCCAGCGTGCGCTATACGATGTGTACATTTCGTAGCGCTTTTGCATGCAACTTCTCTGCGAAAGCTAATGCAACTATTGTTTTTTTTGATTTTCAAAAATGCACGAACCCTCTTAAAAATGTGCAATAAAAACCATACTCACACCCCGTTGGGGTGTATAAGTTGGGTGTTTCTATACGTAGGGCGTTGCCCTACGCTATGGCTCAAGCCCTTTCAGGGCTTTGCGAACAAGAAGTGAGCTTCCCTATTTCTATGCATTAAAATGAACAAAAAAACGAATCGCTCACAGCTACCAGTACTCAGGCTCTGAAAGCCCTACGCTATGGTTTGCGAATGAAGCGCGAGCATCTCTATTTCTATGCATTAAAGTAAACAAAAAAACGAATGGCCCACAGCTACCAACGCACAGGAATCAGGCTCTGAAAGAGCCGCCAGCTAAAGCACAGGGCAACGTCCTGTGTAATAAAACGCACCCCAATAATCGCTTCAACTACCGGCGTTGCCAAATTTTTCTTGATGCATGAAGCGAAAGAAGGGAGGACGAAGAGAACCGAGCAACATATAATTCAACACAACAAGCGATTCCGCAGCATGCTAATCCTTGCAACAAACATCAATGCATGCCCAAACGACTAAACTCTAAACCTCCAAACTCCTAACCCCCTAAACCGGAGTCGCTGAAATTCAGCCATGCAAAATAGACGCTGACAAGATCTTCGGACGTTGTCAGGTCGAATTCTTTCTGCGTGCGAAACGTTTACCGGGACCTTTTAAAATTCAGCACCGGACATAATCATAAACATTCAGGTTGTTGGTGAATTTTCAGTCCCCTGAAAGGACCATAAGCATCCATTTGCTAATATTTTTACGACTGCAATGAATGTGTACTCTTACTTTGTACTTTTTTCTTGATAAAAAAGTACCAAAAAATCAAGGCTGGCTTATGCTTCAGCGCGCTCTGCCCAATT
>JAWOEH010000183.1:0-11819 GCA_046482855.1 Bacteroidales bacterium | reverse complement strand
GGGAACCATTTACATCTATCTGTGGGAAATCCGGGAAAAATCAAGGAATATTCACCCTCCTGCCTTCGACAGACAGGCTCAGGCGAAAATAGACGCTGACAAGACCTTCGGACGTTGTCAGGTCTAAATCTATCAGCGTGCGAAGTTATTGCCGGCACCTTTAAAACCCATGCCCCAACATAGCCACAAACATTCACGTTGTTGATGAATTGTCAGGCCCTGAAAAATGCGTACGCAATAACACACGACAACGCCTTGTGTTGAAAATATGCAATGAAAACCATGCTCACACCCCGTTGGGGTGTCTATGTCGGGTGCCTTTGTACGTAGGGCGTTGCCCTACGCTTTAGCTCAAGCCCTTTCAGGGCTTAGCCGTGGCAAAACTTGCAGATGCTGAAGATAAATAGACAAAAGGCCCTGAAGGGGCCGAAGCAACAGCAAAGGGCAACCCTCTGTGATACAATAACCGCAATTAAACCAACCTCCCAACAAAGTGTAAGAAAACCATTTAATAACCGAAACCAATAGGCAAAAGGCCCCAAAGGGGCCGAAGCAACAGCACAGGGCAACTCTCTGTGATACAATAACCGCAATTAAACCACGCCCAACAAAGTGTAAGAAAACCATTTAATAACCGAAACCAATAGGCAAAAGGCCCTGAAGGGGCCGAAGCAACAGCACAGGGCAACGCCCTGTGATACCATCCGGCAGGGAAATGGCGCCCTGAAAGGGCGTAAGGAAATCACAAAACACATTCATAGGCAGTCCTTACTATGCCTGCTACAAATCGCATAGAGGAGTGAATTTAAAGCACAAGTCTATCTTACCAATAAGGAATGTCTGATTGCCGGTTATAAATTAATGATTGAATCGCTACTTTTTATGGCTTTAATTATAACGTCGGCTGCCCCACTATTAAGAAATTTCAGGGTATTTTCGGGCAGAAAGTTGCTATACTCGTCCAAGTTATCCTCCCTTATAGCCTGTCGGACTTTCGAGGCGCTAATAAATTGTTCATGGTGGTTAGCCGTTTGACATTTACGCTCAACCTCAATAAGTTCAATTCCTTTTTCGGGCAACAATTTCCGCATGGCCGTATTATAGGCAGCAGTCGTTTTACAGTAGTTTTCCGATCCCACATAGCGCTTATTAATACCCAAAACCGGCGTAATATAATTACGAAAAATATCCACATCAAGTTCTCCCTGTCTTGCTATGCGCTCATCTTCATCAATGCCCTTCAAAAAATAATAGGGAAAAGTTTTCCCCGATACAATATAATCACCACCTGGGATCATCACAACATTATCCAAATGAGCTAACCCTTTCTTAATTAATTCCCATCGAACATCAAAAGGAAAAACAGAAAAATCCTCCTCTACAACAAACAGGTAGAGCCACTCATTTTCCGAAGCGGCCTTTTCAATTAAATACTTATGCCCATTGGTAAAGGGATTGCAATTCACAACCATAGACGCAATATCACGCGAAGCGTGTAGCTTTTTGTATTTTTTAAGCTGATTTTGGTATGCCCGAATACCTTTCATTCCATACTCTAACAATGAAAATAAAGGTTCGGCAGTGGCTATATGCTTAAATCCTAAACCCTTAAATACTACCACATTCCGTGGCTTAGTAAACACAAAAATAGAGGAATAATCAACGACTAATCGCTCGGTAAGGTGTGAAATTATTTTGGCAAAGGCGGTTGTCTCACGAAATTTTGGGGCCACAGCCACATACTTTAGCACATTTTTTTGTGACGATCCGGTGCCAATCAAGTCTCCATTTAAATTGTACAAAAGCACAATATAATCGACACTCTCGGGATGAAAAGAAAAATCAAGTGAGCCTAAAAATTCACTCACCAATTTTACATCAAAAGGATTCCCAAGATCCAAAACTTCTTCACGAAAATCTGTGTCCTCAATCAACATAACTATGAATTTAAAATACGAACACCCCTACCGCTATGTACCTATATAGCAGTATTGTTACTAAAACTATGCGTAATTTGGTAAATAAAGATGGAAATTGCTAATAAATCAGCAGAACCTCCCGGCGAAACATATTGCTCCAAACAATAACTTTTGAGCTGTTCATAGGCATCTGATTCGATGGGGTTAGCTTGCTCCAGGGCACGTTGTGCCCATTGTTGTACTTTATTTAATACGGCAAGATCTTTTCGAAAAAGGATATTGGTATCGCTATTTACGGTCATAATTTTGAGCAATATCTGGGTTAATTTATTTTCGGCAAGATCTTGGTTTACAGTGTCGATACCTTCAGGAAACAAGCTTTGCATCAGGGGCAGGGCTGAGTCGAAAACCGTTGGTAAACCAAGCTCTACTTCGCGGCGAATGCCGCCAGCATGTTCTGCACCAAATTTATTAAAGCATTTTTCGCCATGTGAGGCATCCTGATTCCATCCATTTTGCAGTTCACGAGCCACCAAATCCTTATTTAGCAGCTTTATCACCTGGCGAAACAGGGCCGTATCAAAAAAAGACCGCACCGAAATTACGTAGGCAGCAGCAAAAACAGAAAAACCCATAAGAAAAATGATGCCCTTTTGTGTATTTACCCCTCCTGTTGATTGTTTCATAGCGGATTCCATTTGCAAACCCAGCGTTCGTATTTGCTGGAGAATCTCAACATTGCACATCCCATTCCAGTCATACCCCAGCTTTGCTATATCCGCAAAATAAGGACTTAACGCAGCAGTGGATTGAAGGAAAGAAAAATAGTTCATATCATCATGCGCCCCTTGACTTGTTGGACACACCAATCCGGGCTTTTCGGGCACTGACACCTCCATCAGGAGCGCTTGTGTAGCAAGAGAAGTTAACCGTCGAATGGTTGTTTGCTGACACTGCGCTTTCCAATGAGCCTCAATCTTACCAAAAGCCACCTTCCGAAACTCCTCAGCTGAATGCCTTTGCTCACGCATACAAATCAGTGCAGAACCTTCCTGGCAAATCAAGCAGGATTTTCTTTTCCCTGAGGAGACAGGCATACCTGATGCATCAAACAGATCTACATCTAACAACCGATTTAAAGGATGCTGCTGTTCAAACTTTTCCAACACTTCTTTTATTCCATCCAGCCCCTGCCGGGTATGTCGCAGAGGAAAAACCACAAAATCGCCGGCAGCATTATGTAAGTCAACTCCCATATCCATGCTAACAGGAATTCGGGCGGCCTGCAGAAAGGTTAACAACTCCTGGCGCACAATTTTAAAAACTTGCTTCACCCGGAGTGTACTTTTAGGATAACCAGCCAAGTTAAAATTTAAGCTTACGGTAGCATAACTTGCAGAGGCTACTTTTTTCCGAAGCGCCTGGCGTTCTGTTCTTGCATTGAGCAACAAATCCAATACTTCCATTACAAAAAGATAAGGCAAAGGCTGCCATGAGAAAAACCGCTGGCAGCCTTTGGATATATTATTGTTTTACCTGATGTATGGCATCAATGATGGTTCCATCGCGATATTCTACCACAGCAACCACTTTGTCGGTAAATTCAGGAGCATTGGCTTCGCCACAAATCTGGCGAACTTCCTGCTCCAACTCTTCAATCGTCCTCAGTGGCAATTGCTTGTCTGTAAACTGCTCCAATAAGTCGGTACGACGAGGATTAACACAAATACCTCGCTCTGTAACCAATACATCAACAGATTCCCCTGGCGTTACCACATTATTTACGCTTTTTTTAACAATTGGGGTACGTCCCCGAAAAGAAGGACAAACAACCACTGTCATTTTAGCACCGGCAGCTGTATCTGAGTGACCACCAGAGGCACCGCGAATTATTCCTTCTGAACCGGTAATTACGTTTACGTTATAATCGGTATCAATTTCCAATGCACCTAGCACAACCACGTCCAATTTATTGGTCATACAGCCACTATTAAACGGATTGGCGTAAAGGGTTCCGGGAATCTCGATATGGTTGTCATTCGTATGTAAAGAGGTACTTACTGCAGCATCAAAACTTTGCACATCAAAAATGGCTTTGAAGAGACCTTCTTCAAGCATGTTAACGCCATAGGATGTAACACCACCTAACAAGAAGCTACCCTGCACTTGCTTTTGCTTCATCTCGGAACGGATGAATTTGGCCACTGCCAGCGACGCACCGCCCGCACCTACCTGGAAAGAGATGCCCTGGTTAAAGTACCCAGAGTTAACAATCACCTCCGAGGCCATTTTGGCAATACGCAAGTCCATAGGTGACTTCGTTATACGTGTGGTACCAGAAGCAATTTTGGCAGGATCCCCAATGGAGTCCACTTTTACCACATGATCCACGCAATGTTGACGAACTGATGGTGGCATGCATGGGAACTCCACGATATTGTCGGTGACCACAACCACATGCTCGGCATAGTTGGCATCTACATCGGCGTAACCTAAAGAGCCAAAAGCGCTGGGCCCATGAGCTCCAGTACAGTTCCCTTCCTCATCGGCAGCTGAAGCCGCAATAAAAGTGATGTCTACTTTAATACGTCCGGTTTGCACATCACGCACACGCCCCCCATGCGAGTGGATTACGGCAGGACGCTTCAGCTCACCACGTGAAATGGCTTTTCCTAATTCACCACGAATTCCTGAGCTGAAGATACCCGTGATGGTACCATCCTGAATGAAGGGAACAATGCCATCGTGCGCAGAAGTAAGAGATGACGAGGCCAAAGTAATATCCTTGATGCCCATCTCTTTCAAAATGGCCACCACTTGCATTAATAATCCATCGCCGCCACGCAGATGATGGTGAAAACTAATGGTCATGCCATCGTAAGGTTCACAGGCCTCTACAGCCTCACGCAACGAAGCTTGCACTTTATTACGATGAGGTAAATAGGCTCTGTTTTTTGCCGGGATGGTAGCTTCTTCCATCCATCCCTTTTCAAGTTTTCCGAAGGGGCCTTGGTAAGGGGCTAATTCCCCGATACCCTCAATTCGGGTGGGAACCTCAATTCCCAATTTATTTTTTGTTGTATTGCTCATTTCTGTGAAGGTTAGATGTTTTCAAGATCAAAATTGGCTATCTCTAACACACGCTTAGCACGTTCCATAACGGGTGCATCAACCATTTTGCCATCAATGGCAAATACGCCTAAGCCTTCTTTTTTGGCATTTACCCAACCGCGATACACTTTCATGGCATGTCGGAGCTCTTTTTCAGTAGGCATGAACACATCATTAACCACATCAATTTGGCGCGGGTTAATAACGGCTTTGCCGGCAAACCCAATTTTTTTGATGTATTCAGTCTCCTCCCGTAAACCCTCTTCGTCGTCCACATCGGCAAAAACAGTATCAATGGCATCAATTCGGTTCGCCTTGGCAGCCATCACAATTTGTTTACGAGCATAATCAATTCCGATATTGTCCTTAGTTTTGGCAATTCCCATGTCGGCAGTTAAGTCCTGACCACCAATAGTTATAGCATCAACACGCTTCGAGTATCCGGCAATTTGATATACATTTTGTACACCAATGGCAGTTTCAATCATGGCGTGAATAGTCATTTTGTCGTGCGGCAAATGGTGTTTATCCTCAATCTCCTCAATAATTTTTATCAAATCAGCCAATTCTTCAACTGTTTCGGTTTTAGGAAACCGGATTGCATTGGGTTGCAATGGTACAATTTCTTCCAGGTCGGCACGTCCAAAAGGAGTACTCATGTGGTTAACACGAACAGTCACCTCACTGTTGTAGTAATTAATGGTTTGGATCATATTGCGCACGAGTATACGTGCTGCATCCTTTTGATTAAGTGCTACAGCATCCTCCAAGTCCAGGAGTACACTGTCGGCGCCATAAACGCCACCATTCTGTAGCATGGCCGGGTTGTTGCCCGGGATATAAAGCATACTTCTGCGATTCTTTCTTTTACTCATAACTCAGCATTTTAAAGGGTTCCTTCCTGCATGTCGAGCGCACGCTTAACAGCGGCCTCCACACGTGCTTTAATGGTGTGATTCAAGGCACCTTTATCCGTTGCCATCATCTTCACATCGGCAATTTCATATGTATCCAATACTTCGTGGATATTTTTCAGGATCTCGTCGCCATACTCCAGCTGTACATTGGAGTTCAGCTCAATGTCTCTGCCTGAGTCCTTGGCCGCAGGTTGTACCAAAATCATAATATCGCTCGATTCAAAGGTACCTACCTGAGCATTTTTAATAAGTTTCATATCTATTGTATTTTCAATTTATCTCTGTAAGCAATGGGAAGAAGCTTCTCTTCAACATTTGGGAAAAATTTCAGGCGCTTACTTACAAATTACTTGTTTCGATAATTACAGGAGGTGTACAGGATAAACGAGCACGCTCCCAAACAACCATTTTTGCGCTCACAAAGTAAAGACATATTTGTCAGAGATACTTCATTGCGTTCAAAAACGACTAATTAAAGTTATATCCGGGCAGGTCCCCCCGCCCGGACATAAACATGAGGTATTGCTAGTTATGAGATAGCCTTGATTATATTATTTAATGTAGCACTTGGGCGCATGGCCTTAGCTGCTTCCTCGAAAGTAGGGAAGTAGTAACCACCAACATCAGTAGCTTTGCCCTGTACAGCATTTAACTCTTCAACAATTTTGGTTTCGTTTTCGGCAAGATCTTTTGCAACAGGACCAAATTTGGCCTGCAGCTCAGTATCCTCGGTTTGTTCAGCCAAAGCCTTAGCCCAATACATCATCAGGTAGAAGTGGCTACCCCGGTTGTCCAGTTCTCCGCATTTACGTGAAGGAGATTTGTCATTATCAAGGAACCAGGCAGTAGCTTTATCAAGGGTATCAGCCAACACTTGTGCACGCTTGTTGTTAGCTACTCCACTAAGGTGTTCTAATGAAGCGGCTAAAGCCAGGAACTCTCCCAATGAATCCCAACGCAGGTGACCTTCCTCATTAAATTGCTGTACGTGCTTAGGAGCTGATCCTCCGGCTCCCGTTTCAAACAACCCTCCGCCTTTCATCAAAGGAACAATTGAAAGCATTTTTGCACTGGTCCCCACTTCCAAAATAGGGAATAAGTCAGTGAGGTAGTCACGCAACACATTTCCTGTTACCGAAATAGTATTTTCCCCTTTTACAATGCGCTCCAACGAAACACGTGTAGCTTCAATAGGCGACATGATACGAATATCCAAACCTTCAGTATCGTGTTGGGGTAAGTACTTATTGACTTTCTTCATCAACTCTCTGTCGTGAGCACGATTTTCATCCAACCAGAAGATCGCGGGGGTATTGGAGTTACGTGAACGCGTAACAGCCAATTTCACCCAATCCTGTATAGGGGCATCTTTAGCCTGACACATGCGGAAAATATCACCTTTCTCTACTTCAACAGACAACAACTCTTTACCATTTTCAGCCACACAACGCACAGTTCCTTCCTCTGCAATCTCGAATGTTTTATTGTGCGAACCATACTCTTCAGCTTTCTGAGCCATTAATCCAACATTAGGCACAGTTCCCATGGTTGTAGGATCCAACGCACCATTCTTTTTACAGAAGTCAATTACTTCCTGGTACACGCCGGCATAACTACTATCAGGAATTACAGCCTTGGTGTCATGGGCATTGTCATCAGCTCCCCACATACGGCCTGAATTACGAATCATAGCAGGCATTGACGCATCAATAATCACATCACTAGGCACGTGCAAATTGGTAATACCCTTATGAGAGTTTACCATGGCCAAGTCAGGCCCCTCCTCAATACAGGCATTCAAATCAGCCTCAACTTCAGCCTTTTTGTCTGCATCCAAGCATTCCAAACGAGCGTATAAGTCTGCCAATCCATTGTTTGGACTAATTCCGGCTTTTTTGAACAAATCCGCATGCTTTTCGAAAACAGGCTGAAAGAAAACTGAAACCACATGCCCAAAAAGAATTGGGTCAGAAACCTTCATCATTGTCGCTTTCAAATGAACAGAAAAAAGCACTCCTTTGGCTTTAGCATCCTTTATTTGTTCAGCTAAAAACTCACGGAGTTTTTTATAGCTCATTTTGGTGGCATCTATTACTTCTTCCTCAAGCAAAGGCATACTATCAAGTAGCACATTCACTTCCCCTTTTTTAGTTACCAGCTCAATACGGGCTTTTCCGGCATCTTCAGGGCCAACCGTTGTCGATACCTCGTTGGAGGCAAAATCGCCTTCGCTCATTGTAGCAACATGCGACTTCGAATCAGAAGTCCATTCTCCCATGCTATGTGGATTTTTACGAACATAGCCTTTTACTGCCTTAGGTGCACGACGATCAGAATTACCTTCACGAAGTACAGGATTTACAGCACTACCTTTGATCTTGTCGTAGCGAACTTTTATTTCCTGTTCTTTCTCGTTTGCAGGCTCATCCGGATAATCGGGTAAAGCATAACCTTTTAATTGCAACTCTTTAACCGCCGCTTTTAACTGAGAAATGGAGGCTGAAATGTTCGGTAGCTTAATTATGTTCGTTGCAGGATCCTGCGTTAAACGCCCCAACTCAGATAAATCATCACTTTTCCGCTGTTCTTCAGGAAGAAAGTCGCTAAAGTTTGCAATAATACGTCCGGCTAAAGATATATCACGCGTTTCCATCTTCACACCTGCCGATTTCGTGATGGCCTCCACCATGGGAAGGAAGGAGTAAGTTGCCAAAGCAGGTGCTTCGTCGACTTTGGTATAAATAATTTTGTAATTGTCTGTAGACATGATTTTTAATATTTATGTTAGAACACTAAGTATTAAAGGTCTCTTCGTTTATAAATAGTTTCACTATCCAATTCATCGAACTGTAAATAAGAATAGATACTTTCTGCCTCTGGTGAAATGGTATGCTTATAAACTTCCAAATACGTTTCTTTGGTTGGTAGTTTACCAGTGGTGGCCACTACAGCTCCCAATTCGGCAGAACCTAAATATACTTGAGCACCATTTCCCATTCTGTTGTTAAAGTTACGTGTTGAAGTTGAGTAAACCGTGGCATTATCGGGCACACGCAGCTGATTACCCATACACAATGAACATCCCGGAGTCTCAATACGAGCACCAATACGACTAAAGTCCATAAACACGGCTTCATCTTTTAACTTTGATTGATCCATGCGTGTAGGTGGAGCCAGGTAGGTACGCACATTGGGATTTACCTTCTCCTTCTTCCATACTTGCGACGCTGCACGAAAATGACCTATATTAGTCATACAAGATCCAATAAATACATCGCTTATTTCAGTCCCGGCAACATCCGAAAGCAATTTCACATCATCCGGATCATTGGGACAAGCCAAAATAGGTTCATTAATTTCGGAAAGATCAATTTCAAACACTTCGGCGTACTCAGCATTTTTATCCGCACGCAATAATTGTGGATGCTTCAACCACTCTTTAGCTGCATCAATGCGTGCCTGAAGGGTATCAGCATCGTCGTAGCCTTCGGCCACCATCGATTCCATCAACGCTACATTTGATTTCATGTAGGCAACTACCGACTCTTCTGATAAATTTATACAGGCAGCAGCAGCACTACGCTCTGCAGATGCATCGGTAATTTCAAAAGCTTGCTCAACAGTAATATTCTCCAGTCCTTCAAACTCAAGTATACGACCACTAAAAATATTCACCTTATTTTTCTTCGGTACTGTAAGTTGCCCACGCTGTATCGCGAAATAAGGAATGGCATTTACGACATCGCGTAAAGTAATACCTTCTTTCAGTTCTCCTTTGAAACGTATCAATACCGATTCCGGCATATTCAGTGGCATAAAACCCAAGGCTCCTGCAAAAGCAACCAGCCCTGATCCTGCGGGGAATGAAATACCCAACGGGAAACGTGTATGCGAGTCTCCTCCAGTACCTACTGTATCGGGAACCAAAAGTCGATTTAACCAAGAGTGAATAACACCATCTCCCTGACGAAGGGCTACCCCTTTTCTGGAAGTAACAAACTCCGGCATTGTTTTATGCATCTTTACGTCCGCAGGTTTTGGATAAGCTGCAGTGTGGCAAAATGATTGCATAAACAAAGGCGTCTGGAATTTCAAACAAGCCAACTCCGTTAGCTCATCAGCTGTCATAGGTCCGGTAGTATCCTGCGAACCCACTGTTGTCATGAGAGGTTCACAGGCGGAACCAGGAAGCACACCTTCATTTCCACAGGCTTTACCTACCAGCTTCTGTGCAAGAGTATACCCTTGATTTTCCTTAGGAACCGGATTGTTAGGACGAGCAAAGATATCATCTTCACCCATTCCCAGGAATTCACGTGCTTTTTGGGTTAAGGCACGGCCGATGATCAAATTGATTCGACCACCGGCACGAAATTCATCCTCTATGGTATTGGGTTCTAAGCTAAATGTAGACACTACCTCACCAGCTTCATTCTGCACCTCTCCTTTTCGTGTATAAATATTGAGTATGTCTCCGGTATTAATTTTAGCTACATCCAGAGCAATGGGTAAGCTTCCAGAGTCTTCGGCTGTATTAAAGAATATGGGAGCAATAGCCCCCCCTAGAACGATGGCATTATTTCGCTTATTGGGCACATATGGGATATCCTCTCCAATATGCCACAACAAGGAGTTACAGGCTGATTTTCGTGAAGATCCTGTACCCACAACATCACCAACAAAGGCTACTTTGTGTCCCTCAGCACGCCATTGGGCAATGGTGTCATTTCCCTCAGGGAATGTTCCTTGCCCCATTGACAATGCATGTAACGGAATATCAGGACGACTCCAGGCCTCTGAAGCTGGAGAAAAATCATCAGTATTAATCTCTCCCTCAATCTTATAAGCCTTCACCTTGATGCATTCGGGCATCTCTTCACGTGAAGTAAACCACTCAGCTTTAGCCCATGAGTTAATTACCTTTTTAGCAGCATCATTGGTTTTTGATAACTCGGCGACTTTATCAAAAGCATCATATACCAAAGTTACTTTGGATAATGCTTTAATTGCGGCATCAGCAAGTTCATCCATTGACAAAGCATCAATTAATGGCTCCACATTATACCCACCAATCATGGTACCCAAAATTTCTATGGCATCTACTTTAGAAAGAAGAGGTGTACTCACTGAGCCTTTAATCAGCTCGTGTAAAAAGCTTGCTTTCACACGTGCGGCATCTGTTACGCCTGGTGAAATCCTATTCTTAAACAAGTCCAGCAGAAAATTCTCTTTCCCTGCAGTTGGTTTTTGCAACAGCTCGCATAAAACAATTGTCTGCTGGCTGTCAAGCGGTAAAGCAGGAATCCCTTGTGCCTTACGCTCATTTTCGTGTTGCTCGTAACTCGAAAAGAAATCTTCGTGTTTCATAATAGTTGTCATTCGCCATACAAACATATGGCATGGTTTTACTCGTTTATATAGTTATCCACGGACAAATGATGCCCAATGGTCATTTGCCTATACTATTACGCCCGACTTGGTAATGCTGAATGCCTTGCTACCTGACTATCCCGATATACCCCTTTATGTAACAAGGTGTGAGGTATTTATTTTTCCCAATAGTAGCACCTCAATCCTGTATGCTGAAGGTTATATGAGGCTTATATCATTGTTAGTAATGCTTACTTGCTCAGGGTATTTAGCGCCATCCCCTTTTTTTAAGTGACCTCCAGAGCGTCGCTTAAAGAGAGCTTACAGTAACAAAACCTGTTGCCGGTTTTCACGGCATTCCCTTTTTTATCTTTACGGCAATAGTGCCTTTTGAGAACCAATGAGGGTGTAAATGTAGTCCTTTTATGAGAATCCAAATTTTTTTCCGCCTTTTTTTTTAAACGGTCATTTTTCAGCAGATTTTGGCATGCTTTTTTCACAC
>JAWOEH010000110.1:0-3510 GCA_046482855.1 Bacteroidales bacterium | reverse complement strand
GATATGCGCAGAAATATTAAAGCCACCAACGAGGAGGGAAAAACTGTTATTTCTCCCTTGGCGAATCCTTTTATGCCTTACGATCAATTGGAAATTTCGGATGTTTCAGGTGGTTGGTATTCAGTGAACGAAGAGACAGGCGACATTCGCTTCTTGGGTGAGCGTACCATTGCCCGTTGGTATACTATGTATGGCACCATCATCCAATGCCGCGATTGGTTGCCTGATGAAATTGGCGGTGTATTGTGGTTGGCACAGGATAATATTGCCAACTCCATCTATGTGCCATTTTATTGTAGCGTTACCGATATGCCCGATTCTTATAAAACACCCGGACGTGTTAATGGATATACGCAGGAGTCTGCCTGGTGGGCTTTTAATCGCTTAGGTACACTTGCTGCACAGCGTTGGGGCGATGCTCGTCACGACCTGGCTGCCAAGTGGGGTCCTATGCAAAAGCAGCTTTTCCAGGAGCAAAAGGAGATTGATGAACAAGCCTTGCAGCTCTACAACAAGCGAAACCCCGAAAAGACAATTGATTACCTGAATACCTATTCCAATCAATGGGGCGAGAAGGTGGTTGAGGAAGCCTGGAAATTGGGGGATTTCTTTTGGACCAAATACGATGAAAAATTCTAATACCTCAAGGCCGTCCAATTTGGACGGCCTTTTTAATTAAACGTTTTCTGATTTTTTGGGTCATGAAGAATGATACAAAATCCTTATCTTTAATCAGAATTCAATATTTCAAAAAAAACGATTCCATGAAAAATAAACGAGGTTTTGCCAGTGACAATAACTCCGGTGTCCATCCCGCCATTATGCAAGCCATGGCAGATGCTAATCAGGGACATGTTATCGGCTATGGGGGAGATACCTATACCGAGAAAGCAATTCAGGATTTTAAAGGCATCTTTTCCCATGACATCGAGGTGTTTTTTGTTTTTATCGGAACTGCGGCCAATGCGCTCGGGCTTGGTGCTGCTACCCGAAGCTGGAATTCGATTATTTGTGCCGAAACAGCACACATAAACGAAGACGAATGTGGAGCTACCGAAAAATTTAATGGATTTAAATTAATTCCTGTTGAAACAACCGATGGCAAACTTACTGTCGATCTGATAAAACCCCATATTAAAGGGATTGATTTTGAGCATCATTCACAACCCAAGGTTATTTCCATTACCCAGGTTACTGAGTTGGGAACACTCTATAGTTTGGACGAAATACGCGTAATTGCCGACTTTGCCCATGCCAACAATATGTATTTGCATATGGATGGCGCCCGATTGGCCAATGCTGCTGTAGCGCTAGGGTGCGATTTTAAAGCTATGACGCAGGATGCGGGAGTGGACATCCTTTCATTTGGCGGCACCAAAAATGGTATGATGTACGGGGAAGCCATTGTGTTTTTCAAACCTCAATTAGCCGATGAGTTTAAATACATGCGTAAGCAAGGGATGCAGTTGGCTTCCAAAATGCGCTTTATATCAGCACAGTTTAGCCGATATCTTCAGGGTGATTTATGGAAGGAGCTGGCAACCCATGCCAATGCGATGGCGCAAAAGTTGGCTCAGGCAGTGAAGGATATTCCTCATGTTGAGCTCACCCGTGCTGTTGAAGCCAATGGGGTATTTGCTATTGTACCTCCTGAAATCATTCCCGAACTGCAGAAGTCTTTCTTTTTTTACTTATGGGATGAACAAACTTCAGAAGTGAGGTGGATGACCTCTTTCGATACAACTGAAGAAGATATTGAAGCGTTTGCTGCTTTACTTAAGAAGCAAACAAACAGTCTTTAGTTAAGTGTTACTATACCTGAACGAGGCTGGGGATTTCCTGGCCTCATTTCTTTTTCTTATCACCTTGATTTATTCCACCTTTTGAACCGTATTTTTCCAATAATCCGGTTGCTAAATCCTTTCGATCCATCTTTTCCAGGTCTTTGCGAATAGATTGTTGGTACTCTTTCTTATACCAAAAAAAGAATTTTCGCTGTCCCAATTTCTCCTCTTTATTACGTGCCACATTAACAGGTTTCATCGTATAGGGATCTAAACTCGTATAATACATCACTGTAGCGAGTGTCATAGGCGTGGGCGTGAAGTCCTGTACCTGTTCCAGATGAAACTGCAGCTCTTTGGTTTCCAAGGCTAGCTCGGCCATATCCATTTTGCTGCAATTGGGATGACTGGATATAAAATAAGGAATAAGCTGCTGTTTTAGATTGTGTCTTTTATTATGCTCCTCAAATTTCCTTTTCAGCGTATAAAACATCTTGAAATCTGGTTTTCGCATTGTGCTCAGGACTCTCTTTGATGTATGTTCGGGAGCCACTTTCAAGCGTCCCGAAACATGATGCGTCAGCAACTCTTCCATATAGTTCTGATAGGCAGGTTTGTCCAGGTGGGGAATAAACAAATCATATCGAACACCACTCCCCACAAAGGCTTTTTTTACAGTAGGGAGATTCCGTACCTTTTTGTATAGGTTCGTTAATGGTTCGGGGTTTGTGTCCAGATTTTTACAAATTCCCGGGAATATGCAGGAGGGACGCTTACATTTTTTGCATAGGGCAAGATCTTTCCCCTGCATACGATACATATTGGCTGAGGGGCCTCCCAGATCCGACAAATACCCTTTAAAATCCTCCATTTGGGTTACCTGTTCCACCTCTTTAAGTATGCTTGCTTCGGAACGCGAGGCAACAAATTTCCCCTGATGAGCCGAGATGGTGCAGAAACTGCAGCCACCAAAGCAGCCTCGATGGAGCGTTACCGAGTGGCGAATCATATCGTAGGCCGGAATAGGCTCCTTTTTTCTGTATTTAGGATGTGGCAATCGTGTAAACGGTAAGGCATATACCTTATCCAACTCTTGTTGATTTACAGGGGGGTAGGGTGGGTTTACTATAATTTGATGTTCGTCAGTTGGTTGAACAAGACGTGCAGCCAGCCAGCGATTCGATTCTGTTTCAATGATGCGGAAATTTTCAGCAAATTTCCTTTTATCCTGTACACATTCTTCATGACTGTGAAGCCTGATTATTTCCCCCTCGTAATCGGTGGTTGCATCAGCTTTTTGTTGAATAAATGCCGTTTGAGGAATTGTTTGCAGCTCCTCAATGCTCTTTCCAGCTTGAAGTTCATTTACAAGGGTCTGCAATGATTTTTCAGCCATTCCATAAGCAAGCATATCGGCCTTACTAGCTAGCAAGATGGAAGGCAACAGTTTATCTTGCCAAAAGTCGTAGTGTGTGAATCGTCTTTGGGAAGCTTCTACTCCCCCCAGAAGTACGGGAACATCTGGGAAAAGATCTTTCAAAATATGCGTGTATACAAGGCTGGGGTAGTCGGGGCGTTGTCCGGCTCTGCCGCCAGGGGTGTAGGCATCATTGGAGCGTAACCGTTTATTGGCTGTGTAATGATTAACCATACTGTCCATATTTCCGGCTGTAACACCAAAAAACAGACGCGGCTTACCAAATTTCTTGAAATCGCGTAAATCATC
>JAWOEH010000223.1:0-7527 GCA_046482855.1 Bacteroidales bacterium | reverse complement strand
TAGCCTGTGCGTTAACATATTGCCAAGGAGTGGTCGTAGCGTAACCGTTAGCTTCTAACACTTCATCAATCATTACATAGTCGGTTACGTAGGGAGTGGGCGTAGCTCCACCACCACCTCCTGTATTGCCACCTGATGGAGGGATATGAGCTTTCGAAATGCCATTTGTTAACCCCGAAATAAGTAATAGGGTTAAAATAATTTTTAGTGTGTTTTTCATAAGATTTAATGTTTAAATGATTATTCAGTGCAAACAAATTACGAAATCTTATGCAAAAAGTAAATAATTAGTATGAAGTATATGATAATGACCTATTCTCAAACAATCGCGGATGATTTCTGTTACAAAGAGAAAAAAATGAGCCAGAAGAAGTGCAAGGAAAAGGCGTATGAAGATCCGAAACAGCCTGTATTTGTATGCAAAAAGTGTGGGAGAAAAGCCAAGAAGGAGAAGAGATTATGCAAGGCAAAGGCTTTATAATTAATACAAACCCAACAGATGCGAAGCAAAAGCGACAATAACTACCACCAGAATCCACTTCACAAAGCCGGTGCCTTTTTTTATGGCCAAAGTAGAGCCCACCAACCCGCCTGCTACATTTCCGATGGCGCTTATCAGCCCCATTCCAAAATGCACATTATCGCTCATAATAAAGACCAACAGAGCAAAGGGACTGTACAAAAATACCACCATCACTTTTAGGGCATTGGCTTTAACCAGATCGTAGCCCGCATTTAACACCAGTAGGGATAACAGGAAAATACCCACACCAATATGAATGAATCCTCCGTATACTCCGGTTAAGAAGAATAGAAACAATTGTGTCAGCGTGGTTTTTTGTTGGAGTTTATGGAGTTGGCCTTTTAGCCATTTTTCGGGTTTGTGGAAGATAAAAAAGAGCATGAGCAGTAAAATAACAGCCAGGATCTTTTCGAATACCCCTTCATTTATTTCAACGGCAATTTTGGCGCCTGTAATGCTGCCTAAAACCACTGGAATGCCCAGGATAAAGCCTTTTCTCCATTCCAGCTTGCCATGTTTTTTAAAGTTT
Organism: Bacteroidales bacterium; assembly: GCA_046482855.1. Lineage (GTDB taxonomy): Bacteria > Bacteroidota > Bacteroidia > Bacteroidales > UBA12077 > CAYVSF01. The sequence continues at coordinate 6,475 of JAWOEH010000223.1, read as the reverse complement.
AGCGTGGCGGCAAGGGTTTGCATAATTACTCCCAAACGTATGGTTCCATTGGCCATATTGGCTGGAAGTCCCAGCGTCATGAAGAGCGAATAGGTAATGGCTGTTCCACTACCGGCAATGGTGTTGATGAATCCCACAAGAAAGCCGGCTGTAATCAGCAAGGCAATAATGCCGGGTGAGTAGATGGGGGCTTGCTCTAAATAGGTGAGGAATTCCTGAACCATATGCATATGCGGTAGAATGGGAGGCTGTCCAAAAAAGCTTGTTGATACTTTGTTTGGTTATTTTATGAGATTGTGAACTGATAAAATATTCCTATCACAACCCTTCATAAAGGAAACACAATGTTGCACATAGTAGAAAGTATTCTTTCCTTTAGTGCTCCCTTTTTTGGACAGCCTCATGAAAATTAGTTATCTGCCGGAATTTTCTTCAATACATCCAGCAGCAGATCCCAGAATTTTTTGGTGGTCTCAATATCAATGCGCTCTTCGGGCGTATGAGCACCCTTGATGGTAGGTCCGAAGGAGATCATATCCAGGTAAGGATATTTTTCCAGGAAGAGTCCGCACTCCAACCCGGCGTGTATGGCTCGTACAATTGGATCAACCTTAAACAGCTCCTTGTACGATTGCTCGGTGATCTTTACAATTTCGGAGCTCGGATCAGGAGCCCATCCGGGATAGCCGTCGGTATGTTTTACATCGGCATCGGCCAAATGGAATACACTCTCCACCATATGAGCAATATCATATTTGGCAGTATCTACAGAGCTGCGCTGGCTGGTGGTTACCAACCACTCCTTGTCGCCTGAAGGCTTTATCGCTGCCATGTTGGTAGAGGTTTCCACCAATCCATCAATCTCGCGACTCATTTCATACACCCCGTGAGGACATGCATATAAGGCGTTTACAATGCGGAACTGGTCTGTTTTTAGGAGTATCTCTTCGGGAAGATCCGTATCCTCAGCCAGCAGGTCGAGATTGGGTTCTGTCGTTTTTAGCTCGGCTTGCACATCTTTTTTATATTGAGCGAAGTCCGAAATAACAGCCTCTTTATCGGCCTGTGGAATCGTAATGACAGCAAATGCTTCGCGTGGAATGGCGTTTCGTGCCTGTCCGCCTTCAAAAGCGGCCAAACGTACCTCGTATTTTTCCATGGCATTCCACAGGAACCGATTCATCAGTTTCAATGAGTTGCCTAGTCCTTTATCGATTTCATCGCCCGAGTGGCCCCCATTTAACCCCTTTACAATAAGTTTTAAGGCTACTTGGTTTGCAGGTGTTGTTTCGGTTTTATAGGTGAACGTAGCATTGGTGTCCACACCTCCGGCACAGCCGATAAATAGCTCGCCTTCATCTTCCGAATCCAGATTCAGTAAGATCTTTCCGTCGAAAAATCCTTTCTCCAGGGCAAAAGCACCAGTCAGGCCTGTCTCCTCGTCAACAGTAAACAGCATTTCAAGGGGGCCGTGGGGAATTGTATCATCAATGCATAAAGCCAGCTGAGCCGCTACGCCAATGCCATCGTCGGCACCTAAGGTAGTGCCTTTGGCTTTCACCCACTGGCCATCGATATAGGGTACAATCGGATCTTTATCAAAATCGTGTTCTGTACCTTCATTCTTCTCGCATACCATATCAATATGGCTCTGGAGAACGACTGTTTTGCGATCTTCATACCCTTTTGTTGCGGGTTTCTTGATTAGTACATTGCCAATTTCATCGCGGCGGGTTTCCAGGTTGTGCTTTTCACCGAAATCCAGCAAGTATTGGATGATTTTTTCTTCTTTTTTCGAGGGGCGTGGTACCTGGCAGATGGCTTCAAATTCCTGCCATACTGCACGGGGCTCTAACTTATCTAATACACTCATGGTTGTATGGTTTTATGTTTATAATTTTATTGCAGAGCTGTAAAACTACAAAAAGAAGCCTTAAAAATGAATAGCTGCAAGTTGTTTTTCAGATCCCTGATTTTTGCTTTGAAATGAGGGAAAAATTCTTTTTCTTTAGAAACAGTAATCCCATAACCCTAAAAAAAATTTATTTATGGCGAAAAGAACCATAGTAACCATGCCTGGCGACGGAATTGGCCGGGTAGTTCTTGAAGAGACAATTAAAGTATTGCATGCAGCCGGTTTTGACGCTGATTATGTAGAAGGCGATATTGGTTGGGAATTTTGGCGAAAAGAGGGAAATCCCTTACCCCAGCGCACTATCGACCTGATTGAAAAGCATAAGGTAGCGCTTTTTGGCGCCATCACCTCCAAACCCAAGGACGAAGCCAATGAGGAACTGGCTCCTGAATTCCAGGGCAAAGGCCTGATTTATTCAAGCCCCATTGTGGGGTTGCGTCAACATTTTAACATGGATATATGCATGCGTCCCACCCATTCGTATACCGGCAATCCGCTGAATTTTATCCGTCGTGGGGCGGAGGGTGTTATCGAAGAGCCCAAAGTTGATGCCGTTATTTTCCGTCAAAATACCGAAGGGTTATATGGCGGAGTGGAATGGACCAATCCACCCGAAGATGTGTACAGCGCTTTCAAAACGCATCCCCGTTTCATGAAGAAATTTGGTGACACACCTAAGGATGAGCTTTCTATCTCCACGCGAATCTTTACAAAAAAAGCTACCGAGCGTATATTACGTGCCGCTTTTGAGCACGCCAAAAAATACGGTTACAAGTCGGTAACGGTTTGTGAAAAACCCAATGTTATCCGTGAAACCTCCGGCATGATGTACAAGCGTGCATTACAGATGCAAAAAGAGGAGTATCCGCAAATTGAGTTGTGGAATACCAATATTGACGCCCAGATGATGTGGCTCACAAAAAATCCCGAGAATTACGGCGTATTGGTATCGGGAAACATGTTTGGTGACATTGTGTCCGATGGTTTTGCCGGCCTGATTGGCGGTTTGGGTTTTGCTTGCAGCGCCCAGTTTAACCCCGACACCGGCGTAGGAGTTTTTGAACCTACCCACGGCTCAGCTCCCAAGTATGCCGATTATCCCGTATCCATTGTAAATCCCATTGCTATGGTGGAGTCGGCTTGCATGATGCTTGATTTCATCGAGGAGCAGGAGATGGCCAAGCGTATTCGCAAGGCTGTAGCTGAGGTAATTTCTGAAGGCAAAGTGCGTACATACGATATGATGAAGTTCAGTGGTAGACCCGATGTAATTGATAAGGGTGCTGCATCTACGCAGCAAATGGCTGAGGCAATTATTGAGAAATTACGTTAACCAGTATAAGGCAGTCCGTAGTGCAGGTGAAGGTATTCTCCTGCACTCTCCGGACAGCTTTAAAATTTCCAAACCTATGACGGACGAGATTAAACAATTGTGGCCCGAATTGCTGTGGATAGAAAACGAAGAGTTGCGCGAACAAACCGCCCGTACCTGGGAATTGGCTTTGGAGAAAAGCGTGCTCACAGCAAAAGACTTACAAACGATTCCTTTTACGCTTTTGGTGCCCACCAAGGTAACTTTTATGGCCCATAAGCGTGCCGTGGTGCATATTGCCCGCGAAGCCGGAAAGAAAACCCTGGAGTTTATGGGTGAAGATCTGCCGGTGGATATGGATGTACTTATTGCCGGTGCCATATTGGCGGATGTGGGCAAATTACTGGAGTATGAAATGGTGGACGGCAAGGCCGTTCAGGGGCGCTATGGCAAGTATTTGCGCCACCCCTTTTCCGGAGTTTCGCTGGCCGAGTCGTGTGGCGTGCCTGCGGCTGTGTGCCACATTATTGCCACCCACGCGGGTGAGGGCGATATGGTGAAACGTACCACCGAAGCCTACATTGTGCACCATTCCGATTTTATGACCTTTTTGCCGTTTAAAAACGGCCTTCGATTTTGATAAATGGTTTTGTACTTTTTTTTTTTTGAGTAGCAATGGGCTTCGGCCTGTTGCTATTTTTTTTGGTGGTTTGAGGTTTGTGGTTGGTGGTTTGAGGTTGGTGACCGTCACTAAATAGAGTTGATAGTTATTAATGTACAGCCACTGCAATGGATTATATCTTTTGTGTAGATGGCTGCATAACTTTGCAAAAGGTATGAGATTAGCCCCTGCCTTCAGGCGGGGGGCAGAAGTTTCCTTCAAAGAACCCGCGGCAAGCAGTGGTAATGGTTAATGTAATAAATTAGCATGCCGCGGTAAATAGGAGTTCTTCTTTGCATCTGGCCTTTAATATCCCTGATAAAAGTTGACGGTTATTAAAATTGCAGCCACTGCAATGGATTATATCTTTTGTGTAGATGGCTGCATAACTTTGCAAAAGGTATGAGATTAGCCCCTGCCTTCAGGCGGGGGTCAGAAGCTCCCTTCAAAGTACCCACGGCAAGCAGTGGTAATGGTTAATGTAATAAATCAGCATGCCGCGGAAAATAGGAGTTCTTCTTTGCATCTGGCCTTTAATATCCCTGATTAAAGTTGACGGTTATTAAAATTGCAGCCGCTGCAATAGATTATATCTTTTGTGTAGATGGCTGCATAACTTTGCAAAAGGTATGAGATTAGCCCCTGCCTTCAGGCGGGGGGCAACAGCTCCCTTCAAAGAATCCGCGGCAAGCAGTGGTAATGGTTAATGTAATAAATCAGCATGCCGCGGAAAATAGGAGTTCTTCTTTGCATCTGGACTTTAATTTCCATACCATTTATCGGGATACAATTTACTTTTACCTTCCTCATAGTAATAACAAAGAATAGTAAAAGTTTTGTAGTATCAGAACTCTGGTACTCCGGCTGTAAGTTGCATTTATACAAAACAGTGAAGTTTCTTGTACTTTTTTCTTTTGATAAAAAAGTACGAAAAAATCAAGGCTGGCTTATGCTTCTCCCCGCTCTGCCCAATCCCTGACTGTCAGGCAGGCATGCATTTTACAGACAAGCCAAGCAAGCTGCCTTGTCAAAAATGCAATGAATTGGTCATTCATTCCTACGCATGGCGCGCAAGCCAGCCTGTCTCGCCTAAGGCGATGGCCGGGCCAACCCGCATAGAAGTTGTGTTTGTTAATGCAGAATTGGTTAGATAATGCAGATTTGACATGCCTTTTTCTCTTTTGCTTGCTTGCCTATGTCTTAGTGGGCTTTGTATGGATGTTATGTCTTGTTCTTTTGTGGCTGGAGACAAAAGAACAAGGAAAAAATAGATTGCACCCGGGAAATTGTTGAAGATTTTCCTTCGTGTTACTTTGTGTAAATCATGGTGAAACGTTGTGTAATCACTTCTGTTAAAAATCTGATTTTAACCTGGTTTTCATGTACAACACCCCTGTTTCGTTGGTTTCCTATCGCAAAACAGGCGTTAAACGCCAACCGCCTTTATCGCTTTGTTCGCAGAATTCGCCCAACTTTCCCTCGATGTTGAAGATTTTCCTTCGTGTTACTTTGTGTAAAACATTGTGAAACGTTGTGTAACTTCTTCTGTTAAAAATCTGATTCTAACCTGGTTTTTGTGCGCAAACCCCTAATTCTTTGGTTTTGTATCGCAAAACAGGCATTAAACGCCAATCGTCTTTATCGCGTGGTTCGCTATAGTCGCTTTCTTCCTCAATCCTACTTCCCTGGTACCAGCTGAAACACCACCTTTCGGGCTGCTGCGTCATCGGTTTCCAGAGTGTATTCGCCCATGCCAACCGCCTTGAGTCTATTTGGCGAAATTCCGGCCTCTTCCAGGAAACCTGCAACGCTACCGGCACGTTTTTCTGATAGTTGCAGATTGTAGTCCCGGCTACCCGAAGGATCGGTATAGCCCAGGATGGTCAGCTCGAAGTGGGAAAATTGCATCACTTTCGTCAAACTCTCCAATAGCGATTTTGAAGCTTCTTGTAAGGTATGGGAGTCAAAGTCGAAATAGAGTTGCGAGGTAACATTCAACGTATCGCCGCTTTGGGTATAGGCAAGATCTTGGTCCACAATGGAGAGAAACGACTTGAGCTCTTTGAGTCCGGGCGTGACGATCTTACCGGAACTTTTAAATGATTGTCCTACAAGCATTACCCAGGAGTCGAAACGGTTATCGCCCACATCGGCAATGGTGATGCGAAATTCATAGGTGCTGTAAGGTTCCACGCGCATACCTGTGGATATGCCTTGTGTAAGGCCGTCGAAACCCAGCAGCCAGGAACGCTCGATCTCTTCGGCCGTGTGGTGTCGACGTCGTGCCGAAACATCGTTGTAGTAATAATTATGCAGGTAATAGTCGCTGTTCTCCTTTGTATTGATCAAATCAACTGTAATGGGAACCTCGCTGTTTGGGAGTGTTGCCAGATTTTGCCATGCAGAGCTGCCTTTTTTGCGACAGAAAAAACCAAACACATCGCTCACGCCCTCGTTCACATATTCCAGGTATTCGTCGGAAGCAAAAACAAAAGCAAAGGCAATGCTGTCGGTAAAGCTGTTGAAACGGAAGGAGAGGGTGGAGGCATCATGTGTTTTGCCGGTGGCAATGGTCTCCACTAACGAG
>JAWOEH010000012.1:0-15119 GCA_046482855.1 Bacteroidales bacterium | reverse complement strand
GATTTTTCTGATGTAACAATCAGCACGGGTGATACCCTGATTGTTTACGGCAGATGGAGCAAAATAAAGGATCTGAAAGAGAGTGCCGATTTTGTTGTACTCACCGGGTTTGATGTGGATAAAAAAGATAAATCAAAAACCTGGCCGGCAATAGGCTGCTTTGTATTTGCTATCACCCTGGCAATGTTTGGTTTTCCTATTTCCATGGCTTTTCTGACCGGAGCTCTTTGCATGGTTCTTACCCGTGTATTGAATATTGCAGAGGCCTATGAGGCCATTGAATGGAAAGTAGTCTTTCTCCTGGCTGGATTGATTCCCCTGGGTGTGGCCATGCAAAAAACCGGTGCTGCCATGTTACTTGCTGAATCCATTATGAGTGTGGTTATTGATTTACACCCTGTATTTATCCTGCTGATGGTTGGATTATTGTCAACCGTTTTTTCACTGTTTATGTCCAATGTGGGAGCTATTGTAGTGCTGGCCCCTCTTGTAATGGGAATGGCAGGTATTGCCGGAATTGACCCCCGGCCACTTGTGCTGCTGGCTGCCGTTTGTGTAGCAAACTCCTTTATTTTACCCACACACCAGGTGAATGCCTTCCTGATGTCGTCGGGAGGATATCGCAATGCTGACTATATAAAGGCAGGGAGTGGATTGACAATCCTTTTTCTGATAATTACAGTTCTCTTGTTTTATTTTTTCATTATTTAATTTAATAGGATTAAACCATTTAAAAAACACCGTTATGCTGATTAAACATTTTTTCACCAACAAGATTGCACACAGTTCATACATTCTGGCCGGATCCGATATTTGTGCCGTTATTGACCCGCAACGCGACATAGATGTTTACATTGATGAGGCGCGTTCGTTGGGTGTAGAAATAACCCATATCCTGCAGACTCACCTGCATGCCGATTTTGTTTCGGGACATATGGACCTGGCCGGGAAAACAGGTGCCAAAATCTATATGGCCAGGTCGGCCAAATGCACTTTTGATCATGTAGCATTAAGCGAAGGTGATACCATAGAGATTGAAGATATTAGTATCAATGTGCTGGAAACTCCGGGACACACACCTGAGCATCTCTGTTATGTAGTTACCGACACAACACGCGGAGAAGATCCTGTATGTGCTTTTGTGGGCGACACCCTGTTTGTTGGCGATGTGGGGCGTCCAGACCTTTTCCCCGATATGGCCAGGGAGCTTGCCGGTAAATTATATCACAGCCTCTTTGATAAGATTTTAAAGCTTCCTGACTTTTGCGAGGTACTGCCTGCACATGGTGCCGGTTCTCTCTGCGGACGGGCAATGGGTGCCAAGTGGCGATCAACTATAGGCTACGAAAAGAAATACAACACCGCGCTGCAAATAAAGGAAAAGGATAAGTTCATCAAATCACTTACCGAAGATATGCCCCCTGCGCCCGATCACTTTAGCCGTTGCACCGAAATTAACCGCAAAGGGCCTGCCCTTGTCTCACAGCTACCCCGTATGAAAGAGTTTAACCCGGAGACCTTCAAAGATATGCTTGAAAAAGAAAACCTCGCTGTTGTTGACACCCGTAGCTATCTTGCCTTCGGCAGCCAGCATATCCACGGTTCATGGAGTCTGGACTTCAATGGCAACCTGCCCACCTTTGCAGGATGGGTACTGCCAATTGACAAAGACCTGCTGGTGGTATCAGACAGTTTTAAAGAAGCAGAAGAAACCAATGTCTGGCTCAGGCGCGTTGGGCAGGACCGTATTATTGGTTATCTGGATGGCGGAATGGCCGCCTGGGTAACAAATGGTTACAAAACCGATTATGTAACACAAATCTCAGCCGAAGATTTACATGAGATGGTTACAGGCTCTGAAAAATTCATTTTGATAGATGTAAGAGCCCCACTGGAGTTTGAAGATGGACATATTGAAGGGGCTATCAATATACCTGTGGCCGATTTGCGTGAAAGGCACACCGAACTAAAAAAGGAGGATTCCATTATTATGCTTTGCAGCTCCGGAAATCGCAGTAGCCTGGGTGTGAGTATCTTGAGTCAGAACGGGTTTAAGAATCTTTATAATGTTGCGGGAGGCATGACAGGATATAGTGCAGCCGGATACGCCAAGCGATGCGCTGTTTGTCAAAATCCTCACGGTTCAAGGTTTTATTCAAATATTAAAGAAGTGAAAATCCATTTTTAACAGTAAAAATATGGAAACAATTATTACAATTTTTACAGATACCTACTGGTCTCCCTATGCCGTTGGCATTGGAATTGGGATCTTGAGCTGGCTGAGTTTTTTGATATCAGGCAAACCCATTGCCACTTCCACTACATTTGCCCGTACAGGCGGTATGATAGAAAATATTATTACCGGAGGAAAAGCCGAACAAAGACCCTACTTCAAAAAGATTAAACTCAGGATAAACTGGCAGTGGATGCTGGTTATAGGGGTTGTTATAGGCTCATTCCTGTCGGCCATTCTCTCAGGTGATTTACAAATAAATGTTTGGGTGCCCTCACTATGGGCCTCAGCCTTTGGCGATAGCGCAGTACTCAGGGTCCTGGTTGCTTTGGCCGGAGGCATCATTCTGGGTTTCGGCGCACGCTTTGCCGGTGGATGCACCAGCGGTCACGGCATCAGCGGCACCCTGCAGCTTGCCATTTCCAGCTGGATTTCGGCTATCTGCTTTTTTATCGGGGGCATTATAACAGCCCATATCATTTATCTCGTTATTGCATAACTCAAACCACATCATAATGGAAACAAAAAAACAGGTTTCACAAACAAGGCAGGATGCAAAGGATAAAGAATCAGCGGAAGACAGAAGGCCCCTACTCTTTGGTTTGGGTTTTGGTATCCTTTTCGGCTTCCTTCTGCATAAGGGAGGAGCAACCAAATACAATGTGATTGTAGGTCAGCTGTTGCTCACCGACTTTACAGTTTTGAAAATTATGCTTTCAGCAGTAGCTACAGGTATGATTGGGATTTATATTATGAAATCGCTGGGCTGGATTAAGCTTTCGCTTAAGAGCGGCTCGGTGGGTAAAAATGTGATTGGCGCCCTTATTTTCGGCGTGGGATTCGCCGTACTCGGTTATTGTCCAGGCACCATAGCCGGTGCCGCTGGTAACGGTTATCTGGATGCGATAGTTGGTGGGGTGGCCGGTATACTTGTGGGGACCTGGATTTTTGCGGTAATGTATCCCGGGTTAAAAAATGGTATTATGAAAAAAGGCTATTTTGGTGATATTACTGTACAACGCCTGTTAAAGGTAAACGACTGGGTGGTGGTGATACCTGCTGTTGGCCTTATAGTCCTGCTGCTGTATTGGATTGAGAAAGCAGGTTATTAAAAAAACACTCATTATGGAAGCCCATCTGATAAATATTTTTGAGATCCTGTACATTGCCATCGGCACCTCCGGTGTAGCCATAATTGTCTGGGGCGTTGTATTAACCATTTACAGGTTGTTAAAGCTGGAATTCAGCAGGTTGAAAAAGAAGTCAATATACCGTGAGCGGGAATCGGTGCGCCACCAGTTTGCCTCGTATTTGTTGCTGGCACTGGAGTTTCTGATTGCGGCTGATATCATTGCCACGGTAATACATCCAACATTTGAGGAGATTGCCATTCTTGCCAGCATCGTGGTCATCAGAACAATAGTCAGCTACTTTCTGGAAAAAGAAATTGAGAAATTTAATACAATTGAATGATATAATTGAAAACTCATGATACGAGCCGTGAGCAAAATACTGAAACAGGCAAATCGCTATATGGCGTGTTTCATCAAATACCTTAAGGAGATTTAAATTTAATGAGATGCAAGAATTAAACACCTCTGATTTTATTGTTACAAAACATATTAAGCTGAATGAACTTCCAACAATACTGGAAACCGGTAAATCAAAAAAAGAAAAGAAAAAAGCACTTAAAAAAATCGGGAAGAAACTTAGCAAACTACAAAACACATTATATGCTCACAACCGTTATGGGGTGCTTGTATGCCTGCAGGGTATGGATACATCAGGTAAAGATAGTGTTATAAAAAAAGTATTCAGCAAGTTTAATCCGCGTGGTGTAGTGGTTCACAGTTTTAAATCACCAGGCAGAAAGGAATTGCAACATGATTATTTATGGCGACACTATGTTGCACTGCCGGAAAAAGGCAAGTACTCAATCTTTAATCGCAGCCATTATGAAAATGTGCTGGTAACACGTGTAAATCCTCAATATTTGCTTTTTGAGAATATCCCGGGCATCAAAAAAGAGGAGGATATACCTGCTGATTTTTGGAATAAACGATTTAAGCAAATCAGAAATTTTGAGGAACATATAACCCAAAACGGAATTATTGTATTTAAGTTTTTTCTACACCTGAGCAAAGAGGAACAACGATTACGCTTATTGAGAAGACTGGAAAAAAAGGATAAAAACTGGAAATTTGAACCCGGAGATTTAAGTGCAAGGGAGCTTTGGGGTGAATATATGAAGTATTATGAAGAAGCGATAAACAAAACATCCCTGCCCCATGCCCCCTGGTATATTATCCCGGCCGACGACAAACCCACAGCAAGATATCTTGTGGCAAAAATCATTTATGAGAAAATTGTCCGGTATAAAAATATTACCGAACCTCAGCCGGATGATAATCTTCTGAAAAATATAGGTATATACAAAGAAATGCTTTCAAAGAAAGATGTTTGATTATGAATACTTTTAAATAAGAATATATGACTAATGGCAGACTAATTATTATAGGTGGAAATGCTGCAGGTATGACTGCTGCATCGAAGGTCAGGCGAGAGCAGCCTGAGCGTGAAATTATTGTATTCGAACGCGGAAATCACATCTCCTACATTGCCTGTGGAATGCCCTATTACATAGGCGGGCAGGTTGAATCAGAGGAACAACTTATTGCCCGTAAAGCTGAAGTTTTTAGGAAAAAACAGAATATTGACGTGCGAATTCGCCACGAAGTAATGGAAATTGACCCGAAGAATAAGCGCATAAAGGTCAAAAATCTCGATGAAGAAAAGTATTTCTGGGAACAATGGGATGACCTGCTAATAGCAACAGGAGCTTCCCCAATTATCCCTGAAATGGAAAATAATGATGCCAGTGGAGTTTTTGCCCTTTCATCACTTCAAAGCGGGATAGATGTATTAAACTTTATAAAGAAGGAAAAACCGACTAAGGCAGTAATCGTGGGTGGAGGTTATATTGGCATTGAAATGGCTGAAGCCTTTCTCGGGCGCTCAATAGATGTTACCCTGATCGATATGGCTCCACAACTGATGAATACCCTGGATAAGGATATGGCAGACCTTATTCTTGAGTACATGACAGAGCAGCAGGTCAAGGTTTTCCTGGAAGAGAAATTGGTGAAATTTGAAAAAAATGCCGATGACAGTGTAAAATCGGTAATAACTGACAAACAAACCATTCCTGCCGACATTGTCATTCTGGGAATGGGCGTTAAAGCCAATACTGAACTGGCAAGCCATGCCGGCATAAAAGTGGGTGCAAAAGATGCCATCAGGGTAAACAAACGCCTTGAAACCTCTGTGCCCAATATCTGGGCAGCAGGCGATTGTGCCGAATCGTTTCACCTTGTTACCCGAAAGCAGGTTCATATCGCATTGGGTACTGTTGCCAGTAAGCATGGGCTGGTTGCAGGGATCAGTATAAGCGGTGGAAACGCGGAGTTCCCGGGCGTTCTGGGCACTGCAATTACCAAATTCAACGAGATGGAAATTTCGCGAACAGGCCTGTCCGAGAAAGAAGTAAAAAAATTGGGAATTGATTATCAGACTGAGACAATCACTTCAGTTACCCCGGCAGGCTACTATCCCGATTCAAAAAAAATAAGCGTGAAACTCGTGATAAACAAAGAAACCCAAAGAATCTTAGGTGGTCAGATTGTTGGCTTCAAAGGTTCAGCCATGCGTATCGACACCATTATAACGGCCATTACTGCAGGATTTACCGCACAACAATTAATGTATCTTGACCTGGCATACGCCCCGCCTTTCTCTACTGGTTGGGACCCGGTACAAATAGCTGCACGAAAATTAGTTTAATTGATTTTTAATTAGGGAAAAACCTTTGAACTATTTTCAGATGTGATTGACCTCCTTGCGGCAAGCCGCGGGGAACCGTCAGCTCGGCAACACAGACAGAGATAAAAAGTAATAATCCGCGTATAATAAAACAGAATTACTTACTAAAGCTTCCTGGTTGATAAATTATTGATAATGAAGTAAATAAAATCAAAAAGCTGCATGCCTTAGCCTAAAAAGCTATATTTAAATTAGTTACAAACAAATAGCGGCATGCAACACAATAAAGTTACAGATAATCTGGGTGAATTTCAAAAATTTATAGACAGTGACAATAAAACAGGTCTTTGCCTGGAAGACACGTTAAGGTTCTTTGACATACAGCGCATATTTAGAGGGTTTGAATCTGTCAAACAAAGCGGCATAAAGGTTGCGATGATTATGAGTACCTAATTGATAATGTTGTTTTACCTCTGCAGGAACATCAATAGTTATTTTTCCAGACAGCAAGGGAGGCAACTGGAAAGGGATGGGAGTAAGAACCCATATTATGATTTGCTGGGAAATGAGCTTTAATCTTATTAATTTTAATCTGGACTACTACCTTCAGGAAGATTATAATGTCTCGGAACGCCAGTTGAATGAGTATTCGCAGCTACTTGTTGTGAAAAGGTTTGAAGAGTTGGATGAGGCGCGCGATTATTTTTTCACCTTTGATGCAATGCAGGAATTGGTTTTTGATGAGGTAGCTCACGAAGGGTACCAATACTTTATTATTTCGGTGGATAATTATGTGACACTTACTACCGAAAGGAGTATAAGCGATTATATGAACTTCTTTCAGAAACTCTATCTGGATTCGGAGTCAACAGATAAGGAAGAGTAGCGGAGATAAACCGACTTTTCTGATGGGTTATCCTTCTTTATTTATATCTTCACGGTACCTATATAAATAGTGCCTGTTTTAACAGGAAAGCATGTAAACAGATGGAACAGAAAAAAGTGCGTATACTTTGGGTCGACGATGAGATTGAGCTTCTTAAACCGCATGTGTTGTTTTTGGAGCAAAAGGGGTATGAGGTCTGTACCGATACCAATGGAGAAGATGCGCTGGCACGACTGCAGGAGGAAATTGTTGATCTGATATTCCTAGATGAGAATATGCCCGGCCTTTCTGGCCTGGAGGTGCTAAGCAGAATGAAAGCAGTACGCCCCGAAGTCCCCGTAGTAATGATTACCAAAAGCGAAGAGGAGAATATCATGGATGAGGCCATTGGGGGGAAAATCGATGATTACCTCATTAAACCTGTGAATCCAAAGCAAATTCTTTTGGCTATTAAGAAAACATTGGATCTTAAAAGGTTGGTAAGCAAAAAAGCGATTTCTTCGTATCAATCGGATTTTGGTAAGATCGGACAGCAAATTAATCAGGCCCAAACCTTGGAGGATTGGATTGCTGTTTATAAGGACTTAGTATATTGGACACTTGAACTTGAGGAGCAAGAGGAGGCTGGAATGGGCGATGTGTTGCAAATGCAATATCAGGATGCCAATAATAGTTTTACCCGTTTTATTGATAAACATTATCGTAATTGGTTCAAATCGGATGAGGAAGCCCCTATGCTTTCTCATGATGTGTTAGGTAAGTATGTGTTTCCCAAACTTCAGGAATCTAAACAACTTTTTTTCATCGTCGTGGATAATTTTCGCTACGATCATTGGAAGGCTATCGCTCCATACGTTTCGGAATATGCACGAATTTCTGAGGAGCAACTCTATTGCAGTATGCTACCTACCTCCACCCAATATGCCAGAAATGCTCTTTTTGCAGGATTAACCCCTTTTGAAATTGAAAAACATTATCCGGAATTATGGTCGCACGATGAAGACGAAGGAGGGAAAAACTTGCATGAAGAAACGCTATTGAAACGACACTTAGAAAGATTAAACAAGGAGGTTGGATATAATTACGAAAAAATTATCCTGCACGATCAGGGAATGAGAATGGTTGACCACTTGAACGAATATTTGAATGCGCCATTGAATGTGTTGATATTTAATTACATCGATATGCTATCCCACTCACGTAATGAAATGAATATGCTACGGGATTTGGCTAACGATGATGCTGCCTATCGTTCCTTAACCGTCTCCTGGTTTCGCCATTCTCCGCTAAACCAATTGCTAAAGACTTTGATGAATAAAGGAATTCGCGTAGTGCTTACTTCTGACCATGGCTCGGTGCAAGTAAAAAGCCCTATAAAGGTAATAGGTGATAGAAATACATCCACCAATTTGCGTTATAAAAATGGAAAAAACTTAAACTATCCTGAGAAACAGGTGGTGGCCATGCGTAAACCCGAACAGTGCGGCCTTCCGAAAACGCATCTTACCACTTCTTACATTTTTGCCGGTGGCAATGATTATCTGGTCTACCCAAAAAACTACAATCATTTTGTTAATTATTACAAGGACTCATTTCAACATGGCGGAATTTCGTTGGAGGAGATGCTTGTTCCCCTTGTATATTTAGAACCTATTCGCTAATTTGCTGTTGAGATGGAATTATTGGAACTTCATACTTTGTCGGAACTTCCGATTGTGGCCGATAAATTTTTATATGCCACTAAGGGCAAAAAAGTCTTTGCCTTCTTTGGAGCGATGGGCGCCGGAAAAACGACCTTCATCAAAGCCCTTTGCAACGAGCTGGGCGTAGTGGATGTGGTTACCAGTCCTACGTTTGCCCTTGTTAATGAGTATCGGACCAACAGGCAGGAGGTATTGTATCATTTCGACTTCTATCGTATCGAGAAGTTGGAGGAGGTTTACGATATGGGCTATGAAGAGTACTTTTATAGTGGGAATATCTGCTTTATTGAGTGGCCCGACAAAGTTGCTGAATTGTTACCTGAAGATGTTGTTTTCGTAAATATTGATGTTCAGCAGGATGGTACACGCATCATTAAGATTAAGTAAAGATGTTGAGCGTTATAAGATTTGCGCAACTCTAACTTTTGTGCTATTTTGTAGCTTTTATTTCACCTAAAATTGTACCTGAAATATGGTCGCACATCAACAATCTCCGTATTTTGGATTTGGAAAGACCAGTCTGCTGCCTCAGGAGGAGATGCTTGAACTCAACCAAAAACAAGCGAAACTGGTTATTGGTATTCCTAAAGAGGTGAAGCGCTTTGAGAGCAGAGTTGCCCTTACGCCTGAGTCTGTAGAAGTATTGGTGCGTAACGGCCATGAACTTTACATTGAGTCAGGAGCGGGTGAGGCTGCCAATTACTCTGACCGGGATTACAGCGAATGCGGTGGAATTATCATTGAGGAAAAGGAGCGAGTATTTCAATGTGACATCATCCTGAAAATTGCCCCTCTTACATTAGAAAATATCGACTTGTTACGGGGGAATCAAGTTATTCTCTCTTCGTTACACTTTACAAATCAAACCGAGAGTTACATCCGGAAGTTGATGCAGAAACGGGTAACAGCAGTGGCTTTCGAGACATTGAAGGATAAAGAGAACTGCTATCCGGTGATACGAAGCATGAGCGAGATTGCAGGAACGGCCTCCATTCTTATTGCAGCTGAATATTTGAGTAATGTAAATCAGGGAAAAGGCGTTTTACTAGGGGGGATTAGTGGGATTACCCCGGCCGAAGTGGTTATATTAGGTGCCGGTACGGCCGCTGAGTCTGCTGCAAGAGCCGCTTTAGGGCTTGGTGCACACATCAAAGTGTTTGATGAATCCATTGGGCGGCTTAAGCGTATCCAAACGCACCTGAGGCAACCCATATATACTTCTGTTTATCACCCAAAAGTGCTACAAAAAGATCTTGCTTCGGCTGATGTGGTTATTGGTGCGGTACATCATGGCGAAAGAGGGGCTCGCTATTTTATTACCGAAGAGATGGTACAAACGATGAAAGAGGGTGCTGTTATTGTTGATCTTTCGATTGATCAGGGCGGATGCCTGGAAACAAGTCGGTGCATGAGCCATGTAGATCCTGTTTACGTGAAATATGGTGTAATACATTATTGTGTGCCTAATGTTCCCTCAAGAGTCGCTCGAACAGCTTCCATCGCTCTAAGTAATGTATTTACACCCCTGCTTATGGAAATTGCCGAAGCTGGAGGCCTAAAACGTATTTTGCGTGATCATATGGGGTTGCGCCATGGCGTGTATCTATATAATGGCTTGCTTACAAGCCAGCAAATTGGCAAACACTTTGGTATTCCTTCGAAAGATATCGACTTACTTATGGCTGCTTTTTAATCGACCCTTCTAGTGAAAAAACTTCGTACTGTTTTTTTCTTTTTTATTCTATGGCTTAGTCTTTTGCTGTCCTTATTATTACTTCCCATCTATTATTTGTTGGTAGGGATCTATCCGGCGTCTGCGCATCGGTTTATTTTTCTTTCTACACATACATGGGGAAAGTTGGTTTTATCTGCTGCAGGAATTCGGCTTAGCGTGAAGGGTAAGGAAAATTTTCCTGAACAAGGGGGATTTTGTATTGTCGCGAATCATCAAAGCTACTTCGATATTCCTGTCTTACTGTCTGTATTTCCCTATGTTTTACATTTTGTGGCGAAACGCGAAATGGTAAAAATTCCATTCATTAGCTCTTGGATGAAATTGATGGGTTGTAGTTTTATCAATCGAACCAATAAACGCCAATGCATTGGCGTGTATCATCAGGAAATTGACAAGATACGCAAAGGCGAAAAGTTGATTTTGTTTCCTGAAGGTACCCGTGGACATAGTGCGGAAATTGGGCGATTTAAACCCTCATCCTTGCGACTTTTTCTTTCCGCTGGCATACCTATTCTTCCGGTGACGATTCAAGGGGCTTACCATTGCTATGAAGCCGAAAAACTCATTCAGAAAGGGATTGTATATGTTGTTATACATGCTGTTATGCCTAGCCATGCAGTCGTTGATAACATTCGGGTGATAATTGAAGTAGGGCAAAAAGAAAAGGCCTTCATCTGCAATGAAGACCTTTCGGGTATTAAATTTTAGGGTTAGGGTATCAAGAATACTTTTCGCTATTTTTGATGTCTTAAAAGTATAAAAAATCTTTTAAAAACAACAATTCCTTACATATTTTCTTTGCATGGCCTTTGTTTAGAACGATTCTAGCTAATTGCCGGGTTTGTTCTGTTTTATGTTATTTGTAGAAATAAAATTACTTGAAATGTATTACTTTTGTGCAAAATTTGTGGTTTAATGCGCTTTGTTTACACATTCTTTATACTCCTTTTTCAACTGGGTATTTTTCTTGCCGGGTTTTTTATTCCCAAAGCACGAAAGCGTTCTCATGGCAACCTGCATTATAGAACACTCAGCCGACCTGGTGCTGATGTAAAGGTACTATGGATGCACTGTGCTTCACTGGGCGAATTTGAGCAGGGGCGACCTATTTTAGAAGCTTATAAAGCGGATAATCCGCATGTTAAAATTCTGTTGACTTTTTTTTCGCCCTCAGGTTTCGATGTACGCAAAAACTATGAACTAGCCACGTGGGTAACTTACCTTCCCTTTGACAGACCTATACATATTCAAAGGTTTCTTAATTACTTTCATCCCGATGTTGCTGTATTCGTGAAATATGAGTTTTGGCATAATTTTATCAACGAGCTGCACAAAAGGAGCGTTCCTCTTTATCTTGCCTCAGGAATATTTCGGAACGATCAGGTTTTTTTTAGGCCTTATGGCGGGTTTTTTCGCAAAAGTTTGAGAAAATTTAGCTGGTTCTTCCTTCAGAATAAGGAATCAGAGGACTTACTTCACTCAATTGGAGTGGAGAAGTGCAGTGTTTCAGGGGATACAAGATTTGACAGGGTACTGAAGATTGTTGAAAATACAGCAGAGTATCCTGCTGTTAATGCTTTTTGTGGCAACAGTAAGATCTTTATTTTGGGAAGTTCGTGGCCTGAAGATGAGAAGTTGGTTCTGCCCGTTTTAAGTGAGTTGTTGCCCGCTGATTGGAAAATCATAATAGCACCTCACGAACTCTCGGAAAACCATTTGAATAAAGTTGCTGATTATTTTGATTCCGCTAATGTTTTACGCTATACACAAATGGAGGAAAGGTCTGATTATGACGAGCGCATCATGATTTTGGATACCATAGGCATGTTATCGGCTGTGTATAAAAGAGCGCAAGTGGCCTATGTGGGAGGAGGATTTGGAAAAGGCATTCACAATACACTCGAGCCTGCAGCCTTTGCCATTCCGGTGATTTTTGGACCGCGTCATAAACAGTTTCAAGAGGCCCTTGATATACTGGCGTGTGGAGGTGGCTTTACAGTCTCTAAAAGGGAGGAATTACAGGTTTTGATGCAATTATTGGTGCACAATCATGTTTACCGCCTTAATGCCGGTCATGCAGCAGGCCATTATGTGCAAGAACAAAGTGGCGCGACCACGTTAATTCTTAATAAACTGAAAGAGCTTAACATTTAGATAATATTAAATTAACATTAAGATTATATAAAGCGTAGCTGCATTGTAGTAATGTTCTGCTATTTTAGTCTGCCTAAACCCTTTACATTTTTAAGCCAGATTTAACCTAAAGAAATGCTACTCAAAGAGAATTTGGTAGATATTTGTCCCTCCAAAATAGTTCATACAAACACTTTATAATGAAACCTTAAATCAAACAAACATGAATCAAATGAAAAGAATCATTCTTTTGTCTCTGATCATGACCCTTACTGCTTTTGTAAGTATGGCCCAAACGGCCTTTACAGGTAAGGTGCTGGATGCAGATACTGATGAGCCTTTAATTGGGGCTACTGTTACTGTAGTGGGTACCAGTACAGGTACGGCAACCGCATTGAACGGAAGCTTTAAATTGAATGTGAAGCCGGGAACTATGCAATTGAAAATCTCTTACGTAGGCTATGAGGCGAAAGAGGTTGAAGCTTCGATTAGCGAAGGTGAAGTAAAAGATTTGGGCACTTATGTGCTGGAAAGTAATGCACTGAACCTTAACGAGGTGAAGGTTGTTGCCTCTGTGG
The DNA here is from genome assembly GCA_046482855.1 of Bacteroidales bacterium. GTDB lineage: Bacteria > Bacteroidota > Bacteroidia > Bacteroidales > UBA12077 > CAYVSF01. The sequence continues at coordinate 2,032 of JAWOEH010000012.1, read as the reverse complement.
CCGTTCGACGCGAAACACCCGTGGCACTTTCCACACTGGTTCCTAAGGTAATTATTGAAAAAATGGGTAGTCAGGAATTTCCTGAAGTGTTGAAATCCACACCCGGTGTTTATGCCACTAAACAAGGCGGAGGCTTTGGTGACTCCCGTATCAACTTACGTGGTTTCGACATGCGTAATATTGCCGTGATGATTAATGGTGTCCCGGTAAACGATATGGAAAGCGGTTGGGTATACTGGTCCAATTGGGCTGGTTTGTCTGACGTAACCCGCTCCATGCAGGTGCAGCGAGGTTTAGGAGCTTCGCGTGTAGCTGTTCCATCGGTTGGAGGAACCATTAATATTTTGACTAAAACAACAGACTCTCAACAGGGAGGCAATCTTCAGTATGGTATTGGAAACGATGGCTATAATAAAGTAGGTCTTACAGCTTCTACCGGACTGAACGAAAAGGGTTGGGCGGCCTCTGTATCACTTGCTAAAACCGAAGGTAATGGTTTTGTAGATGCCACAGAGTTTGAATCTTACTCCTATTTTGCCAGTGTTTCGAAGCGATTGAATGATGCCCATACCTTTACTCTTTCGGTATTTGGTGCGCCTCAATGGCACGGACAGCGTCGTAGTTACCTGACTATTGGAGAGGTTGAAGAGCATCCCAGCGGCATTCGCTACAACAAGGACTGGGGGTATAAAGATGGCCAGGTATATCACACCAACCGAAACTACTATCACAAACCTCAGGCTATCCTGAATCACTTCTGGACAATCGACCGAAATACCAGTTTAAGTACAGCTGTGTATGCCTCAATTGGTACTGGTGGTGGCACAGGTACTAGTGGTGATGGCAACCTGGATAATTACTACAATGTAGATGGGCAGATAGCTTTTGATGCCATTGTGGAGGATAACATCGCAGCTGGCCCTAATGGCTCACAGCTTATCCGAAGAACAAGCCACAACAATCATAATTGGTATGGTGCCTTGTCTACCTATACAAAGGATTTAGGGAACCTGAGTTTGATGGGGGGTATTGATGCTCGTTACTATCTGGGTGAACACTACCGAACTGTTGATGACTTATTGGGCGGCTCCTTTTTTGTTGATGATAGCAATGTGAACAATCCCAATAACCCCGCCGAAGAAGGGGATAAGATTTCCTATTATAATGATGGAGAAGTATTATGGGGTGGACTTTTTGCCCAGGCAGAGTATAAATTGGAGGCGTTAAGTACCTTCATTTCGCTTTCCGGATCAAATAAAGCTTATCGTCGTAAAGACTATTTCGTATATGAGAATAGTGATCCTAATCAGGAAACGGATTGGGTTGATTTCTTTGGTTATATGGTAAAAGGTGGTGCCAACTATAATCTAAACCAGTACCACAACGTGTTTATGAATACCGGGTTCTTCGAACGTCAGCCCGATTTCAGAAGTGTCTTCTTAAATTACCAGAATCTCATCAATGATGATGCTAGGAACGAGAAAGTTTTTAGTTTTGAACTTGGCTACGGATATAGCTCTTCCATTTTCTCTGCAAACCTGAATAGTTATTATACGCAGTGGCTGGACAAGACTTTTATACGATCGGAGCAAGTAGCTCCCGGTGAGTTTGTAACTGCGAATATCTTGGGTGTTGATGCCTTGCACATGGGAGTTGAATTTGATTTTGTTTTCCAGCCCCTTGAAAAATTGGATATTACGGGTATGGCTTCTTATGGCGATTGGCGCTGGCTAAATGACATCGAAGGGGTGAACCTTTTTGATGATGATCAAAACCTTGTGGATACCTATAATCTATATATTTCCGATGTACGCATTGGTGATGCAGCGCAGCAGACTTATGCACTTGGTCTGGATTATGAGTTAATGGATGGCCTACGTATAGGTGCGGATTATAATTATTATACAGATCTTTATGCCCAATTTGATCCTTTGACGCGTACTTCTGAGAACGTAGAGGGAAATCCTAATTCCTGGGAACTGCCTGATTATGGTCTTGTTGATCTGAATGTACGCTACAATTTTGAGATTTC
>JAWOEH010000118.1:0-3979 GCA_046482855.1 Bacteroidales bacterium | reverse complement strand
CAGTACTTGCCGCCATTAAGTAAATGAGCCGATGAAAGCTGTGCACCAGAAACGCCACAGCCAAAAGCTCCCCTTTTTCATTTTTCACACCCACCAGTTCTCCCTTTTGCTTGTACAAAAGGGTTTGCAAAAGCTTCTGCAACAACCGTAACCTGGCTTCCGACAGGTTTGTGGCATGCCGGCGCTTCATCTCAAGTAGCTGCTGTAAATCAATAGCGCGCGAAAAAGTTAAGTGATGCCGGCTGGCCTTTTTGATGTTGCGCCGGGTGTTGGTAGTTGCTTTGGGTCGCCCCTCATGCAAATTGCGCAGTACATAATTCTGTTTAAAGCCACTTGCCGATACTGAAGTATGGGCATTTAGCTGCATCCAAACAAATTGCAAGTGTTTGGGCAGTGCCTTGTGCCAATCCTCAGGCACAGTGTGGCCGGGGGCCACAAACCAGCCCAGCTGCTGTGCAAAAAGCGGATGCAATGCATACCTGATGCCCCACTTGCGTTTTTCGGGTATCGGGAAGATCCCCGTATAATCGTCAAGCACCAGTGCCGACCAGCCCGGAGCAACACAATCGAGGTACCACGAGCAGGCATAAACAAGGGGGTTTTGGCATTTCTCCAAAGCCTCATCCCACTTGTGTTTGTCTATTTGATGATGTGGCAGGTAATGTATCTGCACGTTTGCTTGCATATTTGCCATTTTAGTCACCCAACTTATTCTCGTTCAGCAACCATGTTTGTTGAATCTATCAAAGCTTGGTATTCGGCACTATCTATCGGGCTAAGCTTGCGATGAAGGTTTTTCTCCCGCCGTTGGAATCTTCACTGCAACATGCGTTGCGTCGGGTATGTTATTTTTGTAGGGTCGCATTCCGGAGTATGATCCATCCATATTCTACTGATACTTTCCAATGCGATCCTCTCAATATTGATTAAAAGCTTTAGCCGAATCCTGATAAGTATTAAGATACTCCAAAAGCTTATCCAGATGGTTTATAACTTGCTGTTGAAGGGTTTTAAATCCACTTTTACTATCGTTAAATCGTTATTTCTTTATTGACAATAAACTCTCAATCCAATGGTTAAACCTTGGACATCTTTCTTGTATTTTCCCCAAGCCAATTTCCTGAGCTAATAAGGAGCCATAAACTACTTTGCTGTAATTCCCAAGTATCCTTCCCAAGCGTTTTGATGGAGCGGTCAATTTTCCATCATTAATATCTTCAGGATTATCAAATCTTTTATCCGTTTCTATAAGATAGTCATGATCACTGAACTCATCCTCATCAAAGTTCTCTTCGAAAATGGATATATCACTGAAAAGCAGCCCCTCAAATTCATGCATCTGAATGTAAGGGATAAAGCGGTATCTTATCGACTCCTCTATTTCCGCTTGCATAGCATTTTCCAGAAAAGAAATACGCTCACTCATATTTACAATTTTTTGCGCGTCGTCCCATTCAGGAAATTCATGATAAGGGTACAGACCATAATAATCGATTAAAGTTGTAACATAAACCCCGGACTCCTTCAGGTGTAACTCTATCTGTTTCTTCAAAGCTTTCCAATGAACAATGCCTCCTTGTGACTTCTTTATTTTGGGGGTTTCGATAAACTTATCTTGCGCATTGAAGACCGGCTGCAGGACATCATTACAGAAAACTTGCTCAGTAGGGCCTTCACCAATTACTATTATTCTGGTCATTTTGAAAAAGGTTGAGCTGAGTTAATAATATTTCGTTCCCATAATTCGCCCAGTGTGTGTTCTTCGAGCCAACCCTTTAGCATATTCTCATCCAGCCTTTGAAAGATGGATTGATTCCCCTCCTGACTCCTGTCAACAGTTACGATGTCGTTAGCATCGAAACAATCGACAAGATTTACCGACTGCGTCGAAAGTATCAACTGTGTTTTTTGGGAAGCCATTTTGATAAGTGCTGCGAGCTTGGTAATAGCTTGAGGATGTAATCCCAGTTCAGGCTCATCAATGACGATTACTGCAGGCGGCTTGGGTTGCATCAACACAGTAGCCAATGCAATAAACCGTAAGGTACCATCCGAAAACTGGTAGGCATTAAAACTTGCATTTAAATCGCCTTTTTCCACCCACCTAAGCTCTATCTCTTTTGAATTAAGCTTGTTCGGCTGCAATTCAAAATGATCAATATAGGGTGCTATGGTTTTTATGGTTTTCTCAATTCGCTTAAAAAGCTTTGTATGTCTTTCCTGCAGGTAGTAAAGGAACGCAGGCAGATTTCTTCCATCACTTTTCAACGATTCATTGTCATTAATGTCACACTCTCTTCGTAGTTTTGAAGTATTGGAAGTATCATGGAAATGATAAATTTGAATATTCGCCAGATAATTATTTATGTAAGTGTAACGACGACCTTGCATGATAGAAATTTTACTCTCCTCCAAATTATTTGAGTTAAAGTAATTTTGGTAATCATTATCCCGAAGTACATCATACCCATATCCCTCTTCGCCAATGTATAATCCGCCCTGGCTATCCTGCTCAAGTTTGAACCAGAAAGCATTATTGCTATGTCCGCCATTGCTGAAAATTACTTTCCCATACATTGTTTCTGTAATTTTCCTGCCAAAGTGAAGGATATTATCTGCTTTCTCATCCATCACAAATCGTCCTAATCGTCTGTTGTACAACGCATCTAACAACCTAAAAAAAGAGACAAAATTGCTCTTCCCGGCTCCGTTGCTTCCTATAAAAACATTGATGGGCTTTAGCTCCAATTGCATGTTTTTCACAGACTTAAATCCTCGCATCTCGATATATTGTATCATAGCAATCCGGTTAAAATCGTGTTATATCTCTTGGGATTTTTTTAAATGTGATGTGGTACTTTTGCATCAGGCTGTTATCTAAAACACAGTTATCTGCATAAATTACATACTGCTCGGCAGGTGTACGAACGGAACGCAAAAAGCTGTCATCCAACGTGGTTAACCTATCCCTGTAGTAATAAAAATAGTAGGCAGATGAATTGGCAACTCCCAATAGATGCGGTTCCTTGTTGTTAACAGCTTCGTAGGGCATGCATGTTTTCGAGAACCACACATACTCGCGTATTTTCTCCAGCCCCACCTCTTCATTCAGCATATCGTTTTCCTGGAACAAAGGCTTGCCCAATTCGTAATAATCGAAGCTACCGCCGGTTCCTTCCACTATTTTCCCATTTACGCCATACCCTTTAATAACCCGCTTTACTCGTTCAGCCGCTATATCATTGGCATACTCCTCCATTTCAACCAAAATAAATTTCAAATTGGCTTGCTCATTATCATCAATTGAGATAAAAATAGCACCCTCTTTTGCCAAAAGTTTATGCAGTAATTTCAATCGAGGGTGCATCATACACAACCACTTATCATGGCGTGATAAATCTTCGGCTTCCTTTCCAACCACTTTGCCCAACCACTTTTTAATTTTGGGGTCGTTCACATTGTCGTTATATACCCAACCTACATTACCTGTATTGTAAGGTGGATCGATATTTATGCACTTAATCTTTCCTTCGTATTCCGGTAAAAGTGCTTTTAGTGCCTCTAAATTATCACCATAAATTATTCTGTTGCCACTATTGTTTTCGTTTCTAATTTGTTTTCCATCAACGAAACCATAATTGTGTTTCAATATCCGGTACGGAACATCCATTTGGTGGTTTATCACCTTATCTTTTCCTAACCAATGTATTGTAGGCATTGCTTACTCTCTGTTAAAATTGAGTACATACTCCAATGCTTCAATAGCATTGGCGTTATCCTTTATCAGTTCCTGAATTTGGCTGGCAAGCCACAGGGTCATCAACTCCTTTTCATCCACACCAAAAAGGTTTGCCAGCAAAGCCACCTGCTCTTTTTTAGCTCTGCGGTCGCCTCGTTCAATTTTGCTGTACAAGGGCGTGTCAATATCCAGGCTATAAGCCAACTGCCGCTGCAGCAATTTATTTTGTTCCCGAAGCTC
>JAWOEH010000112.1:0-10795 GCA_046482855.1 Bacteroidales bacterium | reverse complement strand
GTCGTTCAGATCACTTCCGGGGACTATGACGACTCACAGCCTGTCTGTGCTTTTCCAGGTAAAACAGGTGTTCGGTCCGGAGGTGTACCTCTTTTTTTTCATTTGTTTCAACCGTATGCGGGGTCTGCTTGGTCGCACACCCGGCGGCCAGCACAGCCAATGTCAGTATTCCCGCCAGGATCAGGGTGTTTGTGTGAAATTGTTTCATTGGATCTCCTTTTCTATGGCAGCAAATCCAGGGCACAGCGGAACCCGATATGCGGCAGTCCCTGATCCGCGATCACCTTTAGGTTGTAGGATTGGGAGATGTCTTTGCCGAAAAATATATAGGACCCGCCTTTGACAATGGCCCGCAGCCGGCGGTTTTCATCCCGCATGGTATCGCTGGTGAATTCTGCGGCATTGCCGGCAAGGCCGTGGATACCCAGGGATGTCCGGTCTTTTTTGTAAAGGGGGTCATCCGGGGTCACGGTTCTGCCGGTTCTGCTTTCCCGGGTATTGGTCCGGGTATGAAAGGGTTAAACTGAAACTCACGCATGCGTAGCTTTTTGCCTTCTTGCTCCTCGGTCTCTTTGTCGAGCGAGATGGTCAGCAACTGCTTCTCGAAAGTAATTTCAAAATTTTCTTTTTCGAAACCGGGAATGGCTAACTCGATAAAAAACGCCTCCTTGTCCTCGGAAATGTTTGCCGGTGGCTCATTAAAAAACTGGTTTCGACATGGCGTTTCGGGCGTATAGTAGCGGTTTAACATGGCATTTTGTCGAGTGCGTGGTTCTTGAAATCGTACAAGTGTCATAATCGTATTGTTTTTAGTTTATAATTTGTGTTTGTTTTTGTTTGTGTTAGGAAATAGTCAAAGTGTGTGCCACAGGAATAAATTGGTATTTGAATGACAGATTGACATGTATTCTCTTTTGTAAGTGTCGATTTGACAGTGTTTCCATATTGCAATTACTTTTCTATTTTTGTGAAAACTTTCAACTATGCGTATCGACATCATTACCGTGCTGCCTGAGTTACTCGATGGCCCTTTGCATCACTCCATAATAAAACGGGCTCAGGACAAGGGGCTTGTGGAAATACATGTACACAATCTGCGCGATTACTCTCTGGATAAGCACAAAAGTGTGGACGATTATACCTTTGGCGGTGGAGCCGGTATGGTTATGTCAATTGAACCCATCGATCGTTGCATTAGCGCCTTAAAAGATCAGCGTAGCTACGATGAGGTGATCTATACCTCGCCGGATGGCGATTTGTTGGATCAGCCCATGGCCAATCGAATGGCCATGCAGAAGAATTTGATTATTTTGTGTGGTCACTATAAAGGCATCGATCATCGTGTGCGCGAGCATCTGGTAACCCGTGAAGTGAGCATAGGCAATTATGTGCTTACCGGGGGGGAATTGGCGGCAGCCGTAATTACCGATAGTATTGTGCGGCTAATTCCGGGAGCCATGTCGGATGAAACCTCAGCTCTTACCGATTCGTTCCAGGATAATTTATTGGCTCCCCCGGTTTATACCCGTCCGGCCAACTACAAAGGATGGAAAGTGCCGGATATTCTGCTCTCAGGGAATTTTCCGAAAATTGAAGCATGGCGGGAAAAACAGGCCATTGAACGCACACAACGTTTGCGACCCGATTTGCTTTCCGATGACGACAACTAAGGCATTTTTGCTCTGGCACTTAGGTTTTTTTCTCTTGCGCAAAGTAGCGATGTTGCAGTAGCTGCTGCAGAGAGTCCTTTCTCTCTGGGATTGGGGATTGCAGGCTGTGTTTATACGCCAGTTTGCAGGTTGATAACCACAAAGTGACACTTCCCATCTTCCCGGAGATCTTCACCTGTCCTATGCGGCGGTATATTCAGCTGATTCAACTGTTTACATTCTAAATTTGGGGATAAAGGTGCATAGAAATAGCATAAGGATGCTATTTTTTAGTTGTTAAATAAGTATTGGCTTGCTGCCATTTCTCAGGCGAGCCGATGTCGAACCAATAGCCCTGGTTGTGTGTAAACATGCCAATGGGCTGCTCTTTACAGCTATCCAGGTAAGCTTCCATTATGGAGAAACGTTCACCGGGAACCGGTAAGGCGAAGATTTCCGGCGAGAGTATATGTACGCCGCTAAAAGCGTATCGGAGGGCGGGTTCTCCCCATCGCACATCGGTGGTGTTGGTTTTTTCTTTCCATCTGCCACACAGAAGTTCCTGGTTAGTAAAGAGAAGTTTACGTGACGATTTCCGCTCTCTTACGGCGAGCGTTGCCAAGTGCTGATGTTTGTTATGATGATGCAACAGTGCCTCAAGGTTCAGGTTGGTCAGGATGTCGGCATTGTGCAGTAAAAAAGGCTCGTTGCCGCTGAAGAAATTCCGGACTTTCCAGAGTCCACCGCCTGTTTCCAGAGGTTCTTGCGTCTCGTGCGAGAAGGTAACAGTGGCCGGCAAATGGAGCTTCTTAATATGTTCTGTAAGCTGCCCGGCAAAGTGGTGCACATTGATGATCAATTCGGTAAAGCCAGCCGCAATAACACGTTCCAAAACCCTGTCGATAACTGGTTCTCCGGCCACTTCGACCAGTGCTTTGGGCTGGTTTTGTGTGAGCTGTTTCATGCGTGTGCCCAATCCGGCAGCAAAAATCATGGCTTTCATATGTGGGGAGTATTCAGATGTGCTTGCTCTCTGTGGTGTATATGAATTTCTACGCTGTTGGCAAATTTTTCCTGGATATGGGCTTTTAGTTGTTCTGCTGCATATACAGAACGATGTTGCCCTCCGGTGCAACCAAAGTGTGCTTCCAAATGTGTGAAATTGCGTTGCTGGTAGGTTTTTATGCTCATATCGATTAGTGAGCACACAGGCTGCATAAATTTCTCCATCGTCGATTCTTGTTCAAAGAAGCGGATGACGGAATCATCTTTCCCGGTTACCTCTTTGTATTCCTCGTAACGTCCCGGATTGTGTACGGCACGACAATCGAAAATAAACCCACCCCCATGCTCACTATCGCTTGTTGGCAATCCTTTTTTGTAACTGAAACTGGAAATGATTAACTGTAGTTTATTCATGGGTCATAAAATTCTCTGGATTCACCTGTTCAATGATTTTTACAATTTCGGAAAGATCTTCCTGTAAACCACTAAGGAGGATAAGCTTTTCTGTGTTTTCAACTGCTTGTGGAATGCTCTCGATAAAGTGGCTCTTCTTCTCAATGCTACCTCTTAGTCCGTAGGCTCCCAGGGTTTGCAGATTGCGCAAAAGGGCAATAGGGTAGAGGTCGTTCACAAAGGCCTCCTGGTTTAGGGAGGTGTATTGACTCGCTTCCTTGAGGTAATGGAGAATAAGCTGATGCCTTACAGGCTCAGGAATACGTGCTTTGGCTTGATAGAGAAGACTCACTAAATCGTATTGCAAGGGGCCTTTTCGTCCGCCCTGGTAGTCGATGAACCAGGGTGTATCGTTGGTAAACAGGATGTTTCGTGCCTGGAAATCACGGAACATAAAATATTCGGCATCAACAGAGGAAATTCTTTCGAGCAGATGGGTGAATGATACTTCCAGCTGATATTCGTTAAATTTAACGCCTGCCCGTTTTACAAAGTAGTATTTGAAGTAGTCGAGATCCCAGCGCATGGATTGCCTGTTGAAATGGGCTACCGGATGGGCAAAAGAGTAATCGAAGGAAGCGCCTGCCACAATTTGTGCATGAGCCAGTTCTGTTATGACCTTTTTGTAGCGTTCTGTGGCTTCAGCAGGCCATGTACCCTGAGTGCGTTCCCGCTCCAGCCAGGTGAGCAGAGTTTCTGTTCCCAGATCTTCCACAAAATAATAATACTCCTCTCCGGGAATTTCCCAGACCTTTGGCACCGGAACATGCAAGTTGCGCAGTTGATGGGTGTAGTTTATAAACGCTTTATTCTCTTCGACGCATGGGTGATATACGCCCAGCACCTTATATTCAGGATGAGAAAAGCGAATGTAGGTGCGTGCCGAACCTGATCCCGGGAGCTGCTGATAATTTTCGGGGTGGGTGCGAAAAACCTGCACATAGGCTTTGCTGAGTTTATGAATAAATGTGTTCATCTTTTGGGTGTTTTTTACAGGAAGAAATAGCCTAATACTACTACCACGATAAGTGCCGGCAAAAAGTTGGTGACATTGATTTTTTTTATTTCCAGGATGGATAGTCCCAGTCCTAAAAGCATTAAACCGCCAACTGCTGTGAGTTCATTTATAAGTAGCTGATTAAAGTAGTCGCCAAGCATGTAGGTTAGCAGAGTCAGTCCTCCCTGGTATATGAGTAGCGGGATGATGGAGAAAAGCACCCCGTAGCCAAGCGCTGCAGCAAGAGCGATGGCGGAAACTCCATCGAGCAGCGATTTTGCCATGAGCAGGTTGGGGGGATTGCCCAACCCTTCTTCAATGGCCCCTAAAATGGTGAGTGACCCCATGCAGTAGAGTAAAAAGGCGGTAACCATGCCTTCGGCAAAATTACTTTGTTTACTTTTTAAGCGGGTTTTCATGCTTTCACCAAGGCTGTTAATACGTTTGTCAAGCTTCATCCATTCGCCCAGAATGCCTCCAAGAACCATACTGAAAATAATGATCAGGAATTCGCTGCCTTTAAGTGCCATGCTGACACCCAGAAATAGTGTGAACAAGCCAATAGCCTGGAAGGTTATTTTTACATAACGCTGCGGAAGTTTTGTACGAAAAAAAATGCCGATAATTCCTCCTATGATAATTGCTCCGGCATTAATTAAGGTCCCAGTCATAGAATCGTATTTGGAGCAAATGTAATGAATTGCGCAACAAAAATAAAATGCACTGGAAACCCTGCTTATTGCCCAACCATAAGCATTTCATAGAGGACCTATTCCGGAAGCAGAATATGCAGGAGTTTTTCCTGTCTCAGATATTTGGAGCTTTATGGTAAAGTTGATAAATTTAGTTTGTCGTACTAATCTATCCCCATTATGAGAATTGCATTATTTGGTGCCGAATACCTGAATATTGTTGAGCTGAATACCACAGGTGATAATGATAATTATATCAAAGGTGATTCTGAGTCGAAATATTTGGAGAGCGAAGTGTTTAATTTGTTTGCTCATTGTTTTGAGGAAGCAAATAAGTTGTACGAATTTTTTGGTGCAACCAAATATAACGCGCGCAAAATTGTGCCGTTGCATAATACGCTAAAAAAGAAACTTGAGGCATTGGAGCATATAACTACTATCGAGGAGTTTGATGCACATCTGGGACAAATTTTCTTAGGGGAGGAATTTTTGGATGAGCTTCGGCGTGAAGATCCCAATTGGCGAAAGGATTGGGAAAAGTACCTTGACCAGTTGAAGCAGGTAAACCAGGGAATGATTGACTTAACTCAGAAATGTATCGAGGAGCAAAGTGTCCTTTGGGTTATAGGCTATTAGCCGCAAAAATGGGTTTGCAGGACCAGCTTTGTAAAGGGAACTACCCCGTTTTTTATTATACATCGATATTTAGGATAGTACTTGACCCGATGCAAAGAAGCTTCGCTTGACTTGGATGTTATTTCCCCTTTTTTTGTAAGGCTTTTTCAATCCATGCAGGAAGCGGAACTACGTTTCGGTTTTCCCAGTAATTATCGTCAAAGTCATCGGCAAGTTGTTCAACTTTAATGGGCAGTAGCTCCTGGATTTTTCTAAAATCGTCGGTGTTTTCAGGTTCGCTGATAAGGTTATATAAGGTGGTGCGTTGTTCGCTGATATTCCGCCCATAGACTAAGTCTCGTGTGCTTTTCAGGTACCATTTTCCGTTCAGCGGTTGAAAGGAAACCACCCGAATGGAACCGTCTCCACTCCCCACAACTTCGCGGGCAATGGCATAGGTCTCCTTATCGATATAAAGTAACCCCGATTTGTAGTAGGTTTTACGATCGGTTTCAAAGGCTACCACATAACATGCGCGGTTTAACAGGGTAACGCTGCTTTTAAAGCTGTAGGTATAATGCATGTTTCGATACACGTGCAGGTATTCGTTCGTATTTTTATACAAGTCGTCCCACATCATGGAGGTCATGGATATCATGTATTGATTTTCGAACTTTTTTTTCCCCACATCGGTGAGGTAGCGGAAGCGGCTTTTTTGTGGTCGTATTTTTGTATAATTTATGAAGATCCCTTTTCTTATTAAAATATCGCCGGTATGCTCCTCGAAGAAATGCAAGGTGCTATCGTGCGAATAGGCGATAATACGGGTGTAAAACTGGTAATAAACAGGGTGTACCTTATAGTTTTCTTTAATGCGGTTGATGGCGCGCTTCACAATTTCCTCGGCCGTTACAGGTTTTATCACAATTTCTGATAGCGCGTGTTGCAGCGGTTGCACTTCTATTTTGTAGATGGTTTTATCCGGCTGGAAAGCAATGTGCCGGAGTACATAACTAACATGCGAAACAATGAGTGTGTCGGTGGCGTTTTGAAGGTTTAGTATAAACAATCCATCTTCGTTGGAAATGGTGCCATTTTGCTGATTATTTTTCGGGAAAATATGAGCTGATGGCACACCTTTACCTGTTGTGGCATCAGTAATTTTTCCTCGAATTTGTATCGGTTGAGCCCACAATACTGTCGTGCTCAATAGCAGTAACAGGGTGATGATAGGGGTATTTTTCATATCCGGCAACTAAACTTCGAACTACTGTTCCAATGTCGTTAATTTCACACACTTACACCTCTTGTCGGGATTTTTGGGGTTGTTATATCCGACAGATGAGTCCTCTAAAGTTAATGTATTTTTTGCTTTTCGACGAATATGCGTGTCAAAAAACGATAAGCGTTAGGAATTTTACTTTGTTGAATATGTGCTATAGAGATTATTGCTCTTATTACTGCGGAATAGGATTGTTGATTTGTGACGCAATGGTTTTTAACAATTGGTCGGGAGGGACGGGTTTTGTAAGAATGTGTTGGCACCCTAATTCTCTGCATCGTTTTTCTTCATTTTGAATGATGTTGGCCGTTTGTACTATCGTTTTTATCTGTAGCTTCTCTTTATGAATCGCTTTGAGTATTTCAAAACCTGAGATATCCGGCAGCTTTAAATCAAGCAATACGATGGGTGTTTTTTCTACCTTTCTAAGATACCGAAGTGCTTTTTTGCCTTGGCTAAAGATCAGCAGGTTAGCTCCTGTAGGAGCAAGTAGTTCTTTGAAATAGAGATGACTGGTAAAGTCATCTTCAATAATTACCACGGTTAAATGTTCCCAGGCATAGGTGGTTTGGGTAAACTCCTTTTTGGAAGTGGCAGAGGTGGTCACGGGCAAGGTAAAGGCGAATGTGGTTCCTTCATGCTCTTTAGACGTAAACCAGAGATTGCCATTCATATACTCAACGATGCTTTTGGCAATAGAAAGGCCAAGACCAGCTCCTTTGTGTTCGTTGGATAAATAATTCTGAATATCTACATGTTGTTGAAAGAGCAGGTGTTGTTTCTCCTGGGGAATCCCTATTCCTGTATCGGTTACCTTGAAAAGTGCATCGTCTTCCTTTACATGAGCCGATAGGTGAATACTACCTTCCGGGGTATACTTAATGGCATTGTCTAAAAGGTTAATGAGTATTTGGCGCAGACGTGTAGGATCGGTTGTAATTGTCTCATTTCCTTGAATGTTCCAATGGAGCTCCAGATCTTTTTTGTTCTGAAGGAGGCGTTTCGGGTGGTAATACTCTATTAATTCTTTGAGTAAGGTAGGGAGATAAATGACCTCTAGGCTCAGAATCAGGTTGTTGCTTTCCAGTTTGGAAAGATCGATCAAATCATTAACCACACGTAAAAGATGCGTGCTTCGGTTTTGAATAATCCCTATGTATTTCTCGCGTTGTTCCTTGGTAAGTGAAGGAGTAGAGAGGAGACTGGCAAAACCCGTAAGACCATTTAGAGGGGTTCTGATTTCGTGGGACATTTGGGCTAAAAAGCGCGATTTTTGTATGTTTAGTTTTTCGGCCTTTTGACGGGCTTCTTCCGCTTTTTGATGCTGTTGGCGGAGTTTCTTTACGGAAGTGTGAATTAAGCTATAAAGTAGAATGGCCGTTATAAAGACAAAAAAACTTCCCTTGTAGGTTTGAAGTTTTGTAAGAATTTGCGGATCATTATCAAATATCCAGATAAGGATGGAGTCCGATAAAGTAATCCATAGCAAACCAAAAAGTAAGTAATAAGTAGTTATGCGTATCTCTTCCCGATGAATGAACTTCATAAAATTGAACTTATTTGCTCTCGTAACATTTGGTTGCCCGGAGGATAGGGCATACATTTTACTGCAACGCTTTTAGGCAAGGAATGTTTTGTGTCGGCAAACAGAAAGATGTGTTGACAATACTCTTCCAGTTTTTTTTGATAGTGATATTCGATGGGAAAACAGGAGCTATCACAAATAATTACTTCGGGATGGAAGTCTACGCATTTATGGTATAAATCTTTTGCATTTACCGCTTCTAAAACATCCACGGTTCCCAAATCCTTTAGTGTTTGGTGTACCTGATATTTCACAGCACTTTCCTGAAAAGCAATAATAATAAGCTTTAATGGCTTGTTTGTCATGCCTTTTTACTGGGGAATTTACCGAAAATAACAATGGAAGTCAAGCAAGAAGAGAAAGAAAGTGCCCGAGACAGGAATCGAACCTGCACCCACCTAAGCAGACATGACCCTGAATCATGCGCGTCTACCAGTTCCGCCACTCGGGCATTTGCGAGGCAAAAGTAGCAAAAAATTTGGGCATACCACAAGCCAAAAGAGAAAATTCACAAATTTTTATTCGTTTTTCATGAGCAAAAGTTCTTCTACATGGCTACTCCACCTCAAAATAGGCAGCAATTTCTTCTTTGGCTATCTGGATATTGTCGTAATTGTTGATGAGCTTGCCTTGCTCCAGCAAGCCAATATGAGTGCAAACCTCGGTAACATGGGTGAGGTTGTGGCTGGAAATGATTATCGTGGCGCCTGTGCTTTTGTTGTATTCAGCTAAGAGTTTATTCAATCGTACCTGCGAGCTGGGATCCAGAAAGTTGAACGGTTCATCAAGCACTACCAATTCAGGTTCACGCAGGAGGCACCCTACGATACCAATTTTCTGCTTATTTCCACTGGATAACTGCCTGATTAATTTTGATGCCTTGATGTTCTCTTCGCCTAAAAAGGGCTTGTAGTTTTCTAATCGATCCTGCAGAGTTTCTGGCGATATGCCATTTATCTGTGCCAGAAATTCCCAATACTCCTCGGGATGAAGAAAATCGATCAAGCTCTGATTATCCAGATACGCTGCAGTAAAGGTTTTCCAATGCTCACTTTTGGCCACCGGCAAGTTTTCGATGAAAACTTCGCCATGGGTAGGCTCAAGAAGATCCAACAACAAGCGGAAGAAAGTGGTTTTTCCTGCTCCGTTATTGCCTACCAGGCCGTAAACACTTCCTTTGGCTATGTGAAACGATTTCAGGTCGAGCACCGTTTGAGCGCCATATGTTTTGGTAAGTTTTTGTAGGGTTATCATAATGGGTTACTCTTTATAGTTTTCTAAACGTATGTATTTTTTTCTCAGGTTTAATTGCGTAACATGTTGTATCCAATAGGGATGCAGAAAGATCCCTGTGAGGCCCAGAAAGCCTAAAATAAGGATAGCAACTACCTCCGGAAGGAAAGCGTGCAAAATGATGTACACAAGAGGTGTAAGATAAAATATTGCCATTACAGCAAAAAACTGAGAAACCCCGCTACCCTGCATGTTCCCCAATGAGCTCCTTTGTAAATCGATTTTCTTTCGATTAAAGATTGAGGAATAGAAAACCAAGGGGTATATAAAACCCAGAACAAAAAACAGAATGCTTATTGAGAGTCCTGCCTTATGGGGGAGTTGCCATAGGATAAACGGAAAAGCCAGAATAAACAGAGTGATGCTGGCAACGGAAAAAATATAGTACTGTGTTTTGTAGTATTGGTTCCAGTTGAAGGCATTGGCCATTAACGTATCAAAGAAACTGCTTTCCCAGCTGTTCATGAATTGGCCAAATACAATCCCCGGGCTAAAAAATAGCAGTAACCAAAAAACGTTGAAAAAAGCACTTTCCTCAATAGGAGAATGGAAAATGTAGACAATACACATAAACCATAATAAAATGAATGAGTAAAAGGAGGTACGCAAACGTTTATTACGCGACACCAGTGTTGAAAGCAGGAACAAGTACGGGTTCTTACTGTGCTTTATGGTGGTGGCTTTCTTGTTTTTGGCATTGTCCTCATTATCCGTCAATTTGTACATTTGTTGGCGTATAACCTGTAAGCACCTGTATATAAGAAGTATTGTTACAGCTATTGCCACGGCAAAAAAGAGCGTTTTGGTCTTGAAAGCCTGCAGGAAGAATTTTTGACCCCACTGAAAAATGTCCATTGCACCTGTATACTGCAGCGCTATCAGTGCAATGATTAGAGCAATGGGTATCAGACGTACCCAAAGGGGGCGTAATTTATAGTGCATTAATAACGTAAGGTGATGATTCAGCAGCAGGATTATGATGATTGCTCCATAATGCCATCCCAATAAATGCCACGTGTTGCTTTGGTGTGCAAACATGAGCATAAAGGGCAAAAGAAAAATGTGTTGATAGAGGTTTGTATAGCTGATCCAGGAACGCACCAACATAAAACCTGCCAGTTTGCGTTTTTTTATGGGTTGCAATAAATAGGGGGTCAGGTTAAAGGAGGGAGCCTTTTGCAGTATGGTGCGCATGGCTAAGTCGAATGCTGCAAAAAACAGAAT
>JAWOEH010000086.1:0-13640 GCA_046482855.1 Bacteroidales bacterium | reverse complement strand
GCCCAGGACAACTATTGTGGCCAATCGGAAAACTGCAGGAACTGTGAAATCAATAAACTTATTACCTCCTGTTTTTCATCGGCAGAAGAACAGGAACAGGAAGTTACTCTTCGTCCAAAGAACAGTCTCCTCCCACAAACCTACCGTGTAAAAGCCTCCCCTTTTAAGATGGAATATGCCAAC
The DNA here is from genome assembly GCA_046482855.1 of Bacteroidales bacterium. GTDB lineage: Bacteria > Bacteroidota > Bacteroidia > Bacteroidales > UBA12077 > CAYVSF01. The sequence continues at coordinate 13,457 of JAWOEH010000086.1, read as the reverse complement.
TATCTGATGTTATCCTTTGAAAATATTACACCTATAAAGAGAAAACGTATGATGGAGCGAATTTTCCATCACGATGTATTAAATAAAGTAAATAATTTACAACATTTCGTTTCTCTAGCTCAACAAAAAATGGATAAAGAGTCCGATATAAGCCTCATGGGGAATGCGATAATAACGGGTCTTGAAAAAATAATAAACGGCCAAAGGGCATTAAGCAAGGCTGAGTATAACGAGCTGGTTGTGAATCCGGTTGTTATTAGCATCGAAGAGCTATTTGCCGAACTAAAAGCCTTTTTTGCTTATCCCGCTTATGGTCATACTTTTGAGTTTACTCACCAACGAGAATTCCTAAAAGATACTCTTTATACTGACAAGGATCTATTCATTACCGTACTCATTCAGATGGTGCAAAATGCCGTTGAAGCTTCACCCCTTTCAGAAAAAATAGAAATTGGTTGCAGTGAGGTGGCGCAAGAGCGATTTCGGTTTTGGGTACATAATGGTCAATGTATAAACGAAGAGGATAAGAAATTTATCTTTACACCCTCCTTCTCAACCAAAGGAATAAACAGAGGATTAGGTACTTACATTATAAAACTGTTTGGCGAAGGCTATTTACAGGGTAAAGTAGGCTTCGCCTCAACACAAGACGAGGGAACCACTTTTTTTATTGATTTGAATACAAAAATAACCCGGCAAGGAAGCTGATTAACGGATAAAATATATCGGCAACGGGTAGTTTTGTAGAATCTTTACCCGTTACCGATAAAAGTACTAGTAACTTATTACCATCCTTTTTAGCCTTCGTAACCTGAAAAGTGCTTCATAAACTGCACTCGCTCATAAGCAGCAGGATTTTTAGCTTTTTCGTAACTAAGCTTTCCTTTAAAGTCATCAATGGTAGCATAATCATTCTGATCCATCCATTTTTCCATGTCTGCCAACATCTGACCAAGATACTCTTTGCCATGGCGATAAAAAGCTGAGGCTACCTGAACTGCTGAGGCTCCAGCCAGAAGTTGCTTTATGACCGCAATTCCATCGTGAATTCCTGTGGAGGCAGCAATATCGCAATTTACACGGTCCGATGTAATAGCAACCCATCGTAAACTGATAGGCAATTCTCCAGGTGAACTGAGTACATGGCTGGAGACAATCTCCATGTTATTCACATCAATATCAGGACTATAGAATCGATTAAAAAGCACGAGGCCTTTAATACCGGTTTCAGAAAGTCCTTGAATATGGTTTGCCAAATCGGCTGAATAATAACTAATTTTCAAACTGACAGGAATGGAGACATAATTCATTACCTCTTTGACAACTTTGTAGGGGATCTCCTGATTTTCGGCTGCTGAATGTTCCGGGTCACTAGGCAGGACAAAAATATTCAGCTCAATTGCGTCGGCTCCTGCATCTTGCAACGTTTGGGCATAGTAGGGCCACTTTTCGGCAGTAACGCAATTTACGCTAGCGATAACAGGAATATCAACAGCCTTCTTGGCTTCACGAATAAGTTGCAAATGGCGTGTTAAGGCATCATCCTGCATATAATTATCATAGAAATCCATCGTCTCGGGATAGAGGAAAGATTCACGATTCATTTGATCTATGTCTTTTTCCAGTTCCTTACGAATTTCTTCTTCAAAAATTGATTTTATTACTACTGCTCCGGCCCCCTCTTTTGCAAAGCTTTTGATATCTTCAACAGTTCCGGTAAGCCCCGAACTAGCTGCAATGACAGGTGACTTCAGTTGCAGTCCCATGTAAGTAGTTGTTAAATCTGCCATAATTAAATGAAATTAAGTTTTGTGTTGGTATAACTAACTTTACAACACATAAAAACTCATTTGGTTTACTTTTCTGAAGTGATAGCAATTATTATCTTTGGCATCGCTAAAAAGCCATCAACAATACCTTGTGATTATGTGGGAACGGGCAATACGAATTATACTACGAAACAGAGAATTGATACTGGCCATTATATTGGGGTTAAGTGTTTTCATGGGCTACCGGGCTACGCAAGTGGAGTTAGCCTACGAGTTGGCGCAGATGCTGCCGGAGAGCAACCCAGCCAGTAGTACTTATAAACAGTTCAAGGAGCATTTTGGAAATGATGGCAAAATGATGGTTATCGGGGCTTCCGATAATCACTTAAAAACCTTGACAGGCTACCAACAATGGGCCTCCTTAACCGATACACTCAATGCTATTGGGGGAATCGACTCGGTACTTTCGATCACAAGTGCTTATATGCCCACCTTTAATCGTATGCAGCGAAGCTTTAAAGTGCAACGCTTCCCCAGGGATACCCCAGAGTCGCAGGAGGAACTGGATGCGATCTTCCAAACCTTCAATCAACAACCTTTTTATCAAAATTATCTGCTAACCAATGAGGACAGTACTTTTACAACTGTTATTGTTGCCAACCTCACCGACAGCCTGGTAAACAGCAAAGAGCGTATCAACGTTGTACGTGAGCTTCAAAAGCGAGGAAAGATCTTTACGAAAAGAACCGGAATTACTTTGCATTACTCCGGTTTACCCTATATCCGGACGAAAACCATGGAAAAAATTCGGTCGGAACTCACCTTATTCATTGGTCTTGCGATATTGGTTCTTGCATTCATTCTCTATGGCTTATTTCGCTCACTGAAGGTAGTGGGGCTTTCATTACTGGTAGTAGCGATATCTGTTATCTGGGTATTTGGTTTTGTCTCTTTGTTCAATTATCAGATAACCATTCTTACAGGTATAGTTCCCCCCCTTATTATTGTTATTGGCATTCCCAATACAGTTTTTCTGATAAATAAGTATCACCTGGAGTATAAAACCCATAAAAATAAGGTAAAAGCTCTTGTGCGGATGGTGCATAAAATTGGGCGCGTAACGCTGCTTACCAACATTACGACCTCAATAAGTTTTGCAGCCTTCATTCTTACCAATAGCGCAATTCTTATTGAATTTGGGGTACTTGCTTCTATCAATATTCTGGGTGTATTTCTATTGTCAATAACGCTAATTCCCATTATTAGTAGTTATCAAAAAGGACCTTCAACTAAAAACACCTCACATCTGGATAAACCCATTGTTCTTCGTTTAGTAAACACATTAATCTCCCTGGCGCTTAAATATCGCACTGGCGTTTATGTTGTAACAGTGGGTCTGCTTATTGCCGGTATATGGGGTATTTCCAAATTGGAGACTTCCGGCAATATGGTGGAAGACATTCCGCAGGACGAAAAGTTGTATCAAGACTTGCTCTATTTTGAAGATCATTTCAATGGCATTCTTCCTTTTGAAGTGGTTGTGGACAGCAAGCAACCCGGAGGTTTGTTTGATAACAATTTTTCAACGCTCTATAAGATAAAAGAATTTGAAGAAAAAGTGGTGGCTGATACCAGTATTAATCAACATTTAGGTCGTCCTCTCTCCCTAAATACCGGACTAAAACTGGCGTATCAGGCCTACAAGGGAGGGCATCCAAAACTTTACCGCGTTCCCCATCCTATGGAGTTAATGCGCATGCAGCAATACCTAAATCTTGACGAAGGAGAAACCGGTGGCGATGTCTTTGTAGATACTTTGCACCAAATAACACGCATTAGTATCCCAATTGCCAATATTGGCACCGAAAAGATGGAAAACTTACAAGCCAACTTACAAAATAAAGCAAAAGAAACCTTCCCTGATGCATCTTATAACATTAGCTTTACCGGAAGCTCTGTGGTTTTTCTGGAGGGAACAAAATTCCTGATTCGCAACTTATTCATTAGTTTAGGGCTGGCTATAATTGTCATCTCACTTATTATGGCCCTGATGTTCTCCTCCTACCGAATGGTGTTAATCTCACTATTGCCAAACCTGTTACCCTTAATTATTACCGGAGGGGTCATGGGGTATTTTCACATAACCCTGAAACCCTCAACTTTATTGGTATTTAGCATTGCTTTCGGTATCTCTGTTGATGATTCCATACATTTTTTAGCCAAGTTTAAGCAGGAGTTGCAGTCGTGTAGTTATAGTATTCGTGAATCGGTTATTAACGCCTTGCGCGAAACCGGCGTAAGCATGGTGTACACCTCGATTGTGCTCTTTTTTGGGTTTCTTATCTTTGCTGCATCAAGCTTTGGAGGAACAAAAGCCTTGGGATTGTTAGTTTCTACAACGCTCATTGTGGCTATGCTCACCAATTTGGTATTATTGCCTTCTCTGCTGATGAGTCTTGAACGATATTTAAAAAAAATTAGAAAGAGCTCGAGACAGTCTATCTAATCTGAATAGAGCGTGCTATTTCAAAAAAATTTTGACTAAACAAACCGTATTTTTCTTTCGCAACGACATGACAAAAATTTAACTTAACATGGGGTACCCAATCAATGCCCGTTATTTTCTTTGTACCGGGAACATATATTGGGTATATATATGCCATGTTTTTATATTTTGATACACTATTGTCCGGAGAAATTTGGATTAACATGTTTAGATTGCTTCGGTTCCCTCGCAAAGACCTGCTTGTATTAAATTTGACAGGGCGGATGGGGTTGGTTTTCGGCAAAAGCCGAAAACCAACCCCATCCGCCCTGAACCTCCCAAAGTTGCCGATTATTGCGAGCGTAGTGAAGCAATCTATTTTTTTCCCGGACACTAATGATTTTGATATAGGACTCGCCCCTTATATTTTATACCATTTATTAATCTACGAAGATTATAGCGCTAACAAGCCATTTTTTCTTATATGGTTATCCATTTTCGCACCTAGAGCAGACCCAATATAATGAAAATCAATTATTTTACCCTTACCGGGAATTCACCTCCTGGTCATTTTCAGTTATCCGAAAGCGTTTGATCCTTTTGGTCTAACCAACATCTAGTTGTGTAGGTAGCGATTGTGTTATTGTGAAAAAATCGACGATAGTGTTTGTAGCAGTACCTTCCCTTTTTCCTCCATTGTTTCACTCTCACCTGCTATGCGACCTTTCTGATGATTATCGTAAATTACATATCCTTCCTTTGAAAGAAAACTAAAGCCGTCATTGTAAGTATAAAAGGCAAAATGGGATCCGGGTTGCAGCATGTCCTTTCCAAAATAAGGTGCATAATCGTCCTGATAATTCAGTTGGCCTAAAACCGTGGGGCCCATATCCATTTGTGAGCCAAAAACATCAATAACCTGCCCTTTGGGCACCCCTCCTCCCAGCCATAACATAGGAATTGTGTATTTTTCCGGTTCATAGACTTTGGAATTCCCGGGTCGTGGGCTGCCATGATCAGCAACTAAAACAAATAAGGTATTCTGCCATTGGGGAAGTTCCTTTACTTGTTGAAAAAATGCGCCAAGGCACTTATCGGTATAGAAGGCCGAATTCATAAATTTGTGGGCCCTATCCTCGCCTGCAATCACTTGATCCATGGGGACTTCAAAAGGATCATGACTACTTAGGGTGAAAAAAACTTTAAAAAAAGGCTCCTCCTCATTTGCAATATCTTCCGCTACGCGCTGAAATACATGTTCATCGTGAACGCCCCATTTGGAATCGTTTAGTTTCTGCGGAAAATCCTTCTGAGAAATTATCTCCTGAAATCCAGTGTTAATAACATAGGAACGCATATTAGCAAAATCGATATCCCCTCCATAATAAAAGCTACTGTGATAGCCACGTTTGTTAAATATAGAAGTTAATGCAGGTAGTTTTGCAGTTTTCTCCGGATATTTAATAATAGAATTGGCGGGTAATGCCGGAAAGCTACTGAGAATCGCCACAATACCTTTATCGCTACGATCGGCATTGGCATAAAAATTTGAGAACAGAACTCCTTCCGATGCCAGCTGATTAAATTGCGGGGTTATCCCTTTTATGCCTCCAAGAGGCTCAATTATTTTGTTTGTAAAACTTTCAAGAAGGATGATCACAACATTGGGCGATTTATTATATTCCAGTAACTGGACACTGGAAGAATCGCTTGCATATAACTTTTTAAAAATCCTCTCCGCCTCCTTTTTATCGATATACGTGTACGTTTTCTGGGTTTTATTTACCTTACTTAAGGCATGACCTACATTCCAAAAGACATTAATGGCCGCATGATTATAAAATTGTTTCTCGGAAAAATAGGCATTCCCCGAGTTGATAGGTGCCACGCCAAAACCACCCCGAATAGGAATAATCATGCTTGCTGTTAAGATAAGAAACAGGAATGCACCATACACTTTTCCTCCTTGCAACCGATGTATTGTCTTGCCAAAAAACCTAACAAACAGAAATAAGCCCAAAAGAATAAATCCAATGGTAGCCAAACTTAAACTAATGAGACGTCGGGTTTCCACCGAAACAAAAGCTTCCTTTGGATTTTTCAGATAAAGCAATGGCGTTGCATCCATTCGGTATCCCCAGTGACTATAAAGCTCAGCATCCGCGACACATATTCCGCCTAAAAAGATCAAAAACAAGAGCGTAAACGGCAATAATACGCGATAAAGCCATCTTCCCGAAAAAGGATAAGTCAGTGTCATAATCAGACCAGTTAGCGCCATGATATATCCAACAAACGACAGGTCGAGCTTAAACCCATTTATGTAGATGGCAACTACCCGGGATAATGAAGGTTCAGGAAAATTATCGCTATGAAAAATCAGGAACCATGCCCTGGCTATCCAGGCAAAAACCAACCAAAAAAGAGCGATCTTCAGAAACAATACTATACGTGCTTTCACTTCTTGTATATCTTTCAGGATTCATGCGCTGCACATGGCGTAGCATAGGCAGCAATACTCAAGATTAAAACGCCAAAGGTAATGGATATTTGGTAATTTAAGGTATATTTAACATTGCATCGATACAATTGAAACCATGTGGAAAGATCTCATTCCTGAAATGCAAAATAGCATTACACTATAAATAAATAACTTATGAAAACAATCACCACCCTTTTTATTTCCATGCTGGCTATTATTTTCGCGGGCTGCTCAAATCAGGACCAACCCTCTGAGGATAATAAGCAAACCTATGCAATAGCCATTCATGGTGGCGCAGGTAATACCAATCCCGACTCTATGAGTGATGCCCATCGGTCAGAATATAAAGCCAAACTGCAGGAGGCGTTAACAAAAGGTGTTACTTTGCTTGAACAGGGCAAACCTGCCGAAGAGGTTATTGAGCAAGTTATCCATGTACTGGAGAATAGCCCGCTGTTCAATGCCGGAAAAGGAGCCGTATTCAATCATGATGGCTTTCATGAATTGGATGCATCCATTATGTTGGGCAAAAACCTGAATGCCGGAGCGGTTTCGGGTGTAAGTGACATCAAAAGCCCCATTTCGGCGGCTATTGCCGTTATGAAAAACTCCGAACATGTGCTTCTATCGGGAAAAGGGGCATCGAAATTTGCTCGTGAGCAAGGCCTTGAAATTGTTGATTCCGGTTATTTTTCAACGCCATCGCGCTATGAGTCGTTACAACGAGCATTAAAGGCTGAAAAACACGGCACTGTAGGCTGTGTAGTATTGGACTCTCATGGAAACCTGGCTGCAGGCACATCAACCGGAGGGATGACCAATAAAAAATATGGCCGAATAGGTGATTCGCCCATTATAGGGGCTGGAACCTATGCAAACAATACCACTTGTGCCGTTTCGGCTACAGGCCATGGCGAATATTTTATCCGCTATACAGTTGCCCACGAAATCAGTGCCCTCATGCAATACAAAGGGCTTTCATTGAAAGATGCAGCCAACGAGCTCATCATGAACCGCCTTAAGGACGCTCAAGGAGATGGAGGCGTAATTGCCGTTGATAAATACGGCAATGTTGCCATGCCTTTTAATACCAATATGATGTTCAGAGCCTACGCAAAAAGCAATGGGGATAAATTTGTCGCAATCTTTAAAGAACAAGAAAAATAATAATTGCCGTTTACTTGATTTTTATCTGGCAATTTATTTATATTTGCCTCAGAATAAGAAAATATGACAATAAACAAACAAAATAACTGGTGGTGGTACAAAAAAGCTAACGAACAATCGTGAGCCAGATGTGCCATGTCCAATAAAACAAGAAGCCCATCGCCACTCGCGATGGGCTTCTTGTTTTAAGTAAAAATCGATAAACACAATGATGAATATTTCTAAAAATATGGCTTGGTGGTGGCAACAAGGAAATTTCCCCTGGTTGTGATCACTCCTATGCCCAAACTTTAAGCAGGCCTGTCGGAATCACGACAGGCCTTTTTTGTTTCATTAAACTCTTAAATCCATGCAACCCATTCATGTAAAAACCCGGCAAACCGAAATTGCTGTCGACAGCATTACACCGGTTCAAGCCTATGCTCGCTTGAGGGACACAGTTGCCCGCTCTTTGCTGTTTGAGTGTAATACTTCCAATGGAGAGGAAGATAACCACTCTTATGTATGTTTAGAACCTTTAATTGAACTATCGGCCACTCCCCATCAACTAAACTGTATTACCCCCCAGCAAAAAGAAGAAATTCGCTACACAAAGGAAAATGACTTTGTTGATCTCTATACACAATTTCTTGCACAGCTGCATATCGAAGGCTCTCAATCAGTGCACAATGGCCTCTTTGGTCACACTTCTTTTGAAGCTTATGAATTGAAAAAACCGTTAACAAAAAGATCACTCGCTCATACGGATGTTGTTTTTACTTATGCCTTGTTCCGTTTTGTATTGGTATTCGATCCTAATCGGCACAAATTATATCTCATCGAAAATTGTTTGGCTGAAGAATCGTTTCAAAGCAGTTTTATCCTCGATAGATTGTCAGACAATGCAGTATTGGATTTCCCCTTCGAACTGCAGACAATGCCCAAACCCAGTGTGGAAGACCATTATCTGAGTGATGCCATAAAACAGGCCATCGATCATTGCAAGCGTGGCGATACCTTCCAACTGGTGCTGTCACGAAATTATAGCGCGGAATTTCAAGGAGACGATTTTCAGGTTTACCGACAATTGCGCGCCCTAAATCCCTCTCCCTATTTGTTTTACTTCGATTATGGCAATTACCGGTTATTAGGCTCCTCTCCGGAACTGCAATTATCGGTTGACAATAAAACAGCTCGTGTAAAACCGATAGCCGGGACTTGCCCCCGCACAGTTGAGCTAGCAGAGGATCACCTGGCCATTCAACAGCTAATGGACGATCCCAAGGAAAATGCAGAACATGTAATGCTGGTAGATCTTGCCCGAAACGACTTAGGAATAGATACAAAAAACATTGTTGTGGAGGCATTCAAAACCATTGAAAGCTACAGCCATGTGCATCATATGGTCTCCAGTGTGCGTGGCGAAATACCTGATAATAGAACCAGCATCGAGGTATTTCTTAGCACGTTCCCTGCCGGAACCCTTACTGGAGCACCAAAGGCTAAAGCCCTTGAACTCATTCAGCAGTATGAGGCTACACCTCGGCGTTGGTACGGAGGTGCTGTGGGCTTCTTTAGCCTGAATGGAAATATCCGGCAAGCCATTACTATTCGTACTCTTTTAAGCCAGAATAACAGGCTGTATTATCAGGCAGGCGCCGGAATTGTAGCAGTTTCCAATATTCAGAGGGAAATGGCAGAGATGCAACAAAAATTAGAAGCACTATTTCTGGCAACCCGTCAAGCATCAAACTCAACCGAACACATTTTATAAACAGAAAACATAACAATATGAATCCGAAACTACTTCTTATTGACAACTACGATTCCTTTACCTATAACATCTATCAGGCTTTAATCGATCTGGGAGCTCAATGTGATGTGGTAAAAAATGATGAAATTCCCATGGCCACTATTCACTCTTACCATGGGATCATTATCTCACCCGGGCCGGGTCTGCCCGAAGAGTCAGGAGATCTATTGAAGTTTCTGAAGCAGTTGCCTGCCACGATGCCTGTTTTAGGCATTTGTTTAGGAATGCAAGCTATTGCCCAACACTTCAAAGGGAAGTTAAAGCAACTTACACAAGTAGTGCATGGAGTGCAAACAACCTTATCAAATGTTTCGAAAAGCTCTTTATTCAAAGAGTTAAACCTTCCCATTTTAGTCGGTCGTTACCATTCGTGGGTAGTAGATGAAACCGCCCCCGGAGAAGCGATGCGCATAACGGCCACTGATGATTCCGGCTATCCCATGGTTATCGAACATGAAATACAACCGATTTATGGGGTGCAGTTTCACCCGGAATCGATTCTCACGCCTGAAGGGAACAAGCTACTGGCTAATTTTCTTGCTATCCTTCGGGAAGATCAAACACCAGAGTTGCCAACTTCTCACGCTGGGAAATTTACCATTCCAACTATTAACGGCCTCTATTGCTAATAAAATATCCATCATTATGAAAACAACACTAGAATCTCTGTTCCAGCAGAAATCCCTGAGCCAGGATAATGCCTACCAACATATGAAAGCCATAGCAGAGGGAGATATCCCCCCTGAACAGGTAGCAGCTTTTTTATCGGTATTTCGTATGCGAAGAATCACCTTGACTGAGTTTATCGGATTCCGGAAAGCCATGCAGGAAAAGGCCGAAACCCTGGATTTAGGAGAACAAAATACCATTGATTTATGCGGCACGGGTGGCGATGGGAAAGATGCATTCAACATCTCAACGCTAGCTGCCTTTGTGGTTGCCGGAGCGGGCGCCAAAGTCACGAAACATGGGAACTACGGAGTCTCTTCTATCAGCGGTTCGTCCAATGTTCTTGAGGCTTTGGGGCATACTTTTACAGCTCAACCCGAAAAACTTAAAAAACAGCTTGCAAAAGCGGGCATTTGCATTCTCCATGCCCCGCTCTTCCATCCGGCTATGAAAAGAGTTGCTCCTATCCGCAAGGCGATGGGTGTAAAAACCTTTTTTAACCTTTTGGGGCCCATGGTAAACCCGGCAAACCCCAGCCACCAATTTACCGGTGTTTACGGGTATGACCTTGCGCGGCTGTATCACTATGTATTGCAAAAGGAAAACCGAACCTATTGCATAGTGCATAGCAGCGATGGGTATGATGAAATTTCCCTCACCAGAGATTATAAATGTTACGCCAATACTGGTATAACACTGCAACAACCGGGTATTTCGGTGCCTTTCCCGCGAGTGTCGACAGAGGCACTTAAAGGGGGCAGAACCGTACAGGAAGCAGCCGACCTGTTTGTAAATATACTGCGGGGGAAAGGGACTCAACCGCAGGAGCAGGTAGTTCTGGCCAATGCTGCACATGCGTTGCAAACCTATTATCCCCATCTCACACTACAGGCTTGTTATAAGGAAGCACAAATTTCCCTAAAAGAAAAACAAGCATTTACTGCATTTGAAACATTCATAAACTTACCCTCATGAGCTATCTTGATACGATTATTCAACATAAACGGCAGGAAGTCGCTTTAAGGGCTTCTTTATACCCCGAAAAACTACTACAACAATCTCTCTTTTTCTCTACAGGTACGGTATCCTTAGCTCACTACCTGGAGCGAAAGGACAAAACCGGTATCATAAGCGAATTCAAGCGCGCCTCACCAAGTGCAGGCATGATTAATACAGAGGCCCAGGTTGCCGAAACAACCGTTGCCTATATGCAAGCAGGCTCTTCAGCTCTGTCAATTCTCACGGATGAGAAATATTTTAACGGTTCACTCCGGGATCTTCAAAAGGCAAGAGAGATGAATTATTGCCCGATACTCCAGAAGGACTTTATTATCAGCCCTTATCAGCTCATTGAAGCAAAGGCATATGGGGCCGATGCGGTACTCCTGATAGCTGCCGTGAATACAAAACAACAGCTTAAAGATCTGCATAGTCAGGCGTACGATTTAGGTCTGGAGGTTGTAACAGAGATTCATGATGCTAAGGAATTAGAGAAAGTGCCGGCGAAAGCCAGCCTTATAGGGGTAAATGCGCGAGACTTAACAACCTTCAAGGTATCCATTGAGCAGCAACTAGCCATAATCAAAGAGGTTCCTTCCAATTGTCTGGCCATTGCCGAAAGCGGAATAAGGAAACCCGAAGATATTATAGCCCTTGAATCTGCAGGATACAAAGGTTTCCTGATGGGTACTCTGTTCATGGAAGAGAGCCAACCGGGAAAGGCTTGCAAGCAATTTAGCAAAAAATTGAAAGACATAAGAAAGGAAATAAATTATGAAGCTACTCAGTAAAATTTGCGGTTTAAGAGAGGCCGAGAACATTGAGCTGATATTTACTAAGGAAATAGCCCCCGATCTTTATGGATTTATCTTTTATCCCCCTTCACCTCGTTATGTGAGCAAAGATCTCTTACCCTCTCTGGCTAGTCGAACTCAACCAATAGAAGGCAAACGTGTAGGCGTATTTGTAGATGCCGACATGAGCGAGATCCTGAATGTGCACAGGCAATTCCCCTTGGACTGGATACAGCTTCATGGCACCGAATCCCCTGCATTATGCGAGCAATTACGTACATACTCATTTCGCGTGATAAAAGCGTTTTCTATACAGGATAAGCACAGCCAAATCCTCACAGATGCCTATGAGGAGACCTGTGATTTCTTCCTGTTTGATACAGCCGGCAAAGCTCCCGGGGGCAATGGCCATCGCTTTAACTGGCAACATCTGGAACGTTACCAGGGTACTACCCCCTTTATTCTGAGTGGAGGAATCACCCCTCAACATGTAAGTGCTCTAAAAGAGCTAAAGCACTCTAAATTTCATGGAATAGACCTGAATAGCGGATTTGAAGTAGCTGCAGGCAAAAAAGATACAGATGTACTAACTAAATTTCTAAAAGCCTTATCATGAACAAAGAGACAATAACATTAAGCGCAAATAAAAAGGGGTTCTATGGTCGTTATGGCGGAGCCTTTATTCCTGAAATCCTTCAGGCAAATATTACTGAATTAACAGCCCGATATCAAGAAGTTTTGGAGTCATCGCACTTTCGTACAGCCTACAAAAAATTATTGCAACAATATGTTGGTCGTCCCACACCGCTATATTATGCAAATCGTTTATCGCAGAAGTATGGGTATCAGATTTATTTAAAACGGGAAGATCTGACTCATACCGGTTCGCATAAAATAAATAACACTGTTGGTCAGGCTCTGATAGCACAAGCTTTGAATAAGAAAGAGATCATAGCCGAAACCGGAGCGGGACAACATGGCGTTGCAACGGCTACCGTATGTGCATTACTGGATCTTTCCTGCACCATTTACATGGGGCAAACCGACATGGAGCGACAGGCCACGAATGTGCAACGGATGAGAATGTTGGGTGCGAATGTAATTCCTGCGAAATCGGGCAATGGTACCTTAAAAGATGCGATAAACGAAGCCCTCCGGGCTTGGAGCCGACGCCCGGAGGAGACCTTTTACCTCATGGGTTCCGTCGTAGGGCCTCACCCCTATCCTACATTGGTGGCTCAGCTGCAGTCGATTATCAGCGAAGAGATAAAGGATCAGCTTTATGAGGAAACGGGTTATA
>JAWOEH010000044.1:0-12415 GCA_046482855.1 Bacteroidales bacterium | reverse complement strand
CTAAAACCCGGTTACACCCTTTCCTATACCGGTCAGTTTGAAAACCTTAAAGATGCCAAAAAGCGCTTGGTGATTGCTGTTCCGATAGCTTTGCTGCTTATTTTTATTTTGCTCTTTTTTACCTTTAATTCCTTTAAGTATGCTCTTTTGATTTTTTCGGCCGTTCCCTTATCGGCAGTGGGAGGAATTGCTGCCCTGTGGTTACGGGGGATGCCTTTTAGTATATCGGCCGGAGTGGGCTTTATTGCCCTGTTTGGAGTGGCGGTGTTGAATGGAATTGTGCTCATCAGTTATTACAATCAGTTAAAGGAGGAGGGTATTACCAGTGTGGATGAGATCGTGCGACAAGGAGCGCTAACCCGATTGCGTCCTGTTCTGATGACTGCTTCCACAGATATTTTGGGTTTTTTGCCCATGGCCATTTCCACTTCTGCCGGAGCCGAAGTACAAAGGCCCTTGGCAACGGTGGTAATAGGAGGTGTTATCACCGCCACTATGTTGACTATGATTATTTTACCCATATTGTATAAGCTCTTTACAAAACCTCCTACACTGAAAACATCAAAGGTTGTCACATTGGTGCTCCTGCTTATTGGTTTCGGTCTTCCTATGAGTGTTCAGGCTCAGCAGGAACCCAATCCGCTTACGCTGGAAGAGGCTCTTGAACGAGCCGAACAGAACCATACAGCTGTAAAGAATGCCCTTTTAGAGCAGCAACGAGTTACGGCTACCAAAGGCGAAGCCTGGCAGCTTGGCCCTACAAGTGTAACTTATGAACATGGCCAAATAAATTCGGGCATGACGGATTATGCCGTTCGGGTTGAACAAGATCTGGGGAACCTGTTTCAGGGCATTAAGCAACATCAGTTAGTGAAACTGGAAGAGAAACAGGCAATCTTACAAACCGAAGTAACAAGACGAGAAGTGGCCCGAGAGGTGAAACAAGTGTATTACGAATGGGTGTATCGTATGCAACGCCTTAAATTGTTAAAGGAGCAGAAAGATTTGTTTGAAAGCTATGCAGAAGTAGCGAATGCCCAATATAAGTATGGAGAGAGTACCTTGCTGGATAAAAGTATGGGAACTACGGCTTTCGCTTCAGCTCGTAACCAACTTAACCGGGAGTTAAATACGCTGATTGTTGTAGAAAATAGGCTTAAGACTTTGATGCAACAAGAGGGCAATTACCTGCCTGCACTGGATACCCTTACTATTTATCAATTGGCCCGAGATGAGGAGGATACGCTATCCGGATCTTTGCAGCTGAAGCAGCAGGAACAATCCCTGGCTATTGCAATGAAACGAAAACAAAGTGCTTTGTCAGGTTTCTTTCCTAGTGTACATATAGGGTATTTTTCTCAGCAAATCGATGGTGTTGATGGATTTTCCGGTTGGACTGCCGGCATTGCCATTCCCATTTTTCAAACGGGTCAATATAGCCAGCTTAAGCAGGAGAAGATTCGCCTGGCGCAGGAACAAAACCGGTTGACTCAGACCCGTTTTGCCCTAGAGCGAAGCATTGATAATGCACTTGTACAGTTGCATCAGCTGAATAATGAACTTGTTGCCATGCAGGAAAACGATTTGGAGCAAGCTACTATTATGATAAACACTTTGCAGAGTCAATTGAAACACGAAGAAATTAATTTTGCCGAATTTGTCCGGGGTATGGAGTTAGCCTACAGGCTCAAAATGCAATATTTGCAAACCCTTAACGAATATAATCAACTTACAATAGCTTTGGAGCGCTATTTATAAACCAATAAATTTAACCACCTACCCAAAAATAGTTGTATATGAAACCAAATAGAGTCATTCCTTTTTTCGTTTTTAGCTTTTTTATTTTAAGCTGCTCAAATACGGAAACCGGTTCCTCTTCGGATAAAAATTCGGAGGTAAATGCAAGCCCAAACAATCAGGTAAGTATTCATTTGTCGGCCGATGAGTTAGCACAAACCAACATTGAAACGGATCGGCTTCGCGAGCAACCTATATCCGCAGCAGTGGCGTGCTTCGGGACTCTCGAGGCTCTGCCTGATCAACTTGTATCCATTACTACACCCATGGGCGGGCGTATTACTAATCTGAACTATGTGCCTGGCGATTTTGTGAAGCAGGGAGCCGTACTGGCCACCCTTGAAGATTTAGAGATAATAAAGCTACAGGAGGCATTTTTGGAGGCAAAGGCCTTGCTTAAGTATGCCGAGCAGGACTATAAGCGTCAGGGACAATTGACAGTGGAAAATGCAGCTTCCATAAAACGTATGCAAGATGCCGAGGCCGCGTATTGGAGCGAAAAAGCCCGCTATGAGTCGCTTAAGAAACAATTGCAGATGCTGAATTTGGATGTCGCTACGATTGCCAAAGGGGATTTGCAATCCCATATGGTGCTTCGAAGTCCAATTTCCGGGTTTGTTACAACTCTTAATGGGAATTTAGGCAAGTTTGTTGAGGCGCGTTCAGCCGTTTATCAGGTGGTGGATATCTCGCAATTACATGCCCATCTGCAAGTTTATCAACGTAGTATTACTCAACTACAACCCGGTATGAAAATGCAGTTCGAAGTGGTGGGTGTGCCGGATACTAAACGTGTAACTACCTTGCAAAATGTAGGTCAGATGCTAAAATCCGGAGAGCAATCTTTCTCTGTTTATGCCTCCATTGAAAATGAGGATGCTTTGCTAAAACCGGGAATGAAAATTCAAGGGGAGATTTTCCTGCAAGAGAAAACCTATTATACGATTCCTTCGGAAGGGATTGTTACTTACAACGATGAGTCGGTGGTGTTTATTTATCGGGATGAACAATACCGGCCCGTACCTGTGACGAAAGGCCCTGAGTACGGCGATTGGGTAGGGTTGATTGACCCCGATGAGCAACTGAAAACAGGAGAAGTGGTGGTAAAAGGGGCGTACTATTTAGTGGGGCAATTATGGAATCAGACGGAATAATAATCCCAAAAGAAAGCCGTTTTATACGCATATACTCCCAAAAGGTTTTGACCTTTTAGGATTTCGGATTATTTTTGTGAGACGCAAAATTGCACCCAAAATCAACACAATAGACATGGAAGAGAAAAAAGACACGCAGCAACCGAAAAGTAACCAGGGGAATGAGAAGCCTTCGGGAGGTCAGAAATCCGGAACCGGGATGAAAGTAATCATAGCCATTGTGGCTATTTTACTTATTGTTGTTACCTGGTTATATATCGATCAACGAGGTACTACGCAAGAAATTAAGCAAGTGCTTACAGAAGAGAAGAATTCGCTTGAAGAGAGTTTGTTAACTTTACGCTCGGAATACGACTCCCTGGAAACAAATAATGATACGCTAAATTCGCGTTTGGTTCAGGAGCAGGGCAAAATTGATGAATTGCTCACGGAATTGAAAGACGTGAAAACTACAAACTTCCGCCGGATTCGTCAACTGCAAACAGAGCTAAGCACCCTGCGCGATGTAGCTAAGAGTTACGTGCGCCAAATTGATTCGCTTAATACCCGCAATCAGGAGCTGGTTACTGAGAATACAAAAGTAAAAAGTGAAATGCGCAGAACCCTTTCTGATAAAGAGAATTTGGAGGAGCAAAATCAGGATTTGAGCACTAAGGTCGAAAAGGCGAGTGTGCTCAGTACTTCTGGTGTGAATGCTATGCCTATAAATAGCCGGGGTAAGGAGAAAAATAAGGTGGATAAGGTGGACAAGATTAAAGTTACTTTTACGATTAAGGAAAATGTACTTGCCACACCAGGTCAGCGGGATGTGTATGTTCGTATTGCCGGACCAGATGATTTTATTCTGGCAAAATCGGAGGATGATTTGTTTGAATACCAGGATGAAACGATTGTATACTCAGCCAAACGTCCAGTTGAATACTACAATGAGGAAGTGCCGGTTACTATCTACTGGAAAAACGATGGGGAGCTGATTGTAGGGAAATACGATGTATACATTTTTGCCGATGGTTATGAAATTGGGTATACTACCTTTACTATTGAAGACTCAGGGTGGTTTTAATAATTATCGTTCAATGAATTTTTAAGGTGCTCATGTGGGCACCTTTTTTTATCTTCGTAAGAAATCGATTTTAACGCATGAAGATACCCGTTCCTTTTAAGCGCGCATTTTCGGTACCCTTGGCTTTAGTGAGCCTTATGTGGGTTGTTCTGGGATTAGAGTGGCTGGGAGATATCGATTTCTCGAATTGGGGGATTTTCCCACGTACTCTTTCCGGCTTACGAGGGGTTCTTTTGGGGCCCCTACTACACGGCAATATAGAACACCTGGCCGCGAATACTGTCCCATTTTTAGTTTTGGGCGGAGGAATATGGTATTTTTACAGGCCCATTGCTCTTAAATTGTTTTTATGGAGTTGGTTGATGGCCGGATTATGGACCTGGGCTGGTGGAAGGCCTGCTTATCATATTGGTGCTAGTGGGTTGATATATGCCTTTGCCGCCTTTCTGTTTTTTAGTGGTGTGGTCCGTCATAATGTTCGTTTGGCAGCCCTATCATTAATTGTTGTTTTTTTGTACGGAAGCATGATTTGGGGCGTTTTACCTATTATGCCGGAATATTCATGGGAAGGACACTTATCCGGTGCTGTGGGGGGGCTGATTTTAGCACTCTATTATCGAAATGAGGGACCCAAAAAAAGGGAGATTCCCTCGCGAAAAGAGGATTCTTCAGCCGATGAGAACTTATCTCCCGGAGATGAGGAGATCCAATATTTTTATGATGAAAAAAGAAATAGCTAACGGAGTGTTTACAAAATTTACATATGTTATGCATGGAAAATGGTTGTTTATAGGATTGGTTCTTTTGGGCTTTACAACCCAATTGTTTGCTCAAAAAACACAAGAGGGCCTGGCTTCGTATTATGCCGATAAGTTTGTGGGAAGAAAAACCGCTAATGGAGAACGCTATCACCATGCAAAAAAAACGGCTGCTCATCCAAAATTACCCTTTGGCACCATTGTACAGGTAACGAACCTGGAAAATAGTAAACGCGTGGTTGTCCGCATTAACGATCGGGGCCCTTTTAAACAGGGTCGGATCATTGACTTGTCCAGGTCGGCTGCCGAAGCGTTGGATTTTGTGGATAAGGGGCTGGTTAAAGTCCGGGTGGAAATCGTTGGCTCGTTAGATGATTTTGAAAAGCCTCAGAAACAGCAAAATCAAAGCATTCAGCAGGAACAGGTTGATGTTTCTGAAGGTAGAAAGAAGGATGGAAAGGTACCTACGGCGCTCTATAAGGTCAATATTTCCTCACAAAAGGTTGAAGGGTTTTGTGTTCAGCTAGGATCTTTTCAGACCTTGACTTCTGTTATGCATCTTATTGATAACCTACCTGCCAGCTATAAGCAGAAAGTGGTTTTGCAAGTTGAGCGACACCCCAATGGGGAAATTTTTAAGGTGCTGATTGGTCCTGTTGCCAGTCGCTTTGCTGCTGAAGACGCGAAAAGCAAGCTTAAGCCTGCCTTTCCCGGTTGTTTTATTGTTGAGTTGTAAGTTATCCTTGTGTATTGAACGCTCCGGAAACGTGGAGTTCCTTTGGGGTAATGCTTAGCACCGGTAAGGGCGATTTATTCAACATTTGTTGCGCATAGCTGCCCATTACCAGATTTCCTAAATCGGAGGGCTGCTCGGTCATGATCGAGATCATATCCGCCTCTACTTCGCGGGCATATTCAATGGTGATGTCGGTAAGATTAGGACCCACAATTTTTCCTGTTTTGCAACGTACATCATATTTCTCGATATACTCTACCACCTGCTTTTGATATTGCCCAAGTTTTCGGTGAATATCTTCAGCATTGGAGGTAGTAACATTTACCACATGTATTTCTGCTCCGCACTCTTTGGCAACCCGCACGGTAAAAGGGACTTTCTGCCGGGTGTCGGCGGTGATATCTATGGGCATTACAATTCGACGGATATACCTGGGCAATTCATCGCCACGAGTTGTAAATACCGGCCGTGTTGTTGCCGTAACAATTTTGAACGCATTGCTGCCTATAAACAGATTCTCAAATCCGGAAGCCCCATGTGTGGTGGCTACAATGAAGGATTGCTCAAAGGATTCGGCTTGATTGACAATCTCGCGATAGATTTTGCCCGGCTTAATGATATATTTTATTTCGGAGTTTGGGTGCAATTTTTTCCTATAAGTCTCCACAATCGCTTTAAATTTCTTGTCGGCATATCGCTGTTCCTCCTGTTGTGTGCCAGGCGAGTAATCTGCGCTCTTCTTCATGACGTAGAGAAGTTGAATTTGGCTGGGAATCTTTTTGGACAACAGAATGGCAAGTTCTATGCCTTGCATGGAATAGTCACTAAAATCAATAGGTACAATAATTCGATTCATAATGTGCAGGTTTATATTGCTTCAGCTAATTTACAAAATATCTTTTTAGCCCGAACCATTCATAAAATTATATTTATTATTGCTATCGTCACGAGAATCAACTGTTCCCCTTTTTTACTTTTGTTCTCCTGTAAAAGAACCGTCTTATCAGGTATTAGAGTATGGTGAGTGAAGTTACAAGCCAGGTGAAGTAATCGTAATTTTAACCTCACACTTAGGAGGTGAAGTAAACCTTTATCGTATAAAGTGTCTAAACAATTGGAAAGATCCCATGGTGGGTGATCTTTCTGCTTAACCAAAACAATAAAATTGTTAACTGAAGGCGTTAGTAACATTTGCTATAGTTCTTCGCAATAGAAAAAATGCTATGAGAATTTTTCAGTATTATGTGTTAACATTTGTACTCGGGTTGTCTGCTATGAGCTTTACTAGTAATGCTCAGGATGATGCGGTGGTGCAAAAAATTATTGAAATAGGGAAATCAGACAACCGCACGATGCAACACCTGGATGTGTTAAGTAACCGTTTTGGCGGACGACTTATTGGTTCCGATGCCTATGAGAATGCTGCACAATGGGCTGCTCATAAATTTCGTGAATGGGGCATGCAGGTGGAAATGGACGAGGTGGGTGAGTTGCCTGTAGGCTTTAATCGAGGGCCCTGGTTTGGTCGTTTACTTGGCGATGAAGGAATGCACCTGCACTTTGTCACTCCTTCCTATACCTCCGGAACCAAGGGTGTGCAGCGAGGACATGTTTTGGTAGAACCCCGCACAACGGCCGAGTTTGAGCGCATGAAGGGGGCCTTGAAAGGTGCCTGGGTGCTTATTGAGGGCGAAAGTGCAGGGTGGCCAATCGATATATCTGAAGAAGCTGACGCCTATAGAGACTCCATTATTCAAGCCAATGACGAAATAACGATTGAGAATAATAAAATACGACGGGAAAATTGGCAAAACCGAAAGAGTGGCGAACAAAAAGAACTTCTTCCCTATAACATGGAGCCGGCGCTGTTCTACAAACAGATGAAAGAAGCGGGAATATTGGGTATTATTCAAAAAGCCCAAACACCACTGGCTGCTCTTTATGATAGGAAAAATATTGACAATTTACGATTCGAGACCCTTCCTGAAGTACCGGACATCAAGTTGGATGAACATCAGTATGCTAAAATTCGCAGAATGGCCGAAGAGCGACGTTATTTTCAACTGGAATTTGATATTCGGAACCATTTTAAAATGGGTCCTGTGAAATACCATAATGTTATCGGCATCATTCCGGGAACTGAATATCCTGATGAGTATGTGATTATGGGCGGGCACCTGGATGCGTACGATGTTGCTACGGGGGGTGTTGACGATGGTTCCGGAGTAACTCCCGCCATGGAAGCTGCGAGACTGATCATGGAAGCGGGTGGCAAACCTAAGCGCACCATATTGGTGATTTTGTGGGCAGGTGAAGAGTTTGGTCTTTTGGGATCGAAACATTGGGTAGCCAATAACCCCAAAAAATTGACCAAAGTTGCCAATATGTTTAATCGTGACGGAGGGCCTACAGTGCCAACAGGCATTGCTGTTACCGATGCTATGCGTGACGAGATGGAACGTATATGTGCTCCCTTGAATGCCATTAACCCCGACTTCCCCTTTGAGCTTACTGAGCATCGCCCCCGTAAACAGCCTGTGGAGCCCTGGGGAACTGACAGTGGCCCTTTTGCCGTAGCCGGTGTGCCTGTAATGACTTTTAGTACTGCCGATCCAAAGGGCTACAACTTTAGCTATCGGGAAATTTGGCATACCGAACGAGATCTTTACAATAAAAGTATTCCTGAGTATCAGAATCATACTTCTATTGTTACGGCAGTAGTCGTATATGGCATCGCTTCGCTCGATGATCTTTTGGATCGCGAAGGGTATTGGAAAGAATAGGTAAGGCAGGAGTCGCCGCAGAATAAAGAAGGAAATTTCTATACAAGAAAAGGCAAGCGATAAAGCTTGCCTTTTCTTGTATCATTTATCCGGATTTAATGTTTAAAGAAACTTCGTTGGAATAGGAGTATTAAGGCTACACCTGTAGTAATAGCTGTATCAGCGATATTAAATACGGGTCGGAAGAAAATAAATTCTTCGCTTGCACGAAAGGGGAACCAATCGGGGTAGTGTCCTTGCAATACGGGGAAGTAGAACATGTCTACTACTCGGCCTTGCAGAAAAGGTGCGTACCCTCCTTCTGGCGGCAGAAATTCAGCT
Source organism: Bacteroidales bacterium (assembly GCA_046482855.1). Taxonomy (GTDB): domain Bacteria; phylum Bacteroidota; class Bacteroidia; order Bacteroidales; family UBA12077; genus CAYVSF01. The sequence continues at coordinate 3,803 of JAWOEH010000044.1, read as the reverse complement.
ACCTGGTAGTAACTTTCATTAAATAACAGGCCATAAAAAGCACTGTCGATAATATTGCCAATGGCTCCGGCCATAATCAGCGCAATACTTAGCACTAATCCTTTAGGAGCGTTGTGTTTTATAAGGTGGTTTATGTACCAGCCAATACTAATAACGGCCAATATGCGGAAAATGCTTAGGAAAAGCTTCCCATGCCGCCCCCAAAACTCCATGCCAAAAGCCATACCGTTATTTTCGGTGAAATGAATCAGGAACCAGTCACCAAAAACAGTGTACTCCTGGCCCAGAATCATGTGGGTTTTAATCCATATTTTTAAGGCCTGATCAATAATCAGAATCAAAACAATAAGGATAATCGATTTTTTTGTAATACTCATGGTAGAAAATTTTCCTAAAACTAAAAAAAAACATGTTAACCGGAACTATTCATAAATCATATTTATTATGAATAAAATCCAAAGCTGCTCGATTTTTATGGTGGGTAACCCCGACTTAAATGCATATGACCTTGCTTTAGCGAGGAATAGTGGCTGTTGCAGCCAGGAATTATTGATGACTTATTCGGATTAAAACCCTGCTATTGGCAAAAACGTATGCATAAAAAAACTCCCACCGACTGGCGGGAGTTTTTATTATTGCGTTTCAACGCTTACTTTTGGTTTTGTTTTGCCTCAATGCTTAGCGTTGCATGAGGTACTGCACGCAGTCGCTCTTTAGCAATGAGTTTCCCGGTTTCACGGCAAATACCATAGCTCTTACTTTCAATGCGTACAAGGGCAGCGCGTAAGTGTTGGATGAATTTTTGCTGGCGTTGTGCCAATCGCCCAGCTTCTTCTTTCGAAAGAGTGGCTGCGCCTTCTTCTAACACTTTAAAAGTTGGAGAGGTGTCTTCAGTATCGTTACTTTCACTATGGGTAATCGATCGCTTCAACAATTCATAATCTTCCTTGGCTTTATCAAGCTTGTGCAGAATGATTTGTTTGAATTCCTCCAACTCTTCATCTGAATATCGTTTCTTCTCAGCCATATTCAATGGTTTTTAAGTTGAATTTAAAGATAACAAAATTTTCAAAACAAAGAATTTAGTTTGCTATCTTTTCGATAAAGATACGTGTTTGTACTTCATCGTCCAGTTCTACGGAATGTGCTTCGTTTTGTTCAACTTTATCTACTAAATCTATTTGTGTGGCTAAAGTTTGTGCCCCAATGTAGGAGGCGTGTTTGTCAATAGCTTGATTTATAGCTTTATGACGTTCTATGGCCACTTTTATTTTATCGGTAACTTCAAAATTGCTCGATTTGCGCAGGTTTTGAATGCGGTTTACAAACTCGCGGGCAATACCTTCGCTCTTCAACTCTTCAGTGAGCGAAATATCCAATGCCACGGTAATGTCACCATCATTGGCAACCAACAAGCCTGGGATGTCTTCGGTAGAAATCTCTACGTCTTCCAGTGACAGTTCGATGGTCTCTCCCTGAGCTTCCAGTGTATAGCTTCCGCTTTTTTCAAAGGCAACAATGTCTTCCTGGCCCATTTGGTTTACTGTTTTTGAGATAAATTTCATCAGCTTGCCATACTTGGGGCCCAGCGTTTTGAAGTTGGGCTTGATTTTTTTCTCAATCACGCCGGCTGTATCGGTAATGTAGGCAACCTCTTTCACGTTCACCTCATTAAGCACCAGCTCTTTGATGGCTTCAAATTTATCGCGGAAACTGGCATGCGTTATGGGCAGCATGAGTTTCGCAAGGGGCTGTCGTACCTTGATATTCACTTTGCGGCGCAGTCCCAGAATCATGGAGGACACACGCTGAGCAATGTCCATGCGCTCCTCCAAATCCTTGTCAATTAGGGTAGCGTCGTAGTTGGCAAAAGTTGCCAGATGTACCGATGATTCTCTGTGGGTGCCGCTTACTGCGGTAAGATCCTTAAACAATCGGTCGGCAAACATAGGCGAAATAGGAGCCATTAGCTTGGCAATGGTTTCCAAACACGTGTACAGCGTTTGGTAGGCGGCTTTTTTGTCATCGGAAAGATCCCCTCCCCAGAAACGTTTACGGTTCAAGCGCACGTACCAGTTACTCAGATTCTCGATAACAAAATTCTGAATGGCTCGTCCGGCGCGTGTGGGTTCGTATTCTTCGTAATATTCTTTCACCTCTTGCACCAGGGAATTGAGTAGTGAGATAATCCATTGATCAATTTCGGGCCGCTGCCCCAACGGAATCTGCTTGTCGGTATTTGTGAATCCGTCAACATTGGCATATAGCGAGAAAAAAGAGTAGGTATTGTATAATGTACCAAAGAATTTTCGCTTCACTTCATCCAGTCCTGCGGCATCAAACTTTAGGTTGTCCCAGGGCTGCGCGTTGGTAATCATGTACCAACGCAACGGATCGGCTCCGTGTTTATCGATGGTTTCGAAGGGATCGACAGCATTCCCCAGTCGTTTCGACATTTTGTTGCCCTTTTTATCCAATACCAATCCGTTGGAGATGATGTTTTTGTAGGCAACTGAGTCGAATAGCATAGTTGCCAAGGCATGCAAGGTAAAAAACCAACCCCGTGTTTGATCTACGCCTTCGGCAATAAAATCGGCCGGGAATACTTGACGGAAATCTGCAGTATTTTCAAAGGGGTAATGAATTTGCGCATACGGCATTGCCCCGGAGTCGAACCATACGTCAATCAGGTCGCTTTCGCGTACCATCTTTTCGCCTTTATCGGAAACCAGTACCACCTCATCGACAAACGGACGATGCAGGTCGATCTTCTCGTAATTCTCCTTTTCGTAGTTGCCTACCTCAAAATCGGTAATGGGGTTGCGCTCCATATGTCCGGCGGCAACTGATTTGTCAATTTCTTGCTTCAGCTCCTCAACCGAACCGATGCATTTAAGTTCGGAGCGGTCGGCTGTAGCCCAAATGGGCAACGGTGTTCCCCAGTAGCGAGAACGGCTCAGGTTCCAGTCCTGCAGGTTTTCCAACCATTTGCCAAAACGTCCGGTGCCGGTTGATTCCGGCTTCCAGTTGATGGTGTCGTTCAGCTCCATCATACGTTTTTTGAGAGCCGTGGTGCGAATGAACCAGGAGTCCAGCGGATAGTAGAGTATGGGTTTGTCGGTACGCCAACAATGGGGATAGTTGTGTTCATGTTTCTCCACATTGAAGGCCTTATTGGCTTTCTTCAACATAACAGAAAGATCCACATCCAGGGTTGGGGCGTCGTCTGCCAGTGAATCGTCGTATTCATTCTTTACATAGCGTCCGGCAAATTCGGCATAAGCCTCTTTGTCCATGGCTGTGTTCGCAAACTCATCATCCAAATGGTCAAGGGGGAAGAAACGTCCTTGTTTGTCAACCATGGGTTGACGCTCGCCCTCTTTGTCGATAAGCACCAATGGTGGAATATTGCTCTGCTTGGCAACGCGGTCGTCATCAGCACCAAAAGTGGGGGCAATGTGTACAATTCCTGTACCGTCCTCGGTGGTTACATAATCGCCTGGAATTACCCGGAACCCATTTTCGCCGGGATTCACCCAGGGAATGAGCTGCTGGTAACGGATGCCCACAAGATCTTCCCCGGCATACTCATCTAAAACCGTGAAGGGAATCTTCTTATCGCCGGGTTTATAAGCTTCCATAGCCACATCGGCATGCTTGGGGTTGAAATGCGTATCCAGTAAATCTTTGGCAAGCAGAACTGTTATGGGCTCACCGGTATATTTGTTAAAGGAGCGTACCTTTACATAGCGTATTTTGGGACCAACAGCCAATGCCGTGTTGGAGGGCAGGGTCCAGGGTGT
>JAWOEH010000188.1:0-5655 GCA_046482855.1 Bacteroidales bacterium | reverse complement strand
GCCTTGTTGCCATTATTGGTAACAAACTGAAAGTTGGCCGCTCAATCTACGAAATTCTACAAATTCTCAGCATCTCTCTACTCGATAAAACTCCTGTAAGAGAAGTGCTTACGAAATGCGATTACAAAAATGTCAAAGAACATGAATTTAAACAATTAACAATCAGTGGGTTTTAAGTGCCCACTAATGATAATGTTTATAAACAAAATTGTATTTTATGAAACAATTTAAACTGCTTACTTACCCTAGTGCTGTTGTTGCTGTTATTAGGGTGTAATCTAGAAAAGAGAAATAATGATAATTCTACGCCTACAATGCAAAAAGTGGAGGAAGATGAGAAAGAGAAGATAGTATTTGAGTATAATAAAGTAGAAATGCTACGTCTGCAAGGGAAGCAAGTTATTGCTAAAGATACGAAGTATAAGACAGGTAGAATCGAGTTTTATAAAAATGAAGTTAAGATATTTCTTGATAATTCTTTCGAAAGGTTTTCAATTAGCGAAATACATAAACATGATAATGGATATCAATTAAGGAGTGAAAATAACCAAGGCGATAAATGTGTAATAGCTATTATTAGAAGAAATGGATTAGATTTAGTAACAGCTCATTTTATTGAGATTAATATGATGGGGATGTTTTATATAAGTAAAGGTTTTTCGAGTGATATTGAATTTTTAAATTAATTATCTAACTATGAGGGTTTTGAAAATTATTATGGCGATTATCTTTGCCATTGTTATATTCGGTAATATTTCCATGATATTTAAAGGAGAAATGCAAAGTGGTTGGAATTACTTTGCATTATTGGTATTTATAATTGTTGAAGTTGTGCTAATAACAAAGATCAATAGAAATGGCAGTCATAAATAATTGATTGTAACTGAAACGAATCTGAATTTTTATTTTTTTGCTGGTAACCTTCCTAATAAACTTTGGGAAAGCATGTGTAGGTTGGTGAAAATATATTTCGTATTTCATCGAGATAAGTGCCAATTTATCAGTTTTGCTAAAATTCTCGTTTTTTAATCGTAAAAAAAATATAAAGATTACCGATGACTTACTCCAAAGTTTTAAGGAGCTGATACATGTATACAACAAAAAGAGACTGCCAAGTAAGGGCAGTCTCTTTTAATATTAATCTGTTCTTCTTATTTAGAAATACGTTCTAACCATTTTAACATGAATAACATTGAAGCCATGGATATGAAACAGGCTACAACAAATACGCCCCATGTTAGCCATAGTGGGGCACTCTCATATAAGAATGCGCCAATTAATAGGAGTTGGTTTCCTAGTGCTGTGGCACCCAGCCAACCGCCCTGCATAACACCTTGGTATTGAGGTGGAGCAACTTTCGATACGAATGAAATTCCAAGTGGGCTAATGAATAATTCTGCGACTGTAAGAATCAAGTAAGTCCCGATAAGCAGCATTGGTGTAACTCTTTGAGCTTGTGCCAAAGGTGCTCCATCTTGTTGGGGGTCAATCGTAGAGTATTCAGGTAAACCCATTGAACCAATAATCATAACTACATAGGCCATTCCTGCGATGAACATACCAATAGCAATTTTCTTAGGAGTTGAGGGTTCCATGCCTTTTGAACGTAGCCAACCAAATATACCAACAACTATAGGTGTTAACAATACAATGAATAACGGATTAATTGCCTGGAATACTTCAGCTCCGACAATTTTAACAAAACCCAGATTTATTGCAATCCCACTTAAGTCCGTATAATCACGAGCAAAAAAAGTAAGTGTTAATCCGTTTTGGTGAAATGAAAACCAGAAAAAGATAACTACACCAAAAACGGCAAATAATGCATAAAGGCGTTGTTTGATTTCTTTTGTACTCATTTCGGTGTCATCCGTCCCGGCTAAGTTGGCTACAGTTTTTTTCTTAACATTAGGGAATTTATTTTTATTTCCTAAATAGATGAATAGTGAGATTGCCATTGCCCCAACTGCAATTGCAAATGCATAGTGAAAACCAGTGGTGAAGACATTCAAATATTGATTTGCAAATGCGTCTAGACTCATTTCTCCTCCTCCAGCACTAGCTTGGATTTGTTCAAATCGTGTCATTGCATTTTCCGATAGGCCACTGCTTAGGTATTTATGACATAAGCCGGGTAAGTCAGGATTATATTCAAATCCATTATGTTTAAGCCACCAATTTCTCATCCCAACAGCAAGGAAAGGAGCAAATATTGCACCTACATTAATGAACATGTAAAAGAGTGAAAATCCTGAATCTCTCTTACTTCCGTAGGTTTTATTGTCGTACATCTGTCCTACCAAGGCTTGCAGGTTACCTTTAAAAAGTCCGTTACCAAACGCAATAACAAATAATCCAAAGATGGTAAGTATTAACATTAAGGTTCTTGTCGATTCTGGTACGGGTGTAGGAGTAGGTATAGCTACAATAACATAACCTATTGCCATTACAATAATACCTGTCAAGATTACTCCCTTGTAATTTCGGAGACGGTCAGCTATTACTCCACCAACAAAAGCCAGGATGTAAATAGAAAAGTAGAATACGGAATAAATAATACTAGCATCACCGCCAGATAATCCGAATTTTGCTTGTAAGAAAAGCACCAAAATTGCCATCATGGTATAAAAGCCAAAGCGCTCTCCCATATTGGCCAAAGATGCCGCAATTAGTCCTTTTGGATGTCCTTTAAACATAGTCTATTGATTTTAGTTAGTATTCATTTCAGCGATTGATTCCGACAAATATAAAAATCTTTTTTAAGTCCTCAATTTTCATATCAGACTACTTACTATTAAATTTGTTTAAAAATAAACACCATGAAATTATTTGCCTCTCAGTTAATCAGTCAGATAGATAAATATACTATTGAAAACGAGCCTATTTTGTCTATTTCGTTAATGGAGCGGGCTGCGTTGGCTTGCACCATTTGGATAAAGAATCGCTACCCTGTTACAAAACAGGTGAAAGTATTTGTGGGACCAGGCAATAATGGGGGCGATGGGCTGGCAATTGCACGCCAGCTTGCCAATAGTGGTTATCAGGTTACTGTGTATTTAGTGAAAATAGCGAGTCAACTATCTGCCGATGCACAGGTGAACTTGAACCGGTTGAATGAAATTCCCGAAATTTCTCTTCGTTCCCTTACGGAAGCCGATTCTTTACCTTCTCTTTCGCCCAAAGATCTTATTGTCGATAGTCTTTTTGGTTCAGGTCTTTCGCGACCTTTGGAAGGACTGGCTGCAAGTGTCGTATCCCATATTAATAAAGTTGGTGCGCAGGTAGTAGCTATTGATATTCCCTCGGGATTATTTGGCGAAAATAACCAGGAAAATAATGGTGCTCCCATAATAAGAGCTACCTATACCTTAACATTGCAATTCCCCAAGGTCTCTTTTTTCTTTTCCGAGAACTATCCTTACATCGGGCATTGGGATGTTTTGCCTATCGGGTTACATGAGGAGAAGATACGCACCCTCGAAACACCTTACTATTATACGCTGAAAAATAATCTGCAAAAATATATAACTCCCCGACAAACATTCGGGCACAAGGGCACTTTTGGCCATGGGTTATTAATTGCCGGTTCTTATGGTAAGATGGGAGCCGCTGTGTTGAGTTCGAGGGCAGCGCTTCGTACAGGTTTAGGGCTTCTTTCCAGTCATATTCCAAAATCCGGCTATACCATCATGCAAACTGCCGTCCCCGAAAGTATGGTAAGCATCGATTGGAGCGATATCATGTTTACTACTTTGCCCGATCTTACACCGTTTAATGCAATTGGTGTCGGGCCGGGACTAGGAACAAAGCCTAATTCGATAAAAGCACTATTAGCCCTTATCGGTTCAGCGAAAGTACCTATGGTTATCGATGCCGACGGGCTTAATATTTTGAGTCAAAATCAACAAGTGTATGGGCAGTTGCCGAAAAATACGATCCTTACACCGCATCCGAAGGAGTTTGAACGCCTAGTGGGGCCTGTTTCCAGCGGATACGACCGCATGCAGAAGGCTCGTGAATTTGCTCAAAAATACCAGATTATTCTTGTGGTGAAAGGAGCTTACACCATGGTTGTTGATTCTTCCGGGAAAGTTATGTTCAACTCCACCGGAAACCCGGGAATGGGCACTGCCGGAAGCGGTGATGTATTAACCGGAATTCTTTTGGGTCTGCTTGCACAAGGGTACGCACCTATTGTCGCCGCTCGTATGGGGGTTTTTCTGCATGGGCTTGCCGGCGATCTTGCCGCTGAAAAACATACACAACTGAGCATGGTGGCAGGGGATATTATTGAGCAGTTAGGAGCCGCATACAATTATTTAATGCACACGGATGAAAGGAATTCATCGGCCACATACCTGAAAAACTAAAAAAATCGTTTCTTTGTGAAAGGAAGGCTGACAGTCTCGGAAAACAACCAGATAAAGTTGTGTGACGAATTGCTGATAGTAATCATAAATATAGGTTGTTAGCTGAACTTTGGTAACGGTTGATATGAATTAAAGAAAAAAAGATGAAACGAGTTGTATTCTTGATTACGCTTAGCGCTATTATAGCCACAAGTTGTAAGCAACAAGCCGAAATGCAGGTGTATAGCCTCAATGAGGAACAGGTAATGAGCCCTGAGGCATTCGTATATGCATTGCCGCGCACAGTGGTGAATTTTGAGGTAATTGCCGAACAGCAAATTTCTATTCCCGGACCGTATTATCCTTATGCCGAAAAGTACCTGGGCATTAGTAATGTAACCGAGCGTGAAGAGGTGCAGTGGCGAATTCGTGATTTGAAGATGACTCCTTATAGCGAGCCGGACCCGAAGGCTTATTACGTACTTGAACCTGCCGGAAAGTTTGCGTTTAATCCAATGAACCTGGCTGAAAAAGGGTTGATCATTCCGATGGATGGAAAGATGTTGCCAGATTTTCCCACTGCCTTTTTTGGTAAGAATGCGCCTGCCCCCAACTTGGTATATACCGACTTAAGCGTTAAGCAATATGTGGGGGAGGAGCGAAAGACTTATTATAAACGTGTGAAACGTGATTCGCTGTTTGCTAAAGTGCCTGTTGTGCGCAACGAAACGGTGTACAAATCCTATGAAGAGAAAGCTGAAGAGGCGGCTAATTTCATTTTTCTTATCCGTGAAAAGCGCTTCGAATTGTTGTCGGGGATGGCTGAGTTGACTTTAGAGGGAGAAGCCCTTAAAACAAGCCTTCAGGAGCTTAACCGTTTGGAAGAAGAGTACCTGGCTCTTTTTATTGGAAAACGATTAACGAAAACCTATACGCGTGATTTTCAATGGGCTCCCTCCGATGTAAATGCCGATGAACCCATTATTTTATTCCGTTTTTCGGAAGACTATGGTGTTTTGCCCGAAGACGATATGCGCGGAAGGCCTGTTTATGCCGAGCTTACTGCCCAAGGCTTAACTGCACCCTTAAAACTAGTTGCTGAAGGGGAGCCCAGAATGGAAGGGGAGGCCTATATTTATTATCGTGTTCCTGACAGAGGTCAACTTACAGTTGTTGACGGGGGAGATGTATTAGCCCGCAAATCATTAAGTATACACCAATTGGGAGAGATAATGAAAATACCCCTAAAATACCTGCAGGCGAACGATAAATTCATCGAGTTTCTTTACGAACGCGAGTAATATAC
>JAWOEH010000179.1:0-13500 GCA_046482855.1 Bacteroidales bacterium | reverse complement strand
TTTGTTCGCCAAAGAGGGCTGCTGCCTGATCCTTCGAAAGCACCAGTTCATGTGGTTTCCGTAATGCGTGTTGTTCGGAGCCCTGCGCCAAAGAAAAGTCAAACATTCTGAACAGGGAGGAGTCGGCATAGCGCGCCCGATTGGTGGTGATGCTTTTATCCTCGTAACTGAAGGTTTTGCTTTGGCCTCCGGATACTCTGGTAAAGTCAACTATTTCGGGAAGATCTTGCTGTAAAGCCGGTCCCATGGGTGCTATGGAGATACAACTAGATTTGGTCTCCGTACCATCCGAGGAGGTAAAGGACAGGCGGAAGATGCGATCCTTTTTTGCATGAAACTTGTCGTATTGGTATTCGTGCTGCACGTATACCAGTATCATCAGGCTGATGGCCAGACCAAAGGCCAGGCCTGCCACATTGATAGTTGTGTAGAGCTTATTGCGGGCAAAGTAGCGTAATGCGGTTTTAAGATAGTTCTGTAACATAAATCAACGGATTTGTTACTCCATAAGCGAATCCTGTGCCATGGTTTGTAAGTAATTGAAAAATAGCCTTATAAAAGCTATACGTGTGGGTGAGGTGTATTGTTTTGTTTCAATTTGAAACAGCAGGCGTACGGTTTTTGGACGGGGGGTGGTTGGTGACTGGTGACTGGTGACTGGTGACTGGTGACTGGTGATTGGTAACTGGTGTCCTGGCCTGAGGAGGTGTATAAATGAACTCGAAGGACTTTCGCAGACCCAAATCGCTTCAACTACCTCCGTTGCCAATTTTTACCCCTCGTATGAAGCGAAATCCAATAAAGCCTAAAGTACATTGCCAGGCATAAATTTTACACTTGAGGTTTTGTCCAATTATTTATTCTTTTGTCTGTTCGATTCGTTTATGTCGAATTTGTCTGAAGAGATCTTCATGAAGATACCTCTCTTCCTCCAGGTCATAATCAGCCTGTAATCCAAGCCAGAATTTCGGCGTGTTGCCAAAATAAGCACTCAACCTTAATGCTGTATTGGCTGTAATTCGGCGCTTCCCTTTTATTATTTGAGAAATGCGAGTCTGTGGAATCCCAATTTCCTTTGATAACCGATAAGCACTTATATGCATTGTATCCAGGAATTCTTCTTTTAAAATTTCTCCTGGGTGAATATTGGGTAATTTATCCATTTTGTATCCTCCTATTTGTGATAATCTATAATCTCACCCTGATAAGCATGCGCATCTTGCCATTTGAAAATAATTCTCCACTGGTCATTTATACGAATACTATAATAATCTTTTGCCTTTCCTTTTAATCTTTCGAGTCTGTTAGAGGGAGGAATCCTCAAATCAGCTAAATTCTGTGAGTTATTTAACATCCTCAATTTTCTACGTCCAATTTTCTGAATTTGGATTGGTATCTTCGTTATCTCTATTTCCTAGCCAAATATTTTCTGAGTTCTTTGAGCCAAATGAAATAATCATACTTTCATGTTGCGTTACTAACGCCAAGGATAAGTATTTTGTTTTGTTTTTCCAATTGCAACGAAAGCCTGATGTTTAATAAAGGTTCGTGAATATCTTTAGAATCAGTATCATTCGTGTGCTGTATTGCTGTAAGTTGTTACAGAAAAATGCTATGTTAAAGGCATCAATTCTGGAGGATTTGTCTCTTTATAGCAGAAGCAGAGGAGAAAATCAACGCTCCGTAGGAGTGAAACAGGTAACTCCTACCTCTGGAGCGCTTAACGAACCTGTTAAAATCAATATAAAATCTGCATCATAATGTTACCCTGTACTTTTTCCTTCAATCTTAATCTGCAATCCCACAAACCCAATTTCCTGGCATCATTTTACAGTTCTATGAAACTTCCCGGGGTATTTTGGTGTAGTATATTCGAGGTTACAACGAATCGCTCAACTGGATGGATAAAATTCATAAAAAATCGGTTTTTGTTAGATTAGTAATGCGTGCACAAAAAGGGGCAGCTTCTTTATGGCTGCGCTATCTTTCTGCCTACTTGCATTACATAGGGCACACCGGTATTAGCCAGGAGCCTGGTTTGCCAAGGTTGCGCGATAAGCTGTTTCTCTCCATTCTGCTGCTGATTGTTCCTATTGGCTTTCTGGCCTATATCCCCAGCATCATTCTTTCAGTAAAAACCTATGAGTATGCCGTGGGGATTATCGATACGCTGGCCATGGGCGTTCTCTTTTGGGTATTCTTTCACCGGCATATGTCCATGCGAGTCAGGAAGATCCTTTTTTCTGTCGTCATATATCTGCTGGGTGTAATTTTGCTTATTTCCCTGGGTACGATGGGACCCGGAATGATTATTCTCTTTTCGCTCTCCATGCTGGTTACGCTGGTTTACAGTCGGCAAGCCGGCTTTTTTACTGTTTTACTCAATGCATTGTTGTACGTGTGCCTGCTGCTGCTCATCCATTTTGACAGCCTGTCCTTATCCTTTTTTATTGACTATACACTGGAAACCTGGCTGGTGGTAGGCTTTAATTTTGTGGCTTTTAATGCCATTTTGGTGCTTTCTGTTTCGTTTTTGGTCGATCATCTGCAGCGTTCGTTGTTGAAAGAGGTGCGTTTACATCAGTATTTACGCCATGAGCGGGCCAATCTGTTAAAAGCCAAGGAGAAAGCTGAGGAGAGCGATCACCTGAAAACGGTATTCCTGGCTAACATGAGCCACGAGATCCGTACGCCCATGAATGGCGTTCTGGGTTTCTCCCGGTTGCTGAAACGCGACGAACTTAGCCGCGAGAAGCAACAAGAATATATCGAGGCCATTGAAGAGAGCGGTGAGCGGATGCTTCATTTGCTCAATGGCCTCGTGGATATTGCTAAAATTGAGGCAGGACAAGCCGAAGTGTATCCGGTTACCTTTTTGTTGCGCGAGTTAATGAAGGAGCTATATGGCTTTTTTCAGTGGCGTGCCCGGCAGAAGAACCTGGAATTTAATCTGGTACAGGATTTTCCCACGCACCAAACCGTTACTCTTGATAAGGGCAAAGTGGAGCAGATTTGTTACAACCTGCTGGGCAATGCCCTTAAGTTTACGCACAGTGGAACCATTGAACTGGGAGTAAAGCAACAGGATAGTGAACTACTTTTTTGGGTTAGTGATACCGGCTCCGGCATTGAAGAGGCACAGCAGGAACTAATCTTTCAGCGGTTCCGACAGGGCCATGAGAGCCATCAGGTTGTACACGACGGGGTAGGCCTGGGGCTTGCCATTGCCCGCTCCTTTGTGGAGCTGATGAAGGGCCGCCTGTGGGTAGAATCGACGCCTGGTAAGGGAGCTACTTTCTATTTTGCATTGCCATTTCAGTCGAAGCCGTGATTTTTTCGGACCTTTTCAGTAAGGGAAGGGAACAGATAGAGGTTGAGATTGAGGTTGAGATTGAGGTTGAGGTTGAGGTTGAGACTAATACTAAAATTAAAGAAAAAGGAAAGACCTTTGGAACCCTGTATGCAATCTGTTAGGTAGTAGGTAAGTTGTGGCACTCAACCCACACCCTTACCTTCTCTCGAAAAGCAGAACTGGCTCTAAAGCCTGCCTACCGAAGTATGCTGATCTGCCACTGAAATATGTCATTGGGGCTGCAAAAAAAACGCCATAACGTAGGTAAAACAACCATAAATTGCTATATTGCTGATAACTAAAATATTTAGCCTATGGCAAAAATATGCGGTACTGACTGTTGATATTCACCCTGCCAAAAAGCTCTGTGAAATTAACATCACAGAATTGCAAGTGTGCAGAAAGCAAAATAAATACTCTTTTTATTTATATTAACACAATTAAATTTTACGTCTTATGGGCAAAATACTATTTAAAGCAATTTTGGGATTTCTATTATTATCATTCAGCAGCTGTAACCAGCCTGACCAGAAAACAAGTCAAACTGATGATAAAGATTTAACTTCTACTGAAATGGTAAAAGAAGTTATGACAAAGCAAGCTCAGGAGAAAATGACTCCTGATGAGATTTTAGCAGACTTATTAACAGGTAATGAACGATATATTTCAGGAAAACTAATAAGTCGAGACTTCCCAGAACAAGTTGCCTCAACTACAAAGGGACAATTTCCTAAAGCTGTTGTTTTAGCCTGCATTGACTCTAGGGTGCCTGTTGAATATATTTTTGACCAAGGAGTTGGAGATATTTTTGTTGTTCGAGTGGCAGGAAATATTGAAGACGAAGCATTGCTTGGAAGCATGGAGTATGGGTTAGGTGTTGCAGGTTCAAAACTTTTGATGGTATTAGGTCACGAAAACTGTGGAGCTGTAAAATCAGCAATTAAAAAAGTTGATGTTGGCAGTGATAATGTAACATCATTATTAAATGAAATTGAACCTGCAATTCAAGAAGTTGAAGGTGAAAGAGATGAGAAAAATAAAGAGTATTTTGATGCTGTTGTCAAAAATAATGTACACCAAACAATTGAAGACATTAGAAACCGAAGTGCTATTATTAGGGGTTTAGAAAAGGATGGCGCAATAAAAGTTGTTGGAGCCTATTACAGTCTTACGGATGGGAAAGTTACTATTCTTGACAATGAATCGCATGAATCCCACGAGCATTAAGTTTCTGTGAAAAATACTTACCAACACTTAGACGCTGATAAAGCATTGCTTGCTTCGGTAGCCTAAGTGTTAGTTTTGTATAGGAAACTTTGTTGATGCAACCCATCTTAGGCCTTGTTTTCTATTCTGGGAATGCGTTTATAAACATACCAATCAAGGGTAAATTATGTAGAATCTTCTAGGCTGGTAAATATCGGCAGCTTTTGTGTAAAGAAAAAGCAAATTCTTTCTGTCTCCAATTTTCTAGTTGTCATTTTTCTTGGTTGCTTCCAATTCCTCCACACCCTTTCCCTCCCCGTTTTTTAAATTTGTACTGGCTCTAAACCTCCCAACTGAAGGTTAGGCTTGCTAGAGTATGTGGACCTCCCCACAAGCAGATTTGGAGGAAGGAGCTTTTATTCTCTGAAGTTCCCTTGTCGATTTAACGCTTAAGTCGCCTAATTCACTTATTTCCTTGTCTCGCAGTCACCCACTGAGAGTACCAGCAATAACCATCCAATAATCCGCTCCAAAAAGTTGAATTAGTTCAACTTTTTTGCTTAGGGGCCTCTCTATTTTTGTTGTGATGAAAACTCCTTCGTCAACAGTTTCAGTTTGTCACATGGGGTTTAACATATAAAACGAAAATACACACGATAAAAAAAGGAGAGCAGCTTATGGATACCTTTAAGATTTTGGAAATCAAGGAAAGTGTTTTTGAAGATAACGACCGACAGGCAGATTTGCTGAGAGCTGAATTGAAGCAGGAGAAGACCTTTTTGTTGAACCTGATGTCATCGCCGGGATCAGGCAAAACTACCACTGTTTTGCGGACAATTGAAGCGCTGCGCGATAAGCTTAAGCTGGGTGTTATGGAGGCCGACATCGACTCGGATGTGGATGCTTCAAAAGTCTCGGAAACCGGAACCAAAGTTATTCAGTTACACACCGGTGGCATGTGCCACCTGGATGCCGACATGACCAAGCAGGGATTGAAAGGACTGGGCACCGAAGATATCGATTTGGCCATATTGGAGAATGTGGGCAACCTGGTGTGTCCGGCAGAGTTTGATACAGGTTCGGTGAAGAATGCCATGATTCTGAGTGTGCCCGAAGGGGATGATAAACCCTTGAAATACCCCTTGATGTTTACCCATGCTGATGTTTTGCTTATAAATAAGATGGATGCCATTGGTTTTTTCGACTTTGATCTAGAGGTTGTAATTAAGCGTGCCAAAAAACTCAACTCCAACATCAAGGTGATTCCCATAACTGCCAAAACGGGTGAAGGCATTGATGAATGGGCCAACTGGCTGTACAATGAGGTGAAAACCTGGAACGAGCAGGAAACAACGAACAATAAGTAATTGGGAAACCTATGGTTAAGGAAAAAGTACTGGATCTGGCCAATAAGATCAGCCGTGTGAAGCGCGGTTCAAAGAATGGGATAACACCTGAACGGCCGGAATATAAGATATTGGCACCTGTTGTATCGGATGAGATGGCAGAGGTGGGCCTTTGCCTGGAGTTGCGTGAACGCAGAAGTGCAGCAGAGGTAGCTGCCATGTGTGGCAAATGCGAGGAGGAAGCCGAGAAGCTTCTGTGGGAGCTGGCTGTTGCAGGAGCCGCTTTTGTGAACGAGATTGATGGGGTTAACAAATATTGGATTGAGCTTTGGGTGCCCGGACACATGGAGATGATTGTTAACCACAAGGAAAATGCCCGGAAATATCCCGAGTTGGGCGAGGCCTTTGACGAATATGGGAAGCTCAGAGGCCCCATGGCTGCAGGCAATATTCCCGTTGGATCAGGCCCTATGCGCGTAATACCCATAGAGCAATCGATTGATGGCGAAACACGCACAGCTTCCTACGAGGAGGTGTCGAAATACCTGAATGAGAATACTATATTTTCTGTTTCCGATTGTGCTTGCCGAACTTCACGCGAGGCCATGGGCGAAGGCTGTGGCCACTTGAAAGAGGACATTTGCATACAGCTGGGTCATGCCGCCGAATACTACATAAAAACCGGACGCGGAAAGGAGATTACACGTGAAGAGGCTTTTGAAATCATCAAAAAGGCCGAAGATAATGGCTTGATGCATAGCATCCCCAATACCGATGGTCCCGGAAAAACACACGCCATATGCAACTGCTGTGGATGCGGCTGCTTTGCCATGCGCCTGTCGAACATGTGGGTGAACCCCGATATGATGCGTTCCAATTATGTTTCGGAGGTGGATACCGAAAAGTGTGTGGGGTGCGGTGAGTGTGTTGAGAATTGTCCTACCAATGCATTGAAACTGGGACAAAAGATTTGCGCCGAAGAGCCAACAACCAAAAAGAAACGAGATCTTCCCTATGCTTCGGAGTGGGGACCCGATAAGTGGAACCCCGATTACCGTACCAACCGGCAGGTGGTTGCCGAAGGTGGCTCCAGCCCGTGTAAAGCTGAGTGTCCCGCACACATTGGTGTACAAGGATACATAAAATTAGCTGCCCAAGGGCGGTACACCGAAGCCCTCGCGCTTATTAAGCAGGAGAATCCTTTTCCCGCCATATGCGGTCGTGTATGCCCACGCTATTGCGAGTCGGCATGTACGCGCGGCGATATAGATGATCCGATTGCCATTGATGACATCAAGAAGTTTATTGCAGAGCAGGATATGCATGCCGAGCATCGCTATGTTCCGGAACTGAGACACCAGTATGGCAATAAAATTGCTGTAATTGGTGGAGGTCCGGCCGGCTTGTCATGCGCCTACTACCTGGCCATTGATGGGTACAAGGTTACCGTCTTTGAAAAGCAATCGGCCTTGGGAGGTATGCTTACATTCGGCATTCCCGCATTCCGTTTGGAGAAGGATGTGATTGCGGCAGAAATTGACGTGCTGAAAAAGCTGGGTGTTGACTTCAAAACCGGTATGGAAGTGGGTAAAGATATTACTCTGGAGGCATTACGTGCTGACGGTTTCGAGGCTTTCTACCTGGCCATTGGTGCACAGGCGGGTCGGAAGATAGGCCTTGAAGGCGAGGATGCTGAAGGTGTGTACACGGGCGTTGATTTTCTGCGAAAAGTATCGCTCGACAATGCAACAAAGCTTTCGGGTAAAACTGTGGTAATAGGAGGCGGCAATGTGGCCATCGACGTAGCACGCACAGCCACTCGTGTAGGTGCATCGAGTATGGATTTGTACTGCCTGGAAAAACGCGAACAGATGCCTGCATTGCCTGAGGAAATTGAGGAAGCGTTGGAGGAGCAAATAGGTATCCACAATGGCTGGGGACCCAAACGTATTCTTATTGAAGAGGGACGTGTTGCAGGTGTGGAGTTCCAGAAATGTGTGTCGGTTTTTGATGAGCAGAACAACTTTTGTCCGGTATTTGACGAAAATGAAACAAAAGTTGTAGCAGCCGATAATGTGCTAATATCGGTAGGACAGGCCATGGATTGGGGAAAATTGCTCGATGGCAGTAAAATAGCATTGAACCCGAACAAAACCATTGTGGCAGATGCTACAACTTTTCAGACGGATGAACCGGATGTGTTTACCGGGGGCGACGTTTTAACAGGACCCAGGTTTGCCATTGATGCCATAGCCACGGGTAAGGAAGGTGCTATATCTATTCATCGATATGTGCAAAATGGTCAGAGCTTAACATTGGGACGCCTCAAAAGAGATTACCTCTCTTTCAATAAGGAGACTCTTAATCTTGATGGCTACGACAGTCAGCCACGACAAAAGGCCTCTGATGAGCACGATCTTCATAAAACGGAACCTTTTAAAGATGTGCGGGGCACGTTTACCGAGGCGCAATTGCAAAAAGAGACCGAGCGTTGCCTGGCTTGCGGAGCTACTGAGGTGGATGAGTTCATGTGTATTGGTTGCGGCGCTTGCGTGACAAAGTGTAAGTTCGATGCCATTAAGCTGGTTCGTAAGTACGATGTGGAGAATCCCGAATTTAAGGATATGAAGTCCACAATTATTAAATATGCGTTGAAGCGAAAAGTGAAAATTGCGGTGAATAAACCAGTAAAGTTGATCCAGTCCGCCTTTTCGGCCAAAAGACGAAATTAGCAGAGCTTTGCAGAAGGAAAAAAAGTGGCTGCCCAAAAAGCAGCCACTTAACTTAATAAACAAGATGTAGCGTTATGCATGAATTAGGCATCGTTATAGAAGTGGTAAAAAGCGTTGAGCGTTTTGCCCAAAAAAACGGGGTGACAAAGATCCAGCAACTTACTCTTCAGATTGGCGAACTTTCGTCGGTAATCCCCAAATATGTGCGCGATTGCTATCCGGCGGCTGTGGAGGGTACGTTGATGGAGCGCACCCAACTGGAAATTGAGATACTGCCCGGAAACGGACTGTGTAAGGAGTGTAACAATGTATTTAATGTGGTGGAAAATAAGGGCACATGCCCCTCTTGTAATAACAAAGAGATGGAGCTGCTTTCGGGGCGGGAATTTATGATTAAAGAGATCCTGGCGTGTTAATGCGCAATCAAACAGTTCCATAGTCTTTATGGAGTAAAAATGAATAAGCATCATGACAACAGACATCACCATCTTACTTACTACAGCTCTATCTATTGGTTTTGTGCATACGCTTACCGGACCCGTCATTACCTGCCCTTTATTGTGATGAGCAAGGCTCGAAACTGGAGCTTTTCAAAAAAACTGTGGATTACCTTTATGTGTGGCAATGGCCACGTATTGGGGGCGGTTTTACTGGGGGCAGTAGGCATTGCCTTGGGTATAGGGGTGCAGCAACTTGAATTTGTAGAGGCTTTACGTGGCGATTTGGCTGCCCTCGCTTTTATTCTCTTTGGCCTGCTATATTTTTTGTGGGGTCTATAGAATGTTCCAAAGAGACGGCAACATAGTGACCTACTGTTTCGAAATGGGAAATTATCGGTTCAGCGCCATAAATTGGACGAACAGAACAGGGATCATAAAAGAAAAACTGCCGAAAAAAAGAATATTACCCCTTGGGTTTTGTTCACCATTTTTGTGCTGGGGCCTTGTGAACTTTTAATCCCCTTATTAATTTACCCTGCAGCTAAGAGTCATATGGGTCATGCTGCAATTGAGGCTCTTGTATTTGGTGTAGCAACGCTGGCTACAATGATGATTATGGTTGCTGTTACCCTGCGTGGCATGCAATTTTTGCCTATGAAAACGCTGGAAAAATACATGCACCCTGTTGCCGGAGCTACCATTTGTCTGAGTGGTTGTGCTATTGTGTTTTTTGGCTTGTAGCCTGCAATGTAGTACAGACTGCTTTGTTTAACGAAAAAATGTTGCAAATACAATATATATACCTATCTGGTTGGTATAAATACTGTTTCAACTAATTTTTGGTTAGATCTTCAAGCAGTAAAAAGATCCGGTGCACAAGTTGCATCCGGATCTTTCCAAAGCTTACATTACCCCCAAAAAGGCTTTTTTGTCTTTTGTTGCTTTGTTATAGTGTTTTAACTGTTGGCCTTTACTACTTTTTGGTAGGTTTGAGTATCGGCATAGATCTCATCTTTCAGCGGATTTTTTCTCTGCTTGATAATTTTTGTCGCCTGGTAAATGAACAGGGCAAGGTTTGCAAGCAACGCTACAAGGCTCACAGTAAAAAATGCCTTGGGATTATGCGTAGTGGGCACAGGAGCAATCTTATCGGCAAACTGAGGAATGGTCATTACAAACATAATCCACAGAGCCAACGTTGAGGCACGGTGTTGCAGCCATGCGCCTCTTTTAATAAAGAATGCCGGAATGGTACACGAAAGAAGCAAAGCAACACCACAATAAAAGGAGTGGTCAGCTATACAATTGTAAGTATAGGCAAAGTTCCACAGATCGTAGGCAATAATCCAGGCCCAAATCATATCGGGCCATATCATATCCTTGGTTTTGTCTTTGGATATGAAAATGCCATACCAACCGCAGATGGTCAGGATATTCAGAATCCCGGCAATGCCATTCATGATGTTCCATGAGCCCGACATGACCCACAGATTATCGACATAGCCGCCTTCCCACAAGCCAAAGCTGTACACCTGAAAGTCGCGAATGGCTGCTTCAAAAATATTGATGGCCAAAATGGCAGGAGGAAAGGCCAGTACCCACTTCTTTTTTAGTAGTTTAGGGTTGTAGCGAATGGCCATAAAGCCCAAACAACCGGCAAGTGCCGAGTAGGTTTTCACCCAGTTAAACCAGGTGCCTGTACCATACTCGTTACCGGGAGCGGCTGTCGTTGGCCACACAAAAATGGTGAGAATGATAGGTAGGACCAAAAATAATAAAAGGCCTCCCCACTTGGTGGTACGCCCAAATTCATTGAATGCAATGAGTGTTAATGTTACAAAAAGCATAATGGCCCAACCGCTCAGGCCAGGCACTTCATACAACAGGTTCATCTCGATGTTAATTTAAATGAGTAGTCAAATTGGTTTGTTTTTATTTACCACTGCATATAATGCATTGGGCAGTGAGTAATAGGGGTGAACTGGAAATAAGCAACCTCCCCATTAGCCGGAAGTTGCTTATTTTTCGTATTATTTTTTGTACTTCTGCAACTCGGCATAGGCAGGTTCATCGATGTAAACCTCCTGTGTAATCGGATTGCGCTTGTTTTTCACAATCTTGTAAACGTGGTAGATAATCAGCGCCACGTTGGCTGCCAATGCCAAGGCACTGACTATAAACAGTGCATTTGGATTCAGTGAGGCTTTTACGGCATACTTTGAGGTATCGATAAAAGCAGGGAAGGTCATGGCAAACATTACCCAAATCGCCAGGGTTTGTGCACGGTGTTGCAACCAGGCGCCTTTTTTGATGATGAAGGCCGGAATGGTGCACGACAACAACAGCATGGCACCTGCATAAAAGGCATGGTCGCCCAAACAGTTGTATACGTAGGCAAAATTCCACAAGTCGTAGGCAATAATCCAAAACCACAATTGGTCGGGCCAAATCATGTCCCGCTTTTTGTCGTTGCTAATGTAGATGCCTACCCAGCCCGAGATGGCCAGAATGTTCAAAATACCGGCAATGCCGTTCATGATGTTCCAGGGACCACCGGAAATCATTACCCCATCAACAAAGCCGTTGAGTGAGTAGCATTGAAAATCGCGCATTACCGCTTCCATAATGTTTATCGCCAAAATTAGCGCCGGAAAGATTAATAAGTATTTATTTTGCTCCCATCCTTTGATAAAGCGAAGGCCCAGGAATCCCAATGTGGCAATGAGTACCGAATATACTTTTGCCCAGTGAAACCAGGTGCCTACGCTGGTGCCGGGAGCCGCCGTTTGGGGCCATACCACAAACGAGAGAAACAGCGGAAGCACCAGAAACAGCCCTAAAGCTATCCACTTGCTGGCACGTGCCAATTCATTTATCAGGATGAGCCCCGCCAAAACGGCCAAACCCATTAACAGGGTATACCAGGGAATTGATTCAAATAAAAACATAACGTCAACTTTTGGTGAAACAATAACACAAAAGTGACGCTTCCCCATAAAAAAAAAGTTGAACTAGTTCAACTTTGTCAATTCCTATGCCCAAAAAGCTAGCCGTTTATGAATTTGGAAAGATCTTTTTAGCAACGCGCTTCTTTAACTTGCTTAACCACTCCTTGCTTACCCCCATAAATTGAGCAATGTATTTGTCGGGGATACGTTGCATATAAATTGGATGTTGGTTGTACAGGAAGATCAGGAATTCTTCGGCATTTAACGACAGCCGCATGGCACTGAACATGTAGAGATTCTGAAACCCTTTGGCCGTGATCTTATGATAGAAAATGGCAAATTCTTGATAGTGAGTGGCTAAATACTCCAGTTGGGCTTTTGAATAGGCTATCAGTTCGCACTCTTCCAAGGCCTTTATTTGGCAATCGCTCTCCTTTTCTGAGAAGTAACTGGTTACCGATGACAAGAAGGCATACACATCATCGATATAGAAACCCTGCACCACCTCTTTGCCATTTTGGTTCAGGAAGGTTTGTACCAGGCTGCCCTTATTTATGAAGTACCCATGTTGACATACCTCTCCGGCCTTTAACAGGTATTCGTTTTTTTTCAAGTGCTTTGGGGTGCCAAAGGCTTCCACTTGCGCCCAAAGTTCCGGAGTAACATTTATCTCTTTCTCTACAACATGTTTAAATTTTGCGAACATGGATTGGCTTTAATGGGTAAATATAAGAATATTTTTGAGGCAAGCATAAACAGAATATAATTACCAGACAAAGTCACTGCTGGTTTTTGTGCATTTTGTATAATCGGGAAGATCTTACCGAAAAACACCTGTTAGCAATTTCTCATGACTCACCTTCAATGCTCTGTAGCTCAGCGAAACTGACCAGATTGTCCAACCTGCATACAAAAGGCGTTGTTTCAGGCCTATGTATTCGGGAAGAATATTGGGGAATAACACCAGGAAGCTCAAAAGCAGGAATATGCAACTGATTAGGGCCGCTGTGCGCAGTTTGAGGATGTTTTCTTTTTTTCGCCACAGAATAAGGGCCAATATCGGAGCCAGCATCAACAGCACAAAAGGTAGCCCTACGATACCGTGTAAGGGCAAAGGCATGGGTACAATGGCCGGTCCGGCAAGGAAGGAGTAAAATACCAAAAACGCCACAGGCAGCCGATGCAATTGATGGGCCCGGGCAAAGCGAAACATCTCAATAACGAACAACAGGTTGAGTGCGGAGCTTAAAACCAGTCCTGCGGTAAACAGGTGCTGTGTATCTGTGCCCATAGCACCCAATTGGCTTACCAAACCGTTCAGGTGATTGTAGTCGCTAAGAAACAAACCACATAGCAGGGTGGTTGTCCAAAACAAAAGCGGGCTTAAGACGCCCATATACAGCAGCCATTTTGTGCGCATGGGATTAGGCGTTATTAGTGGGTTATTTGAATAAAGGTAATGAAAATTTGGCGAGG
>JAWOEH010000220.1:0-18083 GCA_046482855.1 Bacteroidales bacterium | reverse complement strand
CACTTATGTAAAAGTTCAAAAAGGGGTTCAGCCGGATACGCTTAGCAATAAAATGGTACACTACCTTGATGATGCACGAGAGGATGAACATAAAACCGAGGTTTATCTATTTCCCTTCAAAGATGAACACTTTTATAACCCCGACGGCTCCCCGGCTTCTATCTCACGTATCCGCATGTTTGGGCTTATCGCCTTCTTTATTTTGCTCCTTGCCTGTATCAACTATATTAACCTGGCTACAGCACAAGCAGCTGTCAGGGCAAAGGAAGTAGGTTTACGAAAAGTTGCAGGGGCACGTCGCCACAACCTGATTGGCCAGTTTTTGGGAGAATCTTTCCTGATGACATTCCTTGGGCTTATTTTTGCTTTGATACTTGTACATTTATTTCTACCGCAGTTTAACTTGCTTGCCAATACGCATATCCGGTTACAGTATACGAACGGGATATTCCTGCTGGGTTTAGGTGCCATATGGGTATTGACTGGTGTTATGTCAGGGTTATACCCGGCATTTGTATTAAGTAAGCAAGATCTTTCCAAAGTATTAAAGGGTAATAACCGAGGAAACAGCGGACAGAAATTCCGCATTGGATTAGTGGTGCTTCAATTCACGCTTTCCGTAACACTAATCATTTCAGTTATTACGGTTTACTTACAAACCCGGTTTTTAATCAATAAAGATCTGGGATATCAAAAGGAGCAGTTGGTAAGCATGGGAGTTACCGACCAGATGCGCCCCCACCTTCAAACTATCGGCGAAGAGTTACGAAAGAACCCACAAATCGAGAACTGTACTTTTACATCACACCTGCTTACTGCCGGCTACTCCAATGGCGGAGGATGGGATTGGGAAGGAAGAGATCCTTCAGTAAATCCGCTGGTCACTAACATGTTTGTTGATCACAACTTTCTGAGCACCTATAAAATAAAGCTGACCAATGGTCGCGATTTCAGCCCGGAAAAAAATGATCTATATCGCGAAGGACAAGATTATGCTAAAGTAATCATTAATGAAACATTTGCTGAAATCATTGGTAAAGAGAAAGCAAACGAAATCATCCTGCACCGGGGAGAGAACCACGATTTCACTTATCAGGTAGTGGGCATCGTTGAAGACTTTCATTTCTATAAGGCCAATCGAAAAATCGACCCGCTCATCTTTAGTTTAGGTCATGATGAGGAGCTTCTGTTCTTAACCATAGAGGTCGCGGGACATAATATGATGAGTACGATGAAGTACATTGAAAAAACCATGGCAACATTTAATCCGGGCTACCCATTTACCTATAAATTTGTGGATGATCAATATAACAAGCTCTACCAGAGCGAACGACGCACCGAAGGTATTTTGCGGCTATTCGCACTTTTAGCCATTGCCATCTCATGTTTAGGATTATTTGGCCTGGCTACTTTCACAACACAGCGACGAACGAAAGAAATCGGGATTCGAAAATCCCTGGGTGCATCAACGCGAAGTGTTGTCTGGATGCTATCGCGGCAGTTCTCGGTATGGGTACTGATAGCCAATATCATTGCATGGCCCCTTGCCTACTATGCAATGGTTCATTTCTTAAGCAATTTTGCCTATCGCATACAATTGCAATTATGGATTTTCCTGTTATCAGGAATGCTCACCTGGTTGTTGGCATTACTTACCATTTTTCAACAGACGTATCTGGCAGCCTCCAGGAACCCGGCCACTAGTTTACGTTATGAATAAGAACGATTCCAAAATAAGCGTAAGACTACAAGCCCCATAAAACTTTTGGGGAACAGCCAATTATCGTTGTCTGTTAAGCGTTATCGCCAACGCGGGACCTCGTAACGTTCGTAGTAACCAATGAGTTCACCCCGTTCGTTGCGAACCGCCCGCATATAAATTCGATTTTTGGGCGTATCCGATATCAATTCTTCGTTCTTTCCTTCTTTTAACCTCTCCAGTATGCTTTCAATTGTATGCTGAGAAATTTCGTTATGGCAGGTGAGAAGATTAGAGCCAATCAATGACGCCCCTTGTTTGTATTGAGCAATAGCCGCCTTGTTCATGAATTGTATCGTATGGTCAAGATCGGCAACCACTACGGGGTATTTCATACTATTGAGCAGATCCAGGTAAAATTGTTCCTTCATCTTTTAGGGTTTTTTTACAAAAATAACACGATTCCGCAGTCCTCTATCGGTAAAGGAAATGTTATAAAACCTAAATCAGCAACAAAAAAAATCCCGAAGGATAATTTCATCTTTCGGGATAGCCATATCGATATTATGATCAATAGCGTTCATAGCCATCATCCAAATGGCCATCATCTGCAAGCTTATAGGCAAAACCTGGTTTTTTATTCATTTCCTGCCTCTGATTTGTGGCATTTGTGGTATTGGCGGTTTTGGTTGTTTGGTTTATCTGTTCCCCTTTAGAAACGGTTCTCCTGCTACCATTAATCGGTTTCATGGGTTGTTTCATGGGTTGTTTCTTGGGTTGTTTTTTGGGAGTGGATGATTTCATCTGTTTATCCTCAGCAACCAGCTTTTGGGGAACTTTTTTAAGTCTCGAATGAGGAGTTTCTTTCTTTACTTTCTCCTTAATACGAAAGAAACCTACCATTTTATTCAATTTATCGGCATGCAGTCGTAAATCATTTGAGCTGGCCTCCAGCTGATCCGATCCGGCAGCATATTGCTGAGTTGTTTGATTCAACTCCTGAATTGCTCCGGTAACCTGCCCAGCGCCGGTTCGTTGTTCGTTGGAAGCAGAGGCAATGTTGCGGATAAGCTCAGTTGTTCGCTCAATTTCTGGAATAAGCTGCTCGAGTTTTTCGCCGGCTTCTTCTGTATTGAGCAAACTCTCCTTGGCAATGCCTACAATTTCATGGGCGGCTGTCTTGCTCTTCTCTGCCAGTTTACGTACTTCGGCAGCCACAACAGAAAAACCCCGTCCATGTTCTCCGGCACGTGCAGCCTCTATGGCGGCATTTAGGGCCAAAATATTAGTCTGCTCAGCAATATCGCTAACAACACCTATTTTCTCAGAAATACTTCGCACGGATTCAACACTGTTGCGGGTAGCCTTTGCAACCTCCTGCATATTGTGGGTAGCACTGGAAGCTATCTTATCGGTCTCCTGGGCGCTATCGCTATTTTGAACAATGTTAGCCATCATCTGTTCCATCGAACTGCTAATTTCCTGAGCTGAAGCAGCTTGCTTACTTGCACCTTCGGACATTTGCGAGGCATTTTCATTGAGCACATCACTGGTAAGTGTTATGTCGCTGGTGCCTTCCTTAATCCCCAGCACGACTTCACGCAACCTCATCACCATACTTTGCAGGGCTCTCACAAGTTGACCTATCTCATCGTCTCCCTGCTCAGGCATCTCGGCATCCAGATTGCCCTCAGCAATCGATTGTGTATAACTTAGGCCTTCACGTACAGGACGAGAAACAGATATCGAAATCAAATAAGTAAACAAAATCCCCAATAGTACAGAGGCAACCAAAATAATAATAAAGTATGTATAGGAAGTGTCGATAAAGCTTAACATTCCTCCCAGCACTTGGTACTGGGTGTCACCTCCCTCTTCTACAACTTGGTTCAATTGCGTTAAAAGCGTTTGCGAAACCTTCTCTCGTTGGTCGGACAGCGCATTTTGTTGCATGCGGGTATCCTGAAGGGCATGTAAGTACCCTGTATAATTTTCTGTAGCCCACAATAAGGTATCCACAACTCTTCGGTAATTATAATTAGGTGTTATCCGCTTTAAGTCGTAAAGATCTTTGTCTATTTCCAGAATGGTAGTGTAAACATTATTGAAATCATACGTGCGGTTATTAACAGCAATCCATACCGATGCCTGAGAATTAAGAAACTCGGCATAAGCCTGATAGCCAAGAGTTAATCTACGTATATCATTAGAGGTAATTTCCAACTCCTCATCCTGGTGCTTATAATTAATAACCCGTCGATGGTAATCGAGATAACGATCCATACTTGCCCGAAAGTGTCCTACTGACCATACTTTCCCGTCCTTATCCTGCTCATAGGCTTGGTTAATCTGTCCTTCACGCCGGAAAAGCTGTTCAAACTCCTGAAGCTCAGCATCGGCCTGCTGAATGGTTTGTCCCAGCTGTTTGAATCCCTCTGCCTGTTTGGCAAGCGTTTCGCCCCGGGCAATTAACGCATCCATCGTCTGCAACTTTCCTAACCCCTGCTGCCACACATCACTCTTTCGATTTAAGGTATACTCCTGAAAAACAGGCAGTGCCTCTAGAAAAGAGCTTTCAACTTCATTGGCAACCGCTACCCCGGGGATATATTCATCGCTAAGAGTATTTACCTGAGTGCGAATAGTATGGAGCTCGTAGAGACCATAGCCACCGAGTATAAGCGTAAACAAGATAACGATAGAAAAACCTAAAATCAGTTTTGTTCGAAGCGCAATATTTCTCCAGCTCATGTTTTGATGGTTTTGGTGCATGTAGGCTAAATATAAGCAATGGATACCAAAGATACTTCATTTTTTCATCATTTTTACTAACTCTGACATGCAAATACTATAAACTACATGAACAATCATAGGTTAAATAAAAGAAAGCTACAGTTTTACAGTATTTTCATTATCTTGTAAAGAAAAATTACAATGGACCACAACTACCAGAACCTTGTTTTCAAAGGCGGAGGTGTAAAAGGAGTTGCTTATGCGGGTGCCTTGGAGGCGTTGCATGAACGCACTTGTCTGGGCAAATTAAAACGTGTAGCGGGTACCTCCGCAGGAGCGATTACAGCAGCCTTATTGGCCGTTGGTTATACACCGAAAGAAATTACCGATATTGTGGTGAACGACATGGATTTTGAATCTTTCATGGATAGTAGTTGGCTAGCTAAAAATATCTGGCGTTTTTTCAAACACTATGGTTGGTATAAAGGGGATGCCTTTTCTGGCTGGTTAATGGAAAAGATGAAACAAAAAACGGGCTCCGGTCAACTCAACTTTATGGAATTAAATGAGCTGCACGGGGTACAGCCCAATAACTACAAACAGCTATTTGTGGTTGCCACCGATCTTTCCCGACAAACACCGGTAATTTTCTCCCATCAACATAACAATTATACTCCCATTGCAAAAGCTGTGCGGATGTCAATGAGCATTCCCCTGTTTTTTAAATCAATAAAATGGAATGGCTCAGTTATGGTAGACGGAGGCATGGCCTACAACTACCCAATCGATCTTTTTGATGCGCCCCCCTACCATACAACAACCCAAGCCTCCGATCCGATAAATAAAGAAACGTTGGGTCTTTGGCTGGATACCAAGGCAGGCATCGACAATTTACGCCGACATATGCCTCAACCACCCAAAGAGATACAGG
This sequence comes from Bacteroidales bacterium, assembly GCA_046482855.1. Classification (GTDB taxonomy): domain Bacteria; phylum Bacteroidota; class Bacteroidia; order Bacteroidales; family UBA12077; genus CAYVSF01. The sequence continues at coordinate 12,720 of JAWOEH010000220.1, read as the reverse complement.
GTATAAGGAGTTATAGTACCTCGCTTGTAGCCTACCTGATGGAGATGGCCAATCAGGCACACCTGGAACCACACGATTGGAATCGTTCAGTACTGATTGATACACTGGACATACAGGCAACGGATTTCAGCAAAGTAAAAACACGCATGCCGGAGTTAGTGCAAAGTGGAAAAGAGGGAGTGCGAAACTATTTTGAGTGGTTGGACAAAAGCATAAAAACCTCGTAATTAAAATAACCTTTTACTAATCAACACCAATACAAAAAACAATAAATCATGAAAAAGAGCCTTTTATTTATTTTCGTCCCGCTTCTTCTGTTTTCTTGTAAGAACACGGAAAAGCGCAATCCCGAAACCTACACCATTGAGCAATTCTATCAAAATACCCGCATAAGCGGAGGAGCCTTCTCCGATGACGAAACGCATTTGCTCATAAGCAGTGATAAATCCGGGATTTTCAATGTCTATGAAATCAATATTGACAATGGACAGAAGACTCAGAGAACCTTTTCAGAAAAGGAGTCACTATTTGCACTTGATTATGTTCCGGGTACCAATCAAATTCTCTACACAGCCGATAAGGGAGGGAATGAAATCAACCACATTTACTTACTAAATGACACGAGTGAGGTCAGAGACCTAACGCCCGGAGAAAAAGAAAAAGCTCAATTTATGGGGTGGAGCGACGACAAAAAAGCGATGTACTATCTTTCCACAAAAAGAGACGCGCGCTTTTTCGATTTGTACAAAATGCCGCTTGATACCCGCAAGTCCGAAATGCTTTATAAAAATGAAAAGGGTTTCGATGTAGCAGGCTTGTCGGATAATGAACAATACCTGGCGCTTACAAAAAGCATTACAAATACGGAAAACAAACTATTCCTGCTGGACAGAAAATCGGGAGAAATGGAGGAAATTTCGGATAAACCGGCCAATTATAAGGGTAGCGGCTTTACTAAAAACTCCGATACATTTTTTTATATTACCAATGCAGATCAGGAATTTGCCTACCTCGCCTCTTATGATATCAATACGGGCAAAAAGGCTATTCTTTACCAGGCCGATTGGGATGTAATGTACAGTTACCTGAGTGAAAAGGAAAAATACCGGGTAATTGCTCTAAACGAAGATGGCAGAAACAGTCTGAAAATAATGGAAACAGCAACACAAAATTGGATTGACTTTCCGGATATTCCGGATGGGAACATCACCTCTGTGGCCATTTCGGACAGCGAAACGCAAATGCGACTGACCGTAGGAACATCAAAAGCTCCAAGCAACATCTATGTGTACAATTTTGAAACTGAAAACCTCAAAAAGCTTACAAACAGTTTAAATGAAGCCATCAACCCCAAAGATCTGGTATCGGCAACAGTTGTTCGGTACCCTTCGTTCGACGGAGTTGAAATCCCTGCTATCTATTACAAGCCTCAAACAGCAACTTCCGATAACAAAGTCCCTGCCCTTGTTTGGGTACATGGAGGCCCGGGAGGTCAATCACGCGTTGGCTATTCGCCTCTAATTCAATACCTGGTTAATCACGGCTATGCTGTTCTGGCTGTAAATAACCGAGGTAGCAGTGGCTACGGGAAAACCTTCTACAGCATGGACGACCGCAATCATGGCGACAAAGACCTAAAAGACTGTATATGGGGCAAAAAATGGTTACAATCACAATCCTACATTGATACTGAAAAGATTGGCATCATCGGGGGTAGTTATGGTGGATATATGACAATGGCCGCGATGACCTTTGCACCTGAAGAGTTTAAAGTAGGCGTAAATATATTTGGCGTGACCAATTGGTTACGTACACTCAAGTCAATCCCCCCTTATTGGGAGTCATTCAGAGAAGCATTATATACTGAACTAGGCGACCCTTATACTGAAGATTCAGTAAGATTACGCGATATTTCACCACTCTTTCATGCACATAGGGTACAAAATCCCGTAATGGTTCTTCAGGGAGCGAATGATCCCCGCGTTCTTCAGGTAGAATCCGACGAAATTGTGGAAGCTTTAAAAGAGAACAATGTGCCGGTTGAGTATGTAGTATTTCCCGATGAAGGTCATGGATTCCGAAAGAAAGAGAATGAGATAAAAGGGTATAAACAAATATTGAACTTTCTGAATACCTACATGAAAGAAGAACCTGTATCGGAATAAAAGAACCGATATATACAAACTTTTTAACGAAGCGGCTTTTGAAGCCGCTTCGTTTTTATATACTAGCAAGAAAGACAAAGCTTAGAAAATCATTCTTGAAAGCCATCAACATACCAAATTAAACTATTCAAACATTACCATATTTTTACTAATAATCAGTTTATTAAAAATTTATTAGTTGCTAATTTGATTCCGATAAAACAATTAATTTCTGGAGAATACAGCATTGGCTTTCAATGAGTCGATAAAAGTAGCCTGTATCCAAAAGGTATTAGAGGTTCCATTATAAGGATTTGTTTGTAAGGAGTCGAAGAAAGCATAGGACATACGCTTTTGCCTTGCTTTATCAGGAATTCTATTGGACATGAAAAAGAAATAATTCCCATCAGGCGAAACATAGGGCGACCACTCCGCTTGGGCAGCACTATTTACTCTTGATCCCATGTTTTGGGGTTCACTCCACTCATCAGCCTCATTGCGGAAAGAGATGTAATAATCAGCCCCTCCAAAGCTATCATCGCGACCGAAGGCAGGTACTATTACATAACTCTCATCGGGGGCTACAAAAGCATTGAACTGGGTTGTGCCACAATTCACCTGCCGGGGTAATCGCTTGGCGTTTGCAAATGTGTCTGCCTGGCGTTTAGCCCGGTAAATATACTCTCGTCCGTCGCTTGTATCAGCACGGGTAAAATAGAGCGTTCCATCGTTCGTTAAGGAGGCGAAAAACTCGTTGCTTGCTGTATTAACCCCTGCGCCGGCGTTTACGGGCTTGCCCCATCCATTTTCTGTACGTTCACTGTACCAAATATCTTCACTCACAGGCGCTCCTTCGCCATCGGCCGGGCGATTAGACAAGAAATAAATACGCTTACCATCAGGAGAAAAAGCAGGTTCATAAAAGATGTACTTGCTGTTGGTAGCAAAGGGCAAAATTGTCGGCTGTGTCCATCCTGCCTCGGTTTTTTTGCTGATGAAAAGAGACGCATAGGAAAAGTCGTGCGATGAAAGAGCAAAACAGACCTCATTCCCCTCGGGGGTGATCGTCACATCTCTGGAGGACAGGCCTGTTGAGGCAATACCAGAGGCAAATAGTTCAGCCTTCTCTCCAGGATAGGTTTGTCCCAAGGGCCCGGGACCAGAAGTGTCAGGTAGAAGAGAATTTCCTTGTTCTCCGCCCGTGCATCCGGTTACTAAAGCAATCGATAAAAAACCGAGTACGAGATGGCTGAAGTGTGTAGACATTTTCATGTTTGTGTTGTTTTATTGTGTGTTTAAAAGATTACTATTCAACTAGTCAGATGCATCAGAAACTTTTTTCCCTGTTGCGGTCTTTTGGAAAAGCACAACAAAAGCAGCTCCAATGGCTGTATCAGGATCGATGTAGAGTTGGCCCCCATGGAGTTGCATGAGCTTTTGCGAAAAGGTAAGGCCAATACCTGTACCATGCTCCTTGGTGCTAAAGAAAGGCTCAAAAAGCTGCTCGCTCTGCTCTTTGGGAATACCCGGGCCGGTATCGTGGATACGTACCCAAATAGATTCCGCATTTTCCTTCACATGGATAGAAATTACTTTCTCACTGCTCTGATGTAACGCATCAATGGCATTCCCTAACAAATTAAGAAATACCTGAACCACCCACCTCCCATCCAAGGGCACTTCGGAAAGATCAGATGGAAAGTGCTTCTGAAGCTCAATACCTGCCTGATCCATTCTGGGCTTAAGTAACTCCATTGCTTCTTCCAGCGGAATGGCAACCTGTTGCATTTTTAGCTCTAAACGGGGTGCCTTTGTAAGTTTCCGGAACTCCTGAACAAAATCATAAAGGCCTTGGCTCCGATTATGTATTGTTTCCAGCGCCCGTTTTAACCGAATCAGCGCCGTATCTTTGTTTTGAGCAATACCCGGAAGTTGCGCCAAAGCGGTTTCAGCCAGAGAGCTGATGGGTGTAACAGAGTTCATTATTTCATGATTAAGCGTGCGCGTTAAGGACTGCCAGGCATTCATTTCTTTCCGCCTCATATGCGCATACACATCGGTTAATGTTAGCAAACAGTACCAGCTATTCCCCTGTCGTACTTTTGAGGCATGAATAGTCAGCCAAAACTTCTTACCTGCTCTTACAATTTCAAGAGCTCCCTCCTGGTCATCTTGGGCCAATTGGGAAAGATCTTCCCACGAAAAAGAGAGTTGATCAACTTTTTGTCCCAATTGCAGATCTAACCACTTATAAGCGGAATCGTTCGCCAACTGCAACCTCAATTGCGTATCGACCAGCAGAAATCCCGTGGATGTTTTATCCATGATGTGGCGCAACAAATAATATTGCTCCTGTTCCCGTAAACGGGTCTGCAGAAATATATCGGTTACTTTTTCTAGGTGTTTCAGTACATCTTTAGGGTGCTCCTTTCCCGAGGGACGAATGGTTGCATCCGCATTTTCAAGATGCTCAAGAAAATCAATCCACCTTTCGTGCGAACGATTCAGAAAGTTAATAAGTGACCAAATTTGGATGAGAACAAGCAACACAACCAGCACCCAGGTAAATGCCCGGCTCCACTCCAACGGCAGTGAAGCCACCAAAAAAACAGAGCCTACAAGCAGTAGTACACGTGCGGTAATCCCCAGGCTATATCTAATTGATATCATATTTTTTCATTCTTCGATAAAGGGCATTTCTATCTATTCCAAGCATGCGTGCCGCTTTACTAATATTCCCATCACACGCCTCCAGCGCATTTTTAACAAGAAACTTTTCATTTTCGTGCAAATCAAAATTCCGGGGTCGCAAAGAATAATCTATTTGATAAACAGCAAGTTGAGGTCGGACAATTTCTTCGTTTTCATCTGACAGTACAATCGTTCGCTCCAACACATTGCGTAACTCACGGACATTTCCTGGCCAATTATGCTGCTTGAGGGCGGCCATGAAGGGAATCTCCTTTAAGCGACAATGTTTATTGTGCTGGCGGCAAATTTGCTCATAAAAGAAAGGCACCAAAACCTCTAAATCGTCTAAACGATCGCGTAAAGGAGGCACTTCAATGATAAAGGTATTGATCCGATAGTAAAGATCCTGGCGGAAAGCTCCAGCCGCTACTAGCTGTTCCAATGGTTGATGAGTAGCTGTAATTAGTCGAACATCCAACTTCACAGAGCTTTCTGCTCCCAGAGGTGTTATTTGGCGCTCTTCAATAGCCTTTAGTAACAAAGCCTGCTTATCCCATGAAAGGTTGGCAATTTCATCCAGGAATAGAGTCCCCCCGTTTGCCAGTTCCATACGACCGGTTTTATCCTTTTTGGCATCGGTAAATGCACCTGCCTTATAACCAAACAGTTCGCTTTCGATGAGTGTATCCGTCAGGGTGCCCATATCCACCGACACAAAAGGCCCCTGACACCGTGCCGACTGAGTATGAAGTTGCCGTGCGACCATCCCTTTTCCGGTGCCATTTTCTCCTGTAACAACTACCGAGGCTTCGGTAGCGGCAACCTTCGAAAGCATAGCACGAATATGCTGCATGGCTAAAGAATTGCCCAATAGTTCGGGAACACCAAGTGTATTCAAAGCAGATTTCCTGCAGTTGGGAGTTGCTGGTTTTCTTTGCTCTCTGGCATAGTTGGCAGCAGCCATAACAGCGGTAAGAAGACGCACGTTTTTCCAGGGCTTAACGACAAAATCAAACGCCCCTTGCTTCATCGCTTCTACGGCAAGTTCTACGTCGCCATAGGCAGTCATAATAACCACTGCGGTTTTAGGGGCCATTTCTTGTAATCGTTTTAGCCAAAGCATTCCTTCGCCGCCATCCATGCGACCCCGGCGAAAGTTCATGTCAAGCACAACTACACTATACTCTCGACGTGTTACTATTTCAGGGAGATAATTAGGATTGGATTCAATATGCACCTGTTCAAAATGCTCTTCCAAAAATAGTTGTACAGTTGTCAGAATAGCCTGATCATCATCTACAATAAGCACTTTTTCGTTTCTACGTTCCATGAATCGTAGTTAATAATAGGATTTAAGGCTAAAGTTACTAGGTTTCCGTCAAAGGCACAAAAAGTGCATCAAAACCGAGCACTTTGTGCTCTGTTGCGGATCTTTACGAAAAACTGTACATTTACGAACAACAGGTGTTTATTTGCGAGCACACACCACCTACAAAACAAAGCTTAAAGCATTAAATATAAACACGTTAAAACAACGGCATGTAATTCGCTCCTATTAAAAAAACGTGTATTATGAAACTATCGAACTACCTGAAACTCGCCATTAGAAACGTTAAACGACGCGCCGGAGCGCATTTGGTTAATATATTAGGTCTTTCCATGGGATTGGCTGTAGCCATGCTCATTTCCCTTTACATTAAACATGAAACGCAATATGACCGTTTTTTTGATGATTCCGAGCAAATCTACCGAACAATTTCCCAGCGTGAAAATGATGGGAACTATTCAGAATTCGCCTCTACCCTGTATGATGTAGCCGTAGAGCTAAATGATCAAGTTCCTGAAGTAAGTTCTGTTACCCGAATCTTTCGACAATACCGCGATTACGTGTTTACAAAAGAGTCGCACTATGGGCAGTATAAATATCATTATGTCGACAGCGCCTTTTTTAATGTATTCTCCTATAAAATTGTACAAGGGACACCCAGACGGTATTTATCACAGCCCAACAAGGTTGTATTAACAAACTCTGTGGCTGAGTCTATTTTTGGTCAAACATCACCATTGGGCGAAGAGGTAAAAATTGACGAAAAATCATATGAGGTGATTGGTGTTATGGAAGATCCTCCGGCACAATCGCACCTAAAATTTGACATGTTGCTATCGATAAACAGCTTTTCGCAGCAATATTTAGAGATGATGGGTAGCGACTTTCATACTTACTTTAAGCTGCAAGGACCATTAACAGCAACAATAGCAAAGAAAATAAAGACGGTAGCTGCCGCCACTGTAAACGAGGCCTATAAACCTTACGGTATAACCTACGACATCGGTTTGCAAGCACTAACAGACATCCACTTAAAGACAGACTTCCCTGGTTATATCGAAGATCTTGGCAATCCAAATTATCTCTACATTTTTGGATGCATTGCTTTGTTTCTGCTTATTATCGCGTTGTTTAATTACATAAATATGTCGTTGGCTACTGCAGAACAAAGGAAACGCGAAATAGCCATACGAAAAGCAACAGGGGCGATGCGCCAGGATATAAAAAAGCAATTCCTGACAGAATCGCTTTTCACAAGTCTGTTGGCGTTTATATTGGCCATGTTTTGGGTAGAGAGTTTCATCACACCCTTTTCATCCTTAATGGGCAGTACGTTGGCGCTAACCTATCCTGCAGATCTTCCATGGATACTAATTTTTATAGTAGGAGCCCTGGTATTGGGTATCGCTTCAGGAGCCTACCCGGCCTTTTACATTTCCCGCATGAGGACACAGAATATTTTGCGCCCACAGGTAACAAGGCAAGCACGCAAATTTGGCTTTCGCAATGCCATGTTGGTTACTCAGTTTGTGCTTACGTTAGCTTTAGTGGCAACTCTTTTGGGATTCCGGGCACAGCTTCAATTCTTGCTTACTACCTCTCCGGGATATCAGACTGAACAAGTGGTTGTATTCTCAGGATTTACTAACGAAATCCAACAACATTATCAAACCGTGCGTCAAGAGTGTAAGCGACATCCTGCTATCATTGAAGCTACTGGTAGCATGCACCGGCCAGGGGCCAGGGGGTCCGGTCAAACATTACGCCGATTCGAAGAGCCCGAGAAAGCGAACCGGGCCTGTATGGAATATAAAATTCAACCGGGTTTCGTTAAAACCTATGGATTAGAACTACTTGCCGGACGTGACTTTTCAGAGGAACGATCCACAGATAGCAGCAGTTTCATTTTAAACGAGGCCGCAGCAAAAATGATTGGTGGCGATGTATTGGGTGAAAAAGTCATGTTATGGCGTTTTGAAGGCAGAGTAATTGGTATTGTTAAGAATTTTCATGCCTTGAACCTGCATCATGAAATAGGCCCCCTGGCTTTAAGCAGATACATGGATGGGTTTTATGTTTTATCCGTCCGATTTAAAGAAGATCAGGAGAAGGAGGTACTTAATCATATTACGTCCGTACTTAAAAGCATTGATCCTTCTTATATTCCTAATCATCAATTTATGAGTGATATTAACCAACATCACTACCGAAAAGAGACTCAGTCAGCCAAACTCATATCAGTGGGGGCTTTATTGGCAATTGCCCTCTCGGCACTGGGATTGTTTTCACTTACCTCCTATCAACTGGAGCAACGTACAAAAGAGATTGGTATTCGCAAAGTTTTGGGGGCTTCAGGAAACCAGCTAAATGGCTTACTCATTGTACATTACTTAAAATTTGTTCTCATGGCAAGTATTCTTGGTCTGCCTATTGCTTATTGGTTATTGCTGACCTGGTTTCAGGATTTTGCCTATCACGCGGATATAACATGGTGGTATTTCGCAGGTGCATTGGCACTTACATTAATCATTGCATTTGCATCTATCATTGCAAAAACAACCCGGGTAACACAACTTCCTCCGGTATACAGCCTGCGTGATGAGTAATACGTTTTTTCTAGTAAGCGAATCGACTCAAAAGGAACACTATTCAGCTTAACATTGCTAAGAGAGTCTCCTTTGAGTCGGTTCTTTGAAATCTTTTCTTTTCTTGAAGATCCCGTCATTTGATTTACAAAGAATTAGCCGTTGAATTCATCTGTCAAATGATTGCAGAACCTGTTTTCAGATCATAGTACTTCCCAAAAAAAAGTTCCTGCATTCAGCCAATAATAAAGACGGCTGACGCAGGAACTGAAAATAGGTAATACGAATTAAAAATAGACTTCGGCAAACATTTGTTGGCGATCAAATCCCTTATCTTTCAAAATATCCATGGCATCGAATATCATTTGTGAGTTGCCACAGAAATAGAAAAGTGTATCTTTATCAAATTCATTCTCAATGAGATAATCGGTTACACGACCATGGTAGTCTCCCTTTTTGTCGCGTGAGGTGCATGCAATATATCGATTGCTTTCATATTGATCTTTGTCATAAGCCTCATCGTTGGTTTTCACACCATGCAATAACTGGTAATCGAGACCTGGATTGGAGCGCACAAAACTGGAAAAAGGTGCAATGCCGGTACCGCTGGCAATAAAAACATGTTTGTGGGTCTTCTTTCTGACTCCATCGAGAGTAAAATGGCCATAAGGTCCATAAATATTCACTTCCTGACCTTTGGCAATGCGCTTAAGTTTTTTAGAAAGATGTCCCTCTTGCACTTCTTTAATCAATACCTCCAGGTAAGCATCCTGCTCGCCGGAGTAGATACTATATTCCCGGGCATTTCTGTCGCCTTCAATTTCCAGAACCAAGTGCTGTCCGGCTTTAAAGGCCATGTTGTTTTTGTCAAAGCGCAAGCAATAGGTATCGGGAGTTAAGTTACGTACACTTAGCACTTTGTATTTCAATTGTGTTTCAACAGCTTCCATAAAATAAGAGTTTAAAGTCTTTTGTTTGGTTTGCAAAACTATGTAATATTATTTAGATTAAATAAAAATAGGCGTATTTTGTTTAGCTGATGAGGGAATTTCTTTGCTTTTTTAGAGAGCAGGAAAATTGATGGTGCGGGAAGGCTGATGATTAAGGGAGAATAAAAAAATGTTTGCGTTAAAGGTTGGTAAAAAAGAGATGCTTTCAAATGCACTATAAACAAAGGCTTTGAACAATCTTAACAAGGCGCACATAAAAAACTGCAAAAGTATTAATAATCAACCAATAGCAAAAAGTGCAGTCGGAGATCAATATTTAACGCGAACAGATTTATAATAAACCACAGATTTCTATTAAAAAAGTTGAGCAGCAACCCGAAAAGTATTACAATGTGCCTCCACAATATCCCGCATACGCTCCGAATACCCTCCTCCCATTGAGGCAATCAAGGGAATTTCATGCTTTTGCGCCAGACTTAGAACCCGGTAATCGCGTTCCTTTACCCCTTCAACCGACACCGAAAGCTTCCCGAGTTTATCGTTGAACAAAATATCCACTCCACTCTGATAAAAGATAATGTCAGGCTTCACCTTATTGATGATTGGCGGTAGATACGTTTCAAGGGTTTGCAAATAAGTGGCATCCTCGGTATACCAATCAAGCGGAATGTCCAAATCAGACTTCTCTTTTCGCAGCGGGTAATTCTTTTGGCAATGCATACTAAAAGTAAACACCCGCGAATCACTGGCAAAAATGCTGGCCGTACCATTTCCCTGATGAACATCCAAATCCACTACCAGAGCCTGCTTTATCGCTCCTGTATCCAAAAGGTATTGCGCGGCTACAGCTATATCGTTATACATACAAAAACCTTCGCCATGATCGGCATACGCGTGATGTGTACCACCTGCCACATTAAAAGCGATGCCACTTTCAAGTGCTTTTTCGGCGCCTTGGGTGGTACCTGCACATATATGCTCTTCGCGTGTAACAAGATCTGGACTATAAGGAAACCCTATACGCCGGATCTCCTTGTAAGTAAGGGTGCCATTCTTCAACTTTGCCACATACTCAGCATCGTGCACAGCCTCTATGGCACCATTATCAAATGATTGCGGAGCAAAGAAATGAGGTTCTTCAAAAGTGCCTTCATACAGCAACTGCTGGGGAATAAGGGTATATTTGTCCATTGGGAACCGGTGGCCTTCAGGCAAGGGATGATGATAAGCAGAAGAAAAGGCAATTTGAATCATAGCGCAAACATAAACATTTTTCACAAGATCAAATGGCACATCTCCTTAGGCTTGCTTTTCTGCTACCTGCAGTCCATTGATAATCCTTTTCCCACTTCTATTTGTCACTATTTACACCCCAATAACGAACGCCAATAAAGGGTTGATCTTACGATACACTAAAACACTTGGAATAAAACAGATGCTGCAAGATGACAAAGCTCTTTACATTCGGTTTAAAAACCTGTTTATGATATACAAACCATCACCTTGCCTGGAAATGACATGAACACGCTACCTCAATCCTAAATATTTTCAGCTATCAGATAAAAATCAAAAGGGCTCTTTGCGGGCTTTGAAATAAACCTTAGTTTTGTAAGTAAAATTGCAAATAGAAGCACTATGGAAACATTAACGGCTATTATGTCTCGACGAAGCATTCGTCAGTTCAAAGATACCCCTGTAACCGATGCACAAATCAAAACTCTGCTGGAGGCAGCCATGAATGCGCCAAGTGCCGGCGACGGACGTCCCTGGCACTTTGTGGTAGTGAAAGATCGCGAGAAACTTAACGCCATTGCCGACAAAGTGGATGAAGGAAACCTGATGTTCAAGCAAGCTCAGGCCGCAGTAATTATTTTAGGCGATGAAGCCAAGCAAGGCTTTCCAGGTTTCTACCCACAGGACTGTGCTTGTGCTGCACAAAATCTGCAACTGGCTGCTCACGACTTGGCGCTGGGGACAGTCTGGATTGCTCTTTGGAGCGTAAAACCCCGAATTGATGGGTTGAAACAGGTAATTGACATACCTGAAACGGTAACACCTTTTGCCATCTTTCCCCTGGGAGTACCTGCCGAAAAACTTGAAGAGGAGTATCGGTACGATGAGTCGCGCGTACACTACGATAACTGGTAGAAAAATATACTACACGCAAAAAGGCACCCCAAAAGGTGCCTTTCTTTCTCCCATCCCGGCAAAGATAGAAGTTGGCAATAATAGCCAGTAAACCCTTTGCTGTTTGGTACTTGCTCACAGTACAGCGAGCAGGATTTTATCCTCAAAAGTCTTTCATCTATAATAAACTTCTACAGCACCCTTCTTTTTGTTTTTTCTTTGAATATACCTTTTACCCACGCCATTTGGCATTTTTCAAATTTCATCTCGTTTTTAAAAGATCTATACTTTTGTAAAAGCCACATTCTCAACCGCTACCTCATCCGAACAAAGGGAATACAAGGGTGGCCTGAGGTTATAGCGCGATGCCATTACCTCACCGTAAGCTCCGGCCCACCGAATAGCAAAGATATCGCCACGCCGTACTTCGGGCAGTACAACTTCTTTGGCCAAAACATCGGCCGATTCACAAACGGGGCCTGCAACCCAGTATCTTTTGCCAACTCCTTCGGAGGTAAGGTTTTCAACCGGATGTACACTCCCATAAAGAGCCGGACGTAAAAGCTCACTCATACCCGCATCTACGATAACATATGTGCGTTCCGGCCCTGGCTTCACATACAACACACGAGTTATCAGACTACCACACGCAGCCACTAACGATCGTCCCAATTCCACATGTATTTGCTGGTTATGCCGTCGTTTTAGATGAGTTTTTAGTGTAGTAAAGTAGCCTTTAAAATCGGGCAATCGTTCAGTGGGAGCACTATAATCAACTCCCAAACCTCCACCCACATTAATATGTTTTGCTTTTACCCCAATAGCCTCAAGCTGATCCTGCAATCGATTAACCCGCCAGCATAAGCGAGCAAACACTTCCAGGTTCTGCACCTGGG
>JAWOEH010000106.1:0-2907 GCA_046482855.1 Bacteroidales bacterium | reverse complement strand
AATTATAACTAACAAACTTCCTATAGCTGCCAATTATAATAATTTTCTGGAAAACCCCCAACCCAACCTATAGGAAAAGAAGTTATTCTATTGTCTACGCTTTCCACCGAGGGTTTTGCCGCCAAAAATACCCCAACCTCCAGAGCCAAGGAGAAATCCAAAGGCATACCAGGCGCCGTTGGTATTGTCGGCATACACCACCACATCATCATAAAACAGCATGGCAATCAGGTCGAAAGGAGCAATAAACCCATGGAGCAAACCACCCCAAAAGCCGTAAGTATGTCCTTGCAGGCAGGGTTCAACAAGTTCGCGCTCAGCACAGCCTGTGAGCAACATAATGACAACGATTAAGATAACCCATTGAAAAATCCGGTGCGTTTTCATGTTTTTCTCTGCAAATTACGAAGGATAGATATGATAGTCAAATGACAAAAATATCATTCAATTAGTCAGAAAGACTGCTGATATGTTTGCATTTATCCCACAAATAATTCAGATACCTCCACAACCTCGGGAATCTCAACAGTTTTTTGCGACCGAATTACCCAACTTTTGGGGTAGTAATTGTTGCACCGATTGCCCAGGTTTTTAACGTAGCCCAGGGCTAAGCCTCTGTAGGTTACCACCAGCCATCCCCGGGGAGCTTCGTCCAACCGGAAGGCTTGACCACGTAGGTAAGTGAGCGCCTGTTCATCGGTCAGCGAAACCACAGGCACCTCCTCGGGCACCACACCTGCCAAAGCACTGGCATGCGCGGGAATCCACTGCTTCCCCTTAAATTGTCCCAGCGGCACGCCGGCATGTATCGTGTGCATGTGCTGAAATACAGGAGCCCACAGCTCCATGGCCACTGGCAGCCATACAATATGTTCGCCAATGCTATAACTCTCCTTGGCAATTGCCGCTGCATAAAGCATTTGTGCAGCCAGTTTCTTGTCGGTTTTTTTGGGAAGATCTTTTGGTCGGCGTTGCTTTCCGTCATTATTTTTGGGAAGATCGGCGGTTTTTTGAATGATAGCAATGAAGAACCCCTCGCCTTTAACCTTATGCGGATAGGCAGCATACCCCTCCATCTGCTCAAGGGCAATCTTTTCAAATGGCCAGTCCTCAGGGAGTTGCCACTGAAAGGTTTGACCCATCCCGTTAGCTTGCAACCAGGCCAGGTTCTCCTCATTCTCAGCTGGGTTGAAGGTGCAGGTAGAGTAGATCAGAAAGCCTCCCGGTTTCAGTGCCGGCCACACATCGGCCAAAATACGCTGCTGCCGTTGTGCACAGAGGGCAGCATTGTCTTCACTCCACTCCTCGCGGGCTTGCGGATCTTTCCGAAAGAGTCCCTCACCGGAGCAGGGAGCATCTACCACAGCCACATCAAAATGATGCGGCAGAGCAGCAAAATGGCGGGCATCATTTTGGGTAACCACAACATTATGAGCTCCCCATTTTATTACATTTTCGCGCAATATTTGAGCGCGATTTTTTATCACCTCATTGGCCACCAGCAGCCCGCTATTTTGCATAGCCGAAGCCAAAAGTGTGGTTTTGCCGCCCGGAGCACCACACAGATCCAACACAACGGGATCTTTCCGAAGCCCTTTTAACACAGCCTGAAAAGCTTCTTTCAACAGCATGCTGCTGGCCTCCTGCACATAATAAGCCCCGGCATGAAACAGCGGATCGAATGTAAAAGCAGGTCGCTCATGGAGGTAAACGCCTTGCTGATGCCACGGAACAGGGCTATGAGGGGCTTTCACTCCCGCGGCTTTTGCAGGATTGTAGCGGATACTTACCGGAACCTCCTGGCTGAAGGCCTCAAGCAACTCCTGATGATATTTGGGAAACTGTTGTATAATCCGTTGTACAAAGGCGGCTGGAAACATGCTATTTTTGTTTCAAAAATAAAAAAAGGGATGAACTAATCACCCCTTTTCTTCTTAGTTATTATAAGAATCTACTTTTGCTCATTTATGGGTTTAAATCCGCGACCCAAAATTTCATGTGCGTCGGAGATATTTATAAAGGCCTCCTCATCGACCTCTTTCACAAAAGAACGAAGAATTTCCACTTCACGGCGGCTCATGACCGAATAGATCATTTTGCGTTCGCTACCATCGTAAGCACCTTCGCCGGTAAAAATTGTTGCCCCGCGCATAATGTCGTTACGGATTTTCTCGGAAATCACCTGGTAGTTATTGGAAATAATCATCACTGTTTTATTCACACTCATACCGCTTACAATAATGTCGATAACTTTACCCTCGATATAGATAAGAATCCAGGAGTAGAAAGCCAGTTTCCAATCTTTAAAGGCCACAACGGTAAGCAACACAATCACAGAATCCACAATAATAACCAACTGGCCAAGTGTGATTCGGGGCATGTACTTATGGCCAATCATGGCAATAATATCAGAACCTCCGCTAGTGGCTCTGGACTTAAAGATAAGGCCAATGGCAATACCATATACCACCCCTCCAAAGATGGTTGACAACAACGGATCGCCTTCAATCAGAGGTGCATATCCCCACCAATGATTTTCCAACATGTAGGTAAAAAAGGCAATGGCGAGGGTACTAACTACCGTTTTCACGCCAAACCGCGGTCCTAATACCAACGTACCTATCAACAACAGGGGTATATCCATAAACAAGGCGGAAATACTAACCTTCCAACCAAACAGGTTGTGCAAAACAATTGCAATACCATAGGTTCCACCGGGTGCCAGTTTATAAGGATTTACCAACAGGATAATCCCCACTGACAAGATAAAACTTCCGGCCAGCAAAAAGGCATAGGCCTGAAACCACTCTCTGCTAAACAGCTTTTCTTTTGTTACGAAACTCATTTCATTTTACATTTTACAGTTGCCAAAAAAGAAGCCACAAAAGTAATGGAATTTTCAGATGC
>JAWOEH010000093.1:0-3969 GCA_046482855.1 Bacteroidales bacterium | reverse complement strand
ACCGTGCTGATTGCCGAAGATACGGATATGAACTTTGTATTCCTGATGGAAGCACTCAAGCCTACAGGTATAAACGTGATGCGCGCACACGATGGCAAGGAAGCCATTGCCCTGTGCGAAGAAAACCGCTTCATCGATTTGGTATTGATGGACATTACCATGCCCCATATCGATGGGTTTGAAGCCACCCGCCAGATTAAGGCCAACCGAAACATTCCCGTAATTGCCCAAACGGCGTTGAATATCGATGAAGCAGAAAGCAAAAGCAAAGCCGCCGGTTGCGACGACTATATTCTGAAGCCAATACGATTAAATGATTTCTTAACTATTTTAGCCAAATACTTACACTGATATGCCGGAACCTATCTATCGTGAAGCTACAACAGAAACGCCGGAGATTCACTTCGACGCCGAAAAGTCGATCTTCTCCATAAAAGGAAAATCCTTTCCGGAAGAGACCCGTGACTTTTTTGATCCAATCATTAGCTGGCTTACCCAGTATGCCGATGCGCCCAATGCCGAAACGGAGGTAACCATTCATATGGATTACTACAACTCCTCAACCTCGGTAGCCCTGATGGAGGTACTGAAGGTACTCGAGCGCATCCACCTGAAAGGCAACAAAATTACCATCCATTGGCATTACGACCTTTTGGATGAGGATATGCTGGAAGCCGGCGAAGAGTATGAAGAGTTACTGAAACTGCCTTTTGTCTACAAAGGAGTACAGGAACCAGACTAATGGCGTACAAAGCCGGCCTTGCCCTTTGGCGTTGAAGCCTTTGGCTGAATGCTTACGATATTTATCTGCTCCTTACGACCCCTGAGCTGTATAAGCCCAAAGTTATGGGCCTGATAGCGCTCAGGATGTTCCAGTTGTGTATAAAGGCTTTCAGATATGAGCAGATCTTGTTGTTTTACTTTACACATCTCCTGTATGCGAGCCGTTGTATTTACCGTATCGCCCAAAAAGCCTATTTCCCGTTTATAATCCCCGATTTCCCCTACAATTACTTGTCCCACATGCATGCCTGCACGGAAATAGGGTTTTACGCCATACTTCCTTTCGTATTCCCCCAAGTGAGCGGCTAACGTACGCTTTACGGAAAAATAAAGCGCCACGCACTGGTTGTTCCGCATGCCCACCTTCAATGGCCAACTGATGATGACCTCGTCGCCCACATATTTGTAAATCTCGCCATGGGCCGCTAGAATATCGGGTGTAATGTCGAAGAATACTTCATTCAGAAACTTATAAAAATGGATGTGCCCGATTTGCTCGGCCACGGTTGTGGAGCTTACCATATCCAGAAACATGAAAATACGTTGCTCCTCTACGGGTTTGTGATACCTGCCGGTAAAGAAGGAGATCAGCACGCCCTTGCCCAACATGCGCTGCAATCCCATAACCAGGGAAAAGAGTACCGATATTGAGAGCGAAAAGAGAATGGCCATAAACACCAGAAACGGACGACTCACCTCCACCGATATACCGGGAAACACAGATGTTCCGAATAGGACGACAAATACGCCCAGGCCACCGATGTAAACAATCTTGAGCAGCAGAAACACCCGAAAAGGAAGCTTCCGAAAGCGCCGCTGCAGCAACACATTTCCGGCAACACTCAGCAAACTGATGACAAAGCCCATAAGCACACCCTGTATAATGGGTTGCAGCTCCAACGATTTGGTGATGGTAGAGACAATAGCCAACCCAAACAACCCGCCCAGGAGCACAAACTGCAACAGCAGTTGAAGAAAATTTCGTTGCTTAACCGTCATCGATTCCTGTTATTATGGAAGATGGGTACAATTTACAAAAGATCTACGTCAACTCAAACAATGGCAAGCAAGCCCTTGTCCTTCCGAAAAATGCTGTATCTTTATGGAACAACGAACTGCTACGCCAGGTGCTTTAGCATGTGGATGAGAGTTCCACCAGTTCCATAAGCCCGGAAAGTTCCGGGCTTCTTTGTTTGGGGAAGGGCGGAGAAGGTGTACAATTATATTTTTAGACCCTTCTTGTACATTTCTTTTTTTACTTAGCTAATCAAAATCATCTTACATATTTCCTCTGAATCTCCTTTACTAGAAAAAAACCAGAAAATAGGCCAAACAAATACCAGAAAATATAAGAATAATATACAGGAATTGTATCTATGAATATTAAATCCAATATTATATAGTATACAAACATGTATACCCCAAAAACTATCATCACAATTCTGTATGAATATTTACTTAGCAGATAAATAATCTTAGAAATCATCATAATTAGTGCTTTTTCTTTCAATTTTCCTTTTCTCAAGATAACTTAATAAAGAAAACAAAAGAAATAATAATCCTAAAAAGATTGAAACATATAAAAAAACCAAATGTCCCTCAGTTGATAAATTCCCTTTTAGCATTTTTCTAATTGTCTGAAGTATGACAGCCAATAAAATAGAATATAAACTTAGATTATTATACAATTTAATTTTTCTCATATTTACTTGGATCATAAGGTGATAATTCTTCACCATTATACGTAGGCGAAACTAAAGTATCTGGAGAAGTAGTATCTCTCCAGTTATTAATAAGTTCCATTAAATAGTACTCAAAAAGTATAGCCTTTCCTCCTTTGTTATTATAGTTATTTTGGGGATCAATTGGCCATGGCTCAGGCGTTCCCTTGCTAGTAGTAAATTCGTCCCAGTTTCCATGATTTGTATCCTTTATTCCTGATAAATCCGTCCAATTCTCAAAGTTTAACCCCCCTATTTTATCCCATAAAGCTAAAACACAAGCAGAAAGAGTGGCACCACGCAACACTCTTAAACCTAGACCTAAATTCCCTACACCAGGGACAAAAACAGTTCCACCTATATAACCAGGCTCATTTGGCTCTATATGCAAGGTTTTAAGATCTTCCGCGGAGGACGTAGTGTTTCCATCATCACCTTCATCTCCATCATCTCCCTCATCACCTTCATCACCTTCATCACCTTCATCAGATGAGCCATTTGCGGCAAAAGTGAACTCACGATTTCCTTTGAGCCCATAGATCCGTACAAATTTCACATCATCATCGTCATCGTCATCATCATTTACTAAACCTGATCCACCAATAGTAGATATTTCAGACCTGCCGTCGGGATCGGTGAATCGAAATGGATTGCAAAAACCATAACGATAAGGACTCCAGCCAAAAGTCTTCTCAGCCAGCGGATCAGCAGCAAAAAACCTACCTAAAGCCGGGTCATAAAACCGTGCCCCGTAATCGTACCACCCCAAAGAACGTCCGGCAATTTGGTCCTGTTGGAGCGCTCCCGACATGCCGGGATTTCGCTCCGCTCAACTTGCCATTGTAAAGATAACAGAATTCCCAGGGGCTGCAAATGGGAAGTGGGGAAATTGCCACTAAGAGTTGGTGGTGGTAGTAAGTTGCATGCCATACATGAGGGCATATGCGGCAGCCGATCTATTTTGCTGCCACCCTAAGCAAACTTTAGCATAAAAAAAAGCTGGGAATATCGGGATTATGCCAATAATTATCCATTTACACAACAACTTATTTTTTACAATCTGCTCTTTCCTTGTTCTTTTGTCTACAGTCTCGCCTAAGGCGAGACCGCCGCTATAATAAAACACCTAAAAATGCTGCGAACTCACTAAATCCATTTAACTTGAACGCTTCTTATCATTTTATACGATAACAGAGAATGGCGCGTTCTTCGAACAGAAATGGATTCTTAACGCTCGTTCTTGCATTTTCTTTACGGCGTTTTATTAATGCGGATTTTTGCTCATAGTAATGAGTTAAACCCTTTAAAAACAGTCAGCTTGCTCCTATTAACTTCAAGATATACTATTCACCCATGGAGACGAGTTGGTCAGTTGCGGCCGCAGCAGGGATGCCATAGGCAGGACATGGAACATACCAATCATTACAGGGACGGCCAACTCTGCCGCAGGCTTGCTGAACAGATC
>JAWOEH010000213.1:0-3514 GCA_046482855.1 Bacteroidales bacterium | reverse complement strand
ACCCGGTGTTTGTCCCATGTGGTAAAAAGGTGTGTGAGCACAGCAGCCAAAGCTTCGCGTGCATACCCTTTTCGGTGATGCTGTTTACTTAAGGTGCATCCCACTTCTACCTGCCTGTGCTCAGAGTCGAAAAAATGGAGTCCCAGGTCACCCACCAACTCCTCACTGCTCTTGTTAATAAGAGCCAATTGAAACCAACTCTCCGGCTCATTGGGCTGTTCGGCAATATTGGCAATAAAGCGCACCACCTCCTCCATGGTTTTGGGTATCCAGCCTTGGTATTGGTTGGTTTCGGCATCGGAACGATAGGCAAATAGTTTGGGTGCATCGGCTGGCTCCACCGGCCGTAGCAGCAATCGGTCAGTTTCAAGTTTCATAAAAACAAAGATAGTTGAATTTCGCAAAGCGCTTATATTCCTATCTTAAATTGGGAAGATCCCCAAAACACCCAAAGCCAAAAACGTTTAATTAGTAGTCAACTCAAAATAAACACCCTTTTGATCCATCAGGGAATTGTGCGTACCACTTTCCAGAATCGTTCCCTTATCCATTACATAAATAATGTCGGCATGTGTGATGGTAGAAAGCTTATGAGCGATAACGATGGTGGTCCTGTTTTCCATAAGTACTTTCAATGCTTTGTTTACCAGTTTTTCGGCTGCTGAATCGAGCGAGCTGGTAGGCTCATCGAGAATAAGCACCGGCGGGTTCTTAATTAATGCACGAGCAATGGAAAGTCGCTGGCGCTCGCCCAGGCTCAAGGACTCGCCTCTGTCGCTAAGCCAGGTTTGGTAGCCGTGTGGCAATGCCTGGATAAAGTCGTGGGCATAGGCCATTTTTGCTGCCTGAATTACTGCGTCCTCATTGCACCCGGCACCGCACAGCAAGTTGTTATAGATGGTATCGTGAAATAAGATGGGTTCCTGATTCACATAGCCCACCTGCCGGCGCAGAGTTACCACATCCAGCTGCCGAATGTCGGT
This sequence comes from Bacteroidales bacterium, assembly GCA_046482855.1. GTDB lineage: Bacteria > Bacteroidota > Bacteroidia > Bacteroidales > UBA12077 > CAYVSF01. The sequence goes on along the minus strand of JAWOEH010000213.1, from coordinate 2,531 downwards.
ATCGTCCCAAAGGATCTTTCCGGATGAAGCTTCCAGATAACGGGGAATAAGATCGACCAGGGTGGACTTTCCTCCCCCCGAGGGGCCTACAAAAGCAACCGTGGCGCCGCGCGGAATTTGTAACGAAATATCGGTAAGCACCTCTTGATTTTGGTAGCGGAAGCTCACCTTCCGGAACCGGATACCCTGCTGTAGGTTTTTAACGATTGGGGCATGCGGCACGTTCACAATATGTGCGCCGGGATTCATCATTTCCTGCAGGCGTTCGTGCAGGGCGCTGCCACGTTGCAAACCATAATAGGCATTCACCAGGCTTTTAAGAGGCCCCACCACTTGTGTAAGCAACGCCAAATAGGCAATAAAAGCTTCGGCCGAGAGTTGTTCATCCACAACCAGGTAGCTGCCCAACCCAATAATGAGTGCCATCCCCAACACACTTATGCCATCGGTAACAGGGCCGGCCAATGCCCGGCGCAGCAACACGTGCTGGAGTGTAGCGCTGTATTGATCGTTATCGTGGCGAAACTGCTGTTTTCGTTGCCGCTCGATTCCAAAAGCCTTTACAATTTTGATGCCCTCCAGGGTTTCCGTCAGGCTGCTCAGAAGGCTCCCAATACGTCGCTGCCCGGATAAAGAAGCCTGCTTCAACCGGCGCCCGCTCCATACCAACAATATTGCTCCCATAACCATAAGCACCAACACAAGCAGCGAGAAATAAAAATGCAGGGTAAAAAGAGCAAAGAGATACACCAAGAGCATAACAGGTGCCCGAAAGAATGTTTCGACAGAAGAAAGGACCGAAAACTCAAATTGGTTCAGATCCGAGGAAAAACGTGAAACCAAATCACCACGTCGCTGTTGTTTAAAATCCACATAATCGCGCTGCAAAATACCGTCAAGCATTTTATTCCGCAATTTTTTGGTAATATGTATGCGATACCGAATCTGCCATCGGCGGGAGAAGTAGGCAAACAGACTGCGAAAAAGGGTGGCCACAACCACCGCAAGGGTAAGAAACAAGATGGCACGCAAGGGAGAGTGCTCCTGAGTAAAAAGGCTAAACTGGTATTTTAGCCAGTTGGCAACATACTCAAATGAAAAGCTAAAGGACCCGGGATGGTTGAAGATCTTACCGTTACCTAAAAACAAAATACCCAGAAAAGGCACCACCATTGAGATAGACAGCACGCCAAACAAGGCCGAAAGAAAATTCGCCAGCCCGCTAAGGAAAAACGCCTTTTTGTAAGGACGCAGGTAGTGTAAAAGCCAAAAATGGGTTTTCATGGTATGGGTATCTCCGGACAAGTTATGAAAAAAGGGGCTGCCTAAAAAGCTCCTCCTCCATCAAGTGCGATCTTTTCCTTTGAGTAAAAATGTATGACAGGCAGGAGTATGCTTCTCCTGCCTGCCGTCTGCAAACAAATCGCAACGCTTTTTAACAGCTTCCCATCAGTTTTTAAGTGGAAATATCAGATACCTGTATAGTTCCACGGAGTTATGGCGCGCAGCTCGTTTTTTACCGTTTCGGGAAGATCCAGCTGTTCGATAAAGGCATGAATGGCCTTCTCGTCCACCACATCGTTGGTACGTGTAAGCTCTTTCAAGGCCTCGTAGGGTTTTGGATACCCCTCACGACGCAGAATGGTTTGAATGGCCTCGGCAGCTACGCTCCAGTTGCGTTCCAAATCGGCCGCTATGGCTTTCTCATTCACAATAAGTTTTGACACGCCTTTCTTCAAGGATTGTAGGGCGATAACCGAATGGCCCAAGGGTACGCCAATGTTACGGAATACAGTGGAGTCGGTAAGATCGCGCTGCAAGCGGGAAATGGGGAGCTTTTGCGCCAAGTGCCCATACAAGGCATTGGCCATTCCCAGGTTGCCTTCGGCATTTTCAAAATCGATGGGATTTACCTTATGTGGCATGGCCGATGAGCCTACCTCGCCCTTTTTAATACTTTGCTTGAAATATTCCATGCTTATGTAACTCCACACATCCCGTGCAAAATCGGTAAGAATGGTATTTATACGACTCAGACCGTGAAAAAGGGCGGCAAAATTGTCGTAATGCTCCACCTGAGTGGTTGTTTGCGAACGGCTCAGGCCAAGGATGTCATCTACAAAATGGTTTCCAAAGGCTGTCCAGTCGACATCGGGGTAAGCCACATGATGGGCATTAAAGTTCCCGGTAGCTCCGCCAAATTTTGCCGAGTGGGGAATTTGCTTCACCTGCTCCAACTGCGCTTCTAAACGCTCCACAAAGACGTGTATCTCTTTGCCCAGGCGTGTTGGTGATGCCGGCTGACCGTGTGTACGTGCCAGCATGCTGATGTCCTTCCAATCGGTTTCCAGTTGTTTAAGGCTGGCAATGAACTCCTCGAGCTGTGGATAAAAGGTATCCATCAGGGCATCGCGAAAAGTAGCAGGGGTTGCCGTATTGTTGATGTCCTGCGAGGTAAGACCAAAGTGAATAAACTCCTGGTATTTCTCGAGTCCCAGTGTGGCAAAATGCTCTTTCAGGAAATACTCTAC
>JAWOEH010000211.1:0-2541 GCA_046482855.1 Bacteroidales bacterium | reverse complement strand
TACGAAAGTCCTTGATAGCCGCCCTCATCCCGAACAAGCCTATAAAACATGTATGGGATTATTAAACTTGCATAAGAAGTTTGATAACGATGAGTATATAAAAGCCTGTAACAAAGCATTATTGTTGAACTGCCTGACTTTTAAGTTTATTAACCCAACTTGCAAATTTTAGAATTATGCTCAACAAGAGCGGTTTTTTAACTATTTGATATTCAGTGGGTGCTTAAAATATTTTATTTTTCTTAAAATCATAAAAACTTATTAATCAAGCACATCGTATTTTTGAAAGTCAAATGTAGTGACCCATAGATTTGTTGGTGTGGCTTATTAATATTATCTTTGCGGCATGTTTATACGCGCTGTGCATAAGAAAGATAAAAGTAAGTCCAAAACATATACTTACTATAGGTTAACGCACTCATACCGAATAGGTAACAAGACAAGACAGACCGTTTTATTAAACCTGGGCAAGTTGGAAGGTGTTGAGAAAACTGACCATAAACAACTGGCAAACAGAATAGAGGAGATAATTACAGGTGTTGAAAATTCACTATTCCCTACCATCTCAGATCAAATTGAGGAATTGGCCCATTCATTTGCCAGGCAAATTGAAAAAGAGAAAATTTTTCCTTCAGGAAAAGGAAAAATGATTTCCAAGAAGGTTGAAACTACCAATCAAAATGTTGATCTGGACAGTATTGAGCAGCTTGAAAGCCGGGATATTGGTGGTGAATGGTTGGTAAAACAGGCATTCGAGAGATTAGCAATCCCTGAAATGTTAGAAACGGTAGGGCTGGACAAAAGCCAAGCAGGCATTGCCCAAATGCTTTTGACGGCCAAACTTATACATCCATCAAGCGAACTGGAAACAGAACGCTGGTTAAATGAAAATTCAGCGTCTTTGGAGTTATATGATAGTGCGGAAACAGTATCAAGATATAAACTATACAAGGCAACCACGGAATTGTATAATAAAAAAGAGGCTGTCGATTCTATAATATACAACAATGTTAAAAATCTATTCTCGGGAAGGGACAAGATTATCATTTATGATTTGACAAATATGTATTTTGAAGGTCAAATGTTGTCCAGTAAAAAAGCTGATTTTGGACGTTCAAAACAAAAGCGGTACGATAGGCGGTTAATCGGCCTTGCAATATCAATTGACAGCATGGGCTTTGTCAGGCACAGTAAGTTTTACACAGGAAATGTGAGTGAGCCCGAAACATTTAAAGATTTAGTTAAGTCAATAGTTGGACAATCATACTCCAGCAGCGAAAAGCCTTTAGTGATAATGGATGCAGGCATCTCAACAGAGGACAACCTAATTGAACTCAGGGAACTCCAATATGACTATGTCTGTGTTAGTAGGACAATACCCAAAGACTACAAAACCTTGTCTGATGGAGCAAAATCAATTGAAGATAATCGTGGCAACAAGATACATTTAACAAAGGTTTCCGTTGAAGGGAAAGAGGATAATTTTCTTCACATAAAGAGCAATCAGAAAGAGATTAAAGAAAGGTCGATGGATGAGAAAATGACCCGTACACTGGAGGCTAAGTTGACATCAATAAACCAGGGGCTATCTAAAAAAGGGACGGTAAAAAAGATTAGCAAAATCCATGAAAGGGTAGGTGGCATCAAAGCAAAACTATCACGAATTGGGTGGTTGTACAACATTACCTATACCGAGGATACCGATAAGGATATAGTCACTGCAATTAACTGGGAACGGGTTCGGGAACGTGAAAGGCCAAAAGGCGAATACTTTCTTCGGTACACTAAAAATGCTGTTGCTGAAGATAAAATATGGGATGCATATAATTTAACAAGAGATGTTGAAGCTGTTTTTAGATGTTTGAAGACGGATTTAAACATCAGGCCAGTACACCACCAGGTCGACCAATACATTGAACCTCATATATGGCTTGGTATTATAGCGTACCAAGTGGTTAATTACATTAGGACTAATTTAAATCAGAAAGATATTAACTATAGTTGGTCAACAATAGTTGAAAAAATGCGGAGCATGCAAAGCTCTGTGGTTACAGTCAACAGCGAGAATAATGAGAAGCTTTATATAAAGCTGTGCACAAGGCCAACAAAAGACCAAAAGGATATTTTTGATGCCTTGAACTTTAAACATAGGCCATTTATCAGAAAAACAAAAGTGGTGACCCAAATGTAAAAATACAAAGTGTATCATGCTGTCAAACAGCTTTTTATAGATGCATGTTTGCAAGTTGGGCTAAGGCGTATGCTACACCATTTGGCAGTGGAGAATAATCCAGTCCTGCATGGAAACGGCTTCCGGCTGTAGAATTTCGTGGTCCCCAATCAGAGTATATGTTCGATAATCCATTTCCTGAGTTATCCACCGGATTTCTTAGGTTTTGGGAATATGAATTCAACCCTATTGTGAAAATAAGGATGATTAAATATATATATTTCATGGTTTTACTTTTTTAGATATTTAAGTGTGTTTACATTAGGCAGCTCCAGGTTACCAAGGTAGTAACCATCGACATATACTTCGAA
>JAWOEH010000177.1:0-4164 GCA_046482855.1 Bacteroidales bacterium | reverse complement strand
CTGCACTGACATGGTAGGCCAGGGCATAGTCGGGAACAGGAAATTGCCCGAACAGTCCTGCCTCAATCATCCTGTCAGCCCCGGCGCTTATCTCCTCGGCCTGCTGTGCTATGGCAATAATCGTTCCCTTCCCCTACGGTAGAGGTTGATTTATGTGGGCATGCCACTCTGGCTGCCGCCCATACGCTGTTTACACATTTGGGCTATACAAATAGCACACTGAAGTTTGTCTCCTCAAAATATGAATTGGAGGTTAAAAAGATTGATGATTTATTGGCTATGTTTTTTCCCCGAGTCGAAGGCATTCCTGAAAAAGTCCATCCGGAATTGGGTCAGGTTATGGGAAATGCGCCAAAAGAGGTACATAAAGCCGAGGACTGGATGTTGGTATATGAATGTGAAGAGGATATTAAACAGCTGAGTCCTGATCTTAAAGCTATGTCAAAATGGGATTGTCGCGGTGTAATTGCAACTGCGCCGGGTAAAAATGTAGACTTTGTATCCCGTTTTTTTGCACCAGCCATTGGAGTGGATGAGGATCCAGTTACCGGCTCGGCACATACGATGTTGATCCCTTATTGGGCCGATCGGCTCGAACGGTCGGATCTTATGTCTCTGCAATTATCTGCCCGTGGTGGTGCTTTATGGTGTAAAAATTTGCCCGAACATAATCTTGTTGAAATCAAAGGAAGTGCCCGTACATACTTGCAAGGAAGTATCCATCCAGAGTAGTGACAGTGATTTTTTATTAAATAACTAAACAAATTAGTTGATAAACTAATTTGTTTAGTTTATATTTGTTGTATGAAAGAATTGACCAAAGCAGAACAACAGATTATGGAGTATCTATGGCAAATAGGTGAGGGGTTTGTCAATGATATTCTAGCCCGGTTTCCCGAGCCTAAACCCGCCTACAATACGGTCTCGACAATAGTACGAATATTAGAGAAAAAAAAGGTGGTGGGGCATAAGACACTGGGGAAGTCGCATCAATATTATCCTCTGGTAACACCGGAAGAGTATCGGAAGCTTCGCTTACGTGATGTGCTTTCGAAGCATTTTAATAATTCCTACAAACGCTTTGTCTCCTTTTTCGCAAAGGAGGAAGATCTTTCCGTTACCGAATTGGAAGAGATACAGCGTATTATTGAAGAGGAAATTCATCAGCGAAAAAAACAGTAAGATGGTAGCCGAGATAGCCTTTTTGAGTTTTAAGATAGCCATTGGGTTAAGCTTATTTTATGTGGCTTACGCATTGCTGCTTAGCCGTAGTACCGAGTTGCGTTTGCGACGTGGGTACCTGGTGGGCGCACTGTTGGGTTCGCTCCTTTTGCCGATAGTTGTAAGTTCGGTAGGATGGCGGGCCACAGGAGCTACGGCAGAGTTAAAGACGGTGGTAGAGGTTTTCTCTCCTCATTTATCCAGGGCACAAACGGTTTATCTCGACCCTGTGGTGATCCGGGCAAAACGTCCGGAGATGCATGGGCATACCGGGATGGCTCAGTTGCCCCTGGTGTTTCGAATCTATTGGTACGGTGTACTTGTTGCCGGCGTGTTGTTGCTGCTTCGATTTTTGCTTTTTTACCGGAAGTTCCTCACCTGTAAACGTCATCCCTTTCACGATAACGTACAATTAGTCTATCTTTCGGAAAAAATGGCGCCCTTTTCTTTCTACCGGATTATTTTTATTCATCCGGAGATGTATAGTGCTTCAGCGTATCAGCAAATACTTGCTCATGAGTTGGCCCATATTCAGTGTGGCCATTCCTACGATAAGTTGCTTATTGAACTGTTTGTTGTTCTGCAGTGGTTCAATCCTTTCGTCTACCTGTTTCGCAGGCGCCTGTTTGAGGTGCACGAATATCAGGCCGATCTTGCCGTGGTCAGGCAATCGGCCCAGCCGGCAGAGTATGCCCGGTTGTTGCTTTCACAAGTGCTCAGGTTACCTGCATGGGGAATGGGAAGTTCTTTTAGTTATACACTTTCGAAAAAACGAATTAAGATGATCGCAAAAGTTAATACAACCCGACAGAACCTAATTAAATATTTAGTTTTCCTTCCTCTGATAGCCATTATGGTATTCTTTTATGCCTGTGCCGATTCGGCCGTTAAGGGCCCTGAAATTTCGGATCAGTTTATGGACGAAATGGAGGCATTGGCCGAGGGAGATATTTTGACCTCGTACCGTTTTGAGTACGCATCCGGGCAAACCCTTACCGAGGGAATGGTGTTATCGGGAGGGAAGAATTATGCCTTTACCTACCAGGTTGCCGAAGGAGAGGAGCCGGAGGTTCGTTTTGTAAATCGGGATGGTGAGAGGATCTTGCCAAAAGAGGTACGCCTCCAAGGGAAAAAACGAATTACAGAGTTCAGTTTGAAAGAGGATATGTATATTGAGATTGTTGTGGAGGAAACAGCCAAGAGCCGTGGAGCCACTGCTATGTTTGTTAGTAAATTGCCCTATAAGGCGCCTCTTGACGAAAATACTGTGGCCATTACCAAATTGGCCGATGATGAAGCATCTGAGGGTGGGGAAGCTCCCCGCGAAATAAATGAAGACGAGGTGTTTTACGTAGTAGAGAATATGCCTAAATTTCAGGGACAAGATCAAAAAGCTTTCCTTACCTATATTACGGAAAACTTAAATTATCCTGAGGAAGCTGCTGCAAACGGTATTGAAGGAAGGGTATTTGTTTCTTTCATCGTTTCAAAAGAGGGTAAGGTAACAAAGGCCAAAGTTATTCGAGGAGTTGATCCCATTCTTGATCAGGAGGCGTTACGTGTTGTAAAGGAGGCTCCCGACTGGACACCTGGCACGCAGCGGGATAAAGAGGTAAATGTATCCTTTACTTTCCCTATTGTATTCCAACTTGATTAAGCTGTTCTTTTTCCGGGGGAGATCTTCAGGAACTCCTTCGGAAAAAGGGATTCTATTTGTAAAAAAACCTCCACAATAGAGCTTTTGTCATTGACGGGCATGATTTTTAAAAAAATCAGCCAAGAAGCTGTAGTTTAGCAGAGTGGAGGTAACGGCCTACCATTGAAAATGAAAAAAAATAATTGGATGAAACAACAAATTGTTGGTCTCATGCTGCTTCTATGTGCTCCTTTTTTCGGCGTTTCGCAGGATGAGGTTACCTGGCAGGTGGAGCGACTGCTGCGGGAGTCGGCCTTTTCCGAAGCTGAAGAGCTCTTAACTAAGCAGATGGAAAAGGATAGTACGCAGGCACAGTGGTACTATTATCAAGGTGTAGTTTGTGCAAAACAGTATAAGTACCTCCAGGCAAAATCATATTTCCAAAAGGCAGCGCTATTGGATACCCCTACGCTTTTATACTGGCATCAGCTTGCGGCCATGGAGGTGAAAACAGGAAAACCCGAAGAGGCCATAGGCATCTATCAGGAGTACCTGTTGCGGGAGCCTCTTAAAGTGATTTATGCCGGTGAGCTGGCGGGTTTATACCTAAAACAACGAAGCTATCCGCAGGCTCTTGGGCTCTATGATGCCTTATTGGCTATTGAGCCCGGGAACTACTATTTTCATAAGCAGGCAGCTTTTTGCCATGAACGGTTACAGCATCCCAAACCTGCACAAAGGCACTATAAAAAAGCCATTGCCTTGTATCCGGACGATTTACAGCTATACACCCGATTGGCAAATAATTACATTCGCGAACGAGGCTTTGAGCAAGCGCAGTTTGTGGCTCGAAAGGGGTTGGAGCAAGATCCCCAAAATGTTGCTTTGCAAAAAATCCTGGCGTATAGTCTCTACCTCAATCGGCAGTTTAACGCTTCCATTACACAGTTTGGGCGGGTGCTCTCATTGGGTGATACTTCGCAGTTTACCCGGAAATATTTTGGGCTGACACTCTATCAGGCTCAGCGGTACGATACGGCAGCCCATTGGCTAAATGAAGCAGCTCTGTGGAAAGGCGATGATTTTGAGGCAGTGTTTTTTGCCGGTAGTGCTCTGGTACGTTCCGGACAGACCGGTTCCGGCATCATGTGGCTGTGGCAAGCCCTGCAGATGATTACCCCACCAAACAAGGAAGTGGCTGAAATCTACAGCGAGATAGCTGAAGGGTATATCCACAGCGAAAACTACCAGCAAGCAGCGCACTATTACAAGCAAGCTTATGGCAAGAACTCCAAAGCTATCTACTC
>JAWOEH010000152.1:0-4271 GCA_046482855.1 Bacteroidales bacterium | reverse complement strand
CCCCAGGGTCCAGTTTATTGGACAATTTATTTATGTTGGCGCATACGGAGAAGGTGAAAAGCCTTTGTTAACCCTGGGTAGCAGAGGTTTAAGAAGCATAGGGACAGGGCAATATATCTGATTGAATCCATCGAGGAACTGAAAGCGCACGCATTTTCAACTCAAGAGTATCGTTATGTGGAAAGACAGCTACAAGATAAGAAGAAGGTAGTGGAGCTGAACGCCTACACAAAATGGTCATTTGTGGTTTGCATTACAAAGGAAAAGTCTGGAGAGGCAAAGGCACCTACCTATCGAAAAATAGCTGCCAGAGTGATGAAAAAGCTCCAGGAAGAGAAAGTTGATGAAGTTTATGTGATGTCCCAGAAACCCTCGCTAACAGAAGCTCAGGCCTTTATTGAAGGAATGCTGCTAACGGCTTATAAATTTGAGAAGTATAAGCAGGAAAAAGATCGAAAACCCAATACAGTGGAATCCATCGTATTGGCCGGGGACTCTTTTGCTTCTCTTAATAAGCAAGAGCTTCTGGGCGTAAGTTCAGGGGTGTTTCATACACGTAATTTGGTGAATGAGCCGGTTGCAGCCATGAATACAGAGGCGTTAACTAAAGAGACCCAAAAACTTGCTGAGGAAGCTGGTTTTCAGGTTGAGGTATTGGGTAAGTCGCAAATTGAAGCGCTGCGAATGGAGGGCTTATTGGCTGTGAATAAAGGAAGTATCGACGATCCTGCATTTATGGTTTTGAGCTGGAAGCCAGAGAAAGCTGAAAATCCACAGCCCTTTATTTTTGTTGGCAAAGGGGTTGTATACGATACCGGCGGACTTAGCTTGAAACCTACGAATTATATGGAGTCAATGAAGTCAGATATGGCAGGTGCCGCTTCCGTAATTGGATTATTTTATGCCGTGGCTAAGGCCAATTTGCCCGTACATATCATGGGACTAATTCCTATTACCGATAACCGCCCCGGGGAGAATGCTTATGCTCCCGATGATGTTGTTACTTTTCGAAATGGCGTAAATGTAGAGGTGGTTAATACAGATGCCGAAGGTAGGATGATTTTGGCAGACGCCCTCTTAATGGCTGAAAAGTACGAGCCCCGCCTGGTTGTTGACCTGGCTACTTTAACCGGTTCGGCCTCTGCAGCTGTTGGGCAGTGGGCAACTGTTGCTATGGGAACCGCACCTCAATTTGTTTTTGATAAACTTATTGAATCGGGTTTTGCCACTCATGAGCGAGTGGTGCAATTTCCCTTTTGGGATGACTATAAAGAGCTTCTTAAATCTGATATTGCCGATATAAAAAATGTAGGCGGACGGGAAGCCGGAGCTATAACAGCAGGTAAGTTTCTGGAACATTTTGTGAGCTATCCATGGATGCATCTGGATATTGCAGGGAGTGCCTTTTTGTCGAAAACAGAGGATTACCAAGGCCCGGGAGCTACAGGGGTAGGTGTTCGATTGCTGTTCGACTTCCTAAAGGAATCGCTTCGGCTAGCTTAATGGGAGGCGCTTGTGCGCGTTGTCATTCGCAATTAAATCCTTACCTTTGTACAACGCTGCATCAGGCGGAGGATCTTTCCAAACCGGGAAAATTCTAAAAGAGAGCCTGAATTCTTGGCGAGATTTTTCAGATTATTGGGAAATACTTGTTCTTAACAGAAAATTGAAGACATGAAAAACGATAAAATTGTAGTTGGCATATCGCAAGGTGATATTAATGGGATTAGTTATGAGGTCATTATTAAAACCCTTATGGATAATCGTATTCTCGACTTTTGCACACCCATTGTTTATGGGTCGGCAAAGGTGGCTGCCTATCATCGTAAAGCATTAAACATTGCAAATTTCAGCTTTAATAATGTTCGTGATGCCGATGATGCAAATCCTAAACGTGGCAATATTATTAATTGCCTCGATGACAATGTGCGTGTAGAACTTGGCAAGTCTACAGAAATGGCCGGTGTGGCTTCATTACAATCCTTGGAGCGCGCTACCGAAGATTTACGCGCGGGTAAAATTGATGTGTTAGTAACTGCCCCTATTAATAAAGACAATATCCAAAGTTCTGATTTTTCGTTCCCGGGACATACCGAGTATTTAGCCAAAAAGTTTGGGCCCAATGAAGCATTAATGTTAATGGTGAGCGAAATCATGAAAATTGGCGTGGTGGCCGGCCACGTCCCCTTGAAAGATGTTCCTTCGCATATCACATCTGACAATATTATGAGCAAGCTTCGTATAATGAATCGAACGCTCATTCAGGATTTTCGTGTGCGTAAACCTCGGATAGCCGTTTTGGGCTTAAATCCACATGCTGGCGATAATGGATTGTTGGGAACAGAAGAGCAGGAAGTGATTGTTCCGACTATTGAGAACGCTAAACAAGAGGGGATCATGGCATTGGGACCCTATAGTGCCGATGGTTTTTTTGGCAGCGAAAACTTCCGTAAATTCGATGCAGTGCTGGCTATGTATCATGATCAGGGGTTAGGCCCTTTTAAGGCTCTGGCTTTTGATGCAGGTATTAATTTCACAGCTGGGCTTGATGTTGTACGCACCAGTCCCGGACACGGTACTGCCTACGAAATTGCCGGACTGGATCAGGCATCACCTGACTCTTTCCGAAATGCACTATACCTCGCCTGCGATATCTTTCGAAACCGACAGCTTCATGCTGAAATAACCAAAGATCCACTTAAAGATCAGGATTTATCCGACTATCAATAACAAGGAAGGCTGTTTCGATAAAAGGGAACAGCCTTCTTTCCTTGGTACCTTCCCCTGCATTGCTGAGCTTACCCTTGGCAAGGGGAATTTTTTGTACCTTTGAATAACCAAACGCAAACCGTATTACTAAAATCTTACGTTATGTCAAAAATTAATTTGTCGCTGGATAATTTGGAGGAATTGTTCCCCACAGATTTCTCACAGGAGCAGATAGCTAAGGCTAAAACCCTTTTTCTAAAAGAGCTGTCTATTCGGGCTCATAAATTTTTTGGGGGGAAAATGCAGACACTTCCAAAAGCTGGACTTTACGGATTTAATTGGTTTAATGTTTATTATACACCAGGGGTATCTAAAATTTCTACTACCATCCGTGATGATAATCAAGCCTCTTTCGATCTTTCGAACAGAGGAAATACGGTTGCCGTAGTTTCTGATAGTACACGCGTGCTAGGCGATGGTGATTGTACGCCCCCCGGTGGATTAGGAGTAATGGAAGGAAAGGCTTATTTGATGAAATATCTGGCAGGTATTGATGCGGTTCCTTTGTGTATGAACAGTTATAACGACCAAGGGGAGCATGATCCCGATAAGATTATTGATTTTGTAAAGATGTTACAGCCCAGTTTTGGTGCCGTTAATCTTGAAGATATTTCTCAGCCTAACTGTTATAAAGTGCTTGATACGTTGCGTGAGGAGTGCGATATTCCCGTATGGCATGACGATGCTCAGGGCACTGGTTCGGTTACCCTGGCCGGATTAATTAACGCTTTGCGCATCACCAAGCGCGAACTGAAAGATGCCAAGATTGTCTTTTATGGTGCGGGTGCTTCCAATGCCACTATTGCGCGCTTGATTCTTTTGGCCGGAGCCAATCCTGAAAATGTGATTATGTTCGATTCAAGGGGGGCTTTGCATATAGGTAGGGAGGACATTAAAAAGGATAAACGTTTTTACCGAAAATGGGAACTTTGTGAGAAAACCAATCCACAGGGTATTAAAACCATTGAGGAAGCGATGAAAGATGCCGATGCACTTATTGCGCTCAGTAAACCGGGTCCCGATGTAGTAAAACAGGAGTGGATACGTAGCATGGCTGATAATGCTATCGTTTTTGCCTGCGCCAATCCCGTACCCGAAATTTATCCTTATGCAGCAAAAGAGGCCGGGGCTTACATTGTAGCTACCGGTAGAGGAGATTTCCCAAATCAGGTGAACAACTCCCTTGGCTTTCCCGGAATTCTCAAAGGTGCGCTTTTAGTGCGCGCTTCTAAAATAACTGATAACATGGCTATTGCAGCGTCCTATTCAATGGCTAATTATGCCGAAAAAAATGGGTTGCACCCGGATTACATTATGCCTAAAATGGATGAAACCGAGATGTTTGCTCAGGAAGCCGCCGATGTGGCTCAACAAGCCATTAAAGATGGCGTGGCACGTGTTTCGCTCGATTGGCAAACGGTGTATGACCAAACTCTTGCTGATATCCATCAAACACGCAATACCATTGATATGATGATGCAAGAAGAGTTTATCCGCCAACC
>JAWOEH010000098.1:0-3071 GCA_046482855.1 Bacteroidales bacterium | reverse complement strand
CCCACCATGGCTACCTGTTTTCCTTCAGCCTGTAAGGCTTTCACATAGGCAAGTTTATCTTCCGGCAATACTTCGGCTTTCACCTTATCAATGCCGGCCTGAGTAGCTATGTAGGCGGCAGTGCCTTTATTGTCGCCCGTAAGCATGTGGACTTCCAACCCCATCTTATGCAGATGTGCTACTGCATCTTTCGAGGACTCCTTAATGGGATCTGTAATGGCCAAATGGGCCGTCAGTTGGTTGTTATACGCAATAAAAATGGTTGTAATGCCGCGTGCTTGCGCCTCGTGGGTTTGTTTGCGTAACTCCTCGGGCAATGTAACATTTTGCTCTTCCAGCAACCGCTCGTTACCGATGAGCAGCTTGTTTTGCTGATAGGTGGCTTCCACTCCCCGGCCTGTAAGGCTGTTGAATTCTTCCACCTCAATGGGCTTTACCCCTTGGGCATTCAGGTATTGGGTAATGGCATCGGCGTAAGGATGCTCCGATTGGTTCTCGATACCCAAAACTAGCTGCATGAGTTGCTTTTTGTCGGCGTGAGCCTCCTCTGACCAATTCCACTGCTGCAATTCAGGTGCGCCCTTGGTGATGGTGCCTGTTTTGTCCACCACTACCACATTCAGGTTGCGCGCTTTTTCCAGGCTGGAGGCATCTTTTATCAAGATGCCCTGCTCGGCACCTTTGCCTATGCCTACCATGATGGCGGTAGGTGTGGCAAGTCCCAATGCGCAGGGGCACGAGATGATGAGCACTGTAACCAGAATGACAAAAGCGTGTGTCAGTTGCGGTTCGGGACCTACAAAGTACCAGATACCTGCGCTGATCAAAGCGATGATAATAACGGCAGGTACAAAGAAAGAGGCAATTTTGTCGGCCAGTTTTTGTACGGGAGCTTTGCTGTTTTGCGCCTCCTTCACCAAGTTGATAATTTGCGATAGCATGGTTTGGGCACCCACTTTTTGTGCCTCCATGGTAAAGCTGCCTGTTTTATTCAGTGTGGCGCCAATCACCTTGTCGTCTTTGGCTTTTTCCACAGGTACGGGTTCGCCTGTAAGCATGCTTTCGTCAATGGTGGAGGAGCCTGAGCGAATGATGCCGTCAACGGGAATTTTCTCACCCGGCTTAATGCGGAGCATGTCGCCTGCTTGTACCTCGTTAATGGGGATTTCAACTTCTTGATCTTCCCGAATTACCCGGGCCTTTTTGGCCTGAAGGCCCATGAGTTTTTTAAGCGAGTCGGAGGTACGTGATTTGGCACGCTCTTCGAGGAAGCGGCCCAGCAAAATAAGGGCAATGATAACAACAGCTGCCTCGAAATACACATGCGGCGTGAGTCCGCGTTGGCGCAGAAACTCCGGGAAAAAGGTATTAAAGGTACTGAACAAAAAGGCCGAACCGGTACCCAGTGCTACCAATGTATCCATATTGGTACTGCCTTTTTTCAGTTGCTTCCAGGCCACAATAAAAAAGTCGCGGCCAAACCACCCTAGCACGGGAATGGTCAATACCAGCATGATGTAGTTGGCATAGGGGAAACTTGGCCAAAACATGGCCAACACAAATACCGGAGCCGCCAGTAATAGGGCCCCCAGCATTTTTTGCTGTGCTTTTTTCAAATGTTGTGTTTCGCGCTCTTCAATTTTTTCGGGCGTGAGTTCGTCCTCCTCAATCACTAATTTGTAGCCTATCTCGTCAATGGCTTTTTGCATCTGTTGTGGCTGCACTGTATCGGGATCAAATGCTACCTGCACCGATGAATCGGCAAAATTTACCTGCGCCTCCTGCACCCCTTTCAAGGAGCCCAACATGCTCTCCACGCTTTTTGCACACATGGCACAGGTCATGCCATCAACAGCATATCGTTCTTTTTGCATAGTTCTATAGTTGTATGATTACCGGAGAAGATCAAGTTGATGAAACCTGATCTTCCCGGTAAAAAATGGCTTTGTTAATTTATGAGTTCCACTGAATAGCCGGCTTCACTAATGGCTGCCTCAATGGCTTTTTGGATCTCTTCCTCCGATGCGGTATCGGTTGTTACCTCAACAATTTTATTTGGACTTTTCAAATCCACATTCCATGAAACTATGCCTTCCACCTTGTCGAGGTAAGGTTTAATGGCGTTTACACAGCCATTGCACTTTAAGCTGGTTTTAAATTTCAATGTTTTCATATCGGTCGTATTCCCTAATTTTTAGTTTGTTTTTATCACAGTGTACTAAGCGCTTTCTTGAGTTGATCGCGAATATCAGCTGCAATCACTTTCAGATCGTCGTTTTCCACTGCCTGCATCGAGGCCACGGGATCCACTACGGCAATATCTGTTGTGTTTGCATCAATCTCCTGTAGTACCACATTACAAGGCAGCATGAGGCCAATAAAGGGCTCCACACCCAAAGCTTTGTGGGCATTTGGCGGATTGCATGCACCCAGGATGCGGTATTTCTTCCTGTCGACGTTTAGCTTTTTCTTTAAGGTGGCTTGCACGTCGATATCCGAGAGGATGCCAAAACCTTGGTTTTTCAATGCTTCTGTAATCTGTTCTAAAGCTTTTTCGAACGATTCGTTTACTGTTTTATGGGTGTAATACTTCATAACTATTATTTTTATGGGTTTGTGATTTTTTTTTCAGCGTTCTTTTGCTAATCTGTTTTATTAGGTAAACAAGCGCAAATCAGATTTGTTTGTCTTTTATTGCCTTGGTAATTACTTTATTAATGGGTTGTTCGATCAATAGCCCTTATGCCGCGAATACATATTGGGCATATCATCAGATGTTTGTATTTGCCATGTTCTTTAAATTTTGATTTCAGGGCTACGCCCCTTCAATTTACCACATTTATTTTATCTACGAAGATTATAGCGCTAACGCGCCATGAAAGAGATTCAAGTTTTTTATTGCAAACATTTTTTGTGTAAACAATAGGGTGCTGTATTAGCCATGGTTTGAAATTTTGCTATCAGGGTTACGTCTCATCAATTTATAACATTCTATTCATTTATGAATATTATAGCGCTAACGCGCCTCCAAACATTCAAGCTTTTTATAAGAAGGGCGTTAGCCCTGAAAT
>JAWOEH010000175.1:0-4208 GCA_046482855.1 Bacteroidales bacterium | reverse complement strand
TGAAGCTGAAATCCCCGTATTAAAAGAGCAAATTATATTTCCTTACCACCAAGTAAATATGCAGACAAATCTTTTTGATTTAAAATCAAATAAAATACGTGTATTTGATGAAAAATATTTTGAAGATAGTTTTCCTAATGCATATTCATATTTAGAAGGGCATAAAAAACAATTATTGAATAGAGATAAAGGAAAAAATAAAAAATATCAATGGTTTGAATTTGGCAGAACTCAGGCATTAAATGACTTTGGCAAAAAATTACTATTCCCTTATATGGCAGGACAACCATATTTTGTTTATTCAGAGCAAAAAGATTTGTTATTGTATGCAGGTTATGCTGTTTACTTTGATTCAGAAAGGGAGTTAAAAGTATTGAAAAGGATTTTGGAATCAGATATTTTTTGGTATTACATCAAACAAACAAGTAAGCCATATTCAGGAAACTTTTTCGCATTAGCAAAGAATTACGTCAAGGATTTTGGAATTTGTGAATTAGACGAGAGCGAAAAAGAGTATTTGTTAAACACAAATTCCCTTACTGAACGTAATAAATTCTTGTTGGATAAATATGAACTTAACAACCTGATTTTCTAAATGGTAAAACAGAAATCCCCAACGCTAAAAGCCATACACATTTGCAATTCGCACCAGCTAACGCTCAATCCAAGAATTGCAAAAGAGTATGTCTTTTCCAATGCTGACAGGCGACCGAAAAATAACACCGCACGCACAACAAAGCGTATAACCAAATGCGCTACAGGCATTTAACAAGGTTTCTCGCTGATTTATTATTTTTGTACCTTTACGGGTAGTGTCGGCGTAAACTCGCAACTGGTCATACGCTAGCCGTTGTACGCAAGTTTGAATAAACGACACACAAGACTAATTACCACTAAATTAACGATATTAAAAAATCAAATAATATGAAATTGAAAGTAAAATATATAATGCTGTTTATAGTGTTATCAATTGTTTGTAAAACAGGAATAACGCAAGAAATAAATTTCACAAATGAAAGGTTAGAATATTTGAAATTAATTAATCAAGCAGAATTATCTATCACAGAGAATAACTTTGAAACAGCAATAAATTACTATGATTCAGCATTTGCTATTTGTGAAAAGGCAAGAATGAAAGACATATACAATAAGGCTATTTGTTTAATAAAAATTGGTAAAGTTGGTATGGCTGACTCATTATTTAATTCACTGCATTCAGAGGGATACGGCTCGTTAAATTGTATTGATACAGTTAATTGTACAGTTCCAACAGTTCAACAAAAAGTCATAAATGGGTTTGATTTGAATGAAATTTTTGATAAAATTTTTAACGATGACCAAAGAGTTAATTCATATCGCTATACAGATATGGAGAAATATGCTCACAAGGTTATTGAACATGTAAAATATATTAAGGAATTATCTGAAGATTTTGAGAACTTATTATACCATGATAAAGGGGGGAAACTTTTTTTCCCAATTTTACATTTCTTTCAACTTAAGGGTATTGCTGAAAGAGTTAAAAGCGATAGTTCTTTTAGAAAACAATGGATTATTTACCAATGCCTTGTGAATATAGATTTTAATGCTATTCATTTCGAAGAATTTTTAATGGAGGAAGTAGCTAAAGGTAACTATGATAATGAAAGTTTTGCCTCTTTAATGTCAGTGAAGGGCATTTGGTTAGGCAAACCAGTAAGCCAATACAATGATTACATTATAGTAAGATACCCAAATATTATTTGTGATGAAGAGTTACAGCACATAAACAAGAACAGAAGGATGTTTGGGTTAGAAAATTATGAAGACTGGTTTAAAAAAGCGTGGTACGCTGACTCGTTATTAACAAAAGGAAATTCGTTTAATTCGTTTAATGAGAAAGAATATATGGAATTAATTACGGACTTTGAAAACCAATGTAATTTTCGCATTGCAAAAGATTATCGTATGATGATGGGGTTTACTAAGCCCGAAGATGCGAAAAAGACTTATGAAAACGGGTTTAAAAAATTATGTCCTAAATAATAGTGTAAGAAAAACATCAATTGATTCGGAAATATACTAAAACCTGCGTACAACAATGCATATAACCAATTGCGCCACAGGCATTTAACAAGGTTTATCGCTGATTGCTTATTTTTGTACCTTTACGGGTAGGGTCGGCGCAGGCTCGCAACTGGTCATACGCTAGCCGTTGTACATAATGCTAAAGCATAGCACGGCAGAGCGTTAGCAATAGGAACAAATACCCCAATCCCATGGTAGTAAATTTAAGATGTGGAAGTTGCCATCATACCTACGATTTCGAGGTAGGTGAGCCCCGTATGGATAAAAATTGTAACTTAGTATTCGAAAAATCGCCCATATGTCCAAAATGTGGAGCAAAGGATAAAGAGCTGCTTACGGAGGTTGGCCAAGGCCAGCTTACAGACTGGCATCTGGGCGGAATTTAGAGGATCCTATGTGTCAAGCTGCCAGGCATAAAGAATCGTTTCTGCCCGAAAAGAAGTACCGGTTGGCTGATTATTTCAACCAGTACTGGGACGAGTATGTGAAAAGCCCCAAGCAGTACATCACCCCGGAGCAGTTTAAGGCGGTGAACGCCATCCGCGTCTGCCGCACCCCCGCCCTGGGCGTAGATGTTTACTCCTGCAAGGACTGCGGGGAGGTCACGGAGGTCTTCCACAGCTGCAAGAACAGGTTCTGCCCTACCTGCAGCTGGGAGGACACGGTCAGGTGGGCCGACAACCTAAAGAGCCGGATGATGGCCATCCCGCACCGCCACGTTGTGATGACCCTGCCTCATGAGCTGGAGCCGCTCATAAAGAGCAACGACAAGCAGCTTCTAAATGTACTGTTGCGCGTGACAGCCGATACGTTCAGGGATTGGATGGGGCATAAGTACGGCATCAACCCCGGCATCATCTCCGTGCTGCATACTTTTGGCGAGACGAAGAGCTACCATCCCCATGTTCACATGATCGTTTCTTGGGGCGGGATCCACAGAGCTACGGGCAGGCTAAAACCGATAAAGGGGCATTTCGTAAACTATAAGTTTCTCCAGAAAAAATTCAGATGCAAGTTTGAGGATGAGCTGGTCCTGCTGTTCGACAAGGAGCGGCTGAAGCAAAAATTCCCGGATCGGACAGCCTTTTTGCATTTCATCCAGCGGATAAACAAAACCGACTGGGTGCTGCATCTTGAGCCCCCGATGGATATCCCGGCGCAAGTTGTAAGGTACATAGGCCGGTACTCAAAGCGGGCTTGCCTGAGCGAGTACAAGATAACTAAAATAGAGGGAGAATACATTCGCTTCCGATACAAAGACTACAGGAGCCTGGATGAGAATAGGAAGCCCGTTGAGAAGGAGCTGGAACTTCATTATCGTGACTTTTTCCCAAGATTGTTACAGCATGTCCCTTTAAGGTACTTCCGACTGGTGCGATACTATGGAGCGTACTCCAACAAAAGCAGGATCCCCGAGGAGTATCTCCATCATGAAGTTGAGGAGCAGGAAGTCAATGAGCCCCCTGCGAAAGGAAAAAACGAAGGAGAGAACCGGCTAATTTGCCCCAGCTGTAAAAAGATCAAACGGTACCAATACACCCTTTTTAGGCACAGGACTACTGGCTATGAAAAGCGGTATAGGCGAAAACTTACAAGGCATTTTATGGGAATTGGGAGAAAGGCTGCGTGAGCTCGCATGGGAGAGGTGTGCCCGATTGCCAAGGAAAGGCTCTTAATGATAAGGATTAACGTATGATTCGAGAAAAAAACAGTCCAAAAGAACAAAAAAATGATTCATTACTGATGGATACTTTGTACTTTTCATCGAGTCCAAAAAAACCAAAAGGGAGACAGAATATTGAAATTCTAATAAGATAGTAAAAAGGCACAATGTACAACAATGTATATAAAAAATAGGCGGAACAGAAGGTTATCAGAGGGTTTTAGCCCGCTTAGACCAAACCGTAACCTGCCAAGAGCATACTACGCAATCGCCTACTTTTAATATACTATAAACAAAGCGGACGAGGCACTGTACAGGGGCAAAGACAAGGGGAAAAACAGGGTAGTTGTATCCACAGAGGTAGATTAAATATTAAAAGAAAATATATTTATGGCAAAAAACGAAAAATCTTTGAATATGGCGGAGACCACGGATTACAGCAATCTTGAAAGAGAATACAGAACGGGTTTAAATTCCG
>JAWOEH010000047.1:0-13068 GCA_046482855.1 Bacteroidales bacterium | reverse complement strand
TTACTTTTTCAGGTAAAAATCTTACCGAAGAGATTATTATCACTGCCAGCCAACACTTTGAGGTGTCCATAAACAACAACTCCTTTAGTTCGTCGTTGACGTTACCCCTTACCGATGGAACACTCGCTTCCACCATTGTATATGTCCGATTCAACCCGGCCTCAGCCGCACAAGCAGTAGTAGATGGCACGGTTAAGGCACATAACACGAACTTCCACCGCACCTATGAGGTTTCTGGCAAAGAGGGCGATCCGGCACTGGACCCTATCACAATTCTTTATCAGGACTTTGAAGACGACTCTTACATGGACTGGCAACGCAAAACCTTATCGGGAGACAGACGCTGGGAGATAAAAGAATACAACCAAAACAAATACATGCAGATGTCGGGTTATGAGTCCAACAAAACCGAAAGCAAAATTTTCGATACCTACCTCATCTCGCCTCCACTTGATCTTGACCAGTACAAGAATGAGATATTAACTTTTGCCACCAAAAATGGGTACTACAATGGAACTACGCTTACCGTACTCATCTCAACGGATTACGACGGTCAAAATCCCATAGAAGCCACATGGTCAGAGTTATCAGCTACACTAGATGAAACAGATCACCAAGAGTATGGCGACAACTTCATCCCCTCGGGAGAAGTTGATCTTTCCGGCTTCCAGGGAACTGCCTATTTGGCCTATCGCTACCTGGGCGATAATGAACAACTGACCACAACCTATCAGGTGGATGATATCGTAATTGAGGGAAACTGGGAAGATTTCACGGCTACCATGGGCACCAATGTGAGCACCCCTCCTTTAATGCTCCCCTATACCACTTCTGAAACAGCAGGTGCAGCACAAAGCTACGATCTTACCTTTACCGATATTACTGAAGACATAAGCGTAACAGCCGATGGGTATTTTGAGATCTCATTTGACGGAACTACCTGGAGCAAAACACTCTCGATTGCCTCAACAGCAAGTTCACCGCAGAGCATTCAAGTGCGCTACACGCCACATGTTGAGTATTATGCGGCACAAACAGGCACCATAACACATAAAACCGCAGGTGCCAAGACCCTTACTCTTGACATTCAATCAGAAACCGCCGGAACAATTGCTGATGGAAGTGCCCTGGAAAAAGACCAAACACTAGATGTTGTAACCTGGAACCTCAATTGGTTTGGCGCTCCTAATATGTCAGACTATGCCACTACTTATGATGAACAATTAGATGCTGTAAGTGCCCAAATAATTTCAATGGATGCAGATATTTACGCACTTCAGGAAGTTGTATCGGATGAGGTTAATGGCGATTACCTTACCCCGCTTATCGAGAAATTAAACGAGCTGGCAGGTAGCGAAAAATATACAGCCATACTAAGCGACAGATACTCAGGTGACGACTCACAACCCAGCACTGACTTCCCCTCCCAACGTTTATGTTATGTGTTTAATACACAAACGGTGGCTAGTGTTATGGACACGGCTATGTTCTCCGATGTTTACCCCAATACGCAAACAAGCTCCATTGACGGATATGATGGCAACGCCAGTACTTTCTGGTCATATGGCCGCGTACCTCACATGCTGAAAGCACATATTACCATAGCAGGCACAACTGAATCTATAAGCCTTGTAAATTTACATGCCAAATGCTGCAGCGATGGATACGAGCGCCGAAAAGATGATGCCGACTACCTGCTTAATGCACTAAACACCACCTTTAGTGAGGAAAATTTGGTGGTATTGGGTGATTTTAATGATTACCTCGATGGAAGTACGTCTGGTGTTACTAGTCCATATAAAGAGTGGTTCAGTAATGATTACCAGAACTTTCGCCCCTTTTCCAGTAGTAGCATCGACCATGTGGTCCTCTCCAACGAATTGTACTACGAAGCTCAATCATTGGCACCAAACAGCAGCGCCCCAGAGGTAGCAATCTCGGATCACGATCCTGTTTTACTGCGTATGCAACTATTCACAACTAAAGAAGCCCAAAGCATTAGCTTTGATCCTTTGGGCAGTTCGGTATTCGGAGCGGATGCGCTCACCCTTTCAGCAGAAGCCAGTAGCGGATTACCCATTGCTTATCATGTAGAAAGCGGCCCCGGCACCATTACAGGCAATCAGCTATCGATTAACGGTGCGGGTGAAATTGTTGTGGTTGCCTACCAGGTTGGCAATGACAGCTACCAACCTGCAGCTGCGAAGCAAACACTCACGGTGGCAAAAGCAGAACAAACACTTACCTTTTCTTTACCCGCTGAGATGGATATTCAGAACGCACCTCTGGAGCTTGAAGCATCAGCCTCATCAGGCTTACCGGTCAGCTACACCCTTACTTCAGGGCAAGGCACAATCTCCGGCAATGAATTCACGCCCAACGCCGCAGGTAGTTACACCATCGAAGCCTCACAACCTGGAAACTCGAATTACAGCCCGGCCACTCCTGTTAGTGAAACCATTGAAGTAACCGGAACAACAGATTTGCCTTCTCAAGTAAAGAAAGAGGTAAAAGTATATCCCAATCCGGCCAACAGAATAGTAACCATTGAGTTGCCAACGCATGATAAAGCCATCATAACGTTGCTGAATATGACAGGCAGTATAGTTAAACAGTTCACGGCGGAAAAGACCTGTAAACTCAACGTTCATCCCTATCGTAATGGCGTATATTTCATTAAGATAGAAACAGAAGGCTACATCATTACCAAACGAATAATGATTTCGAGATAATGCTTTTCAGGAAAAAGCCGCCTTAAAACCGGCTTTTTCCTGCATCCTTAAAATCGCTCTACTTTGTTAACACACTGAACTTTTCAAGCATCCGGATGTTAAAAACACCTCGGCTATTTCTTATGATAAATTGTAAAAATATAGCGCACTATGCTTATAGCTAAACACATGAAGATGGCAGATATGATTCATCTGAATCACTTCACGCTTGATGTTATTGAACGATTTGGCATAAAACTGGGCTTTGGGAATAAAACCATTGAGCAAGTTTGTAATGAGAATGGCATCCCTGTCGATTTTTTTCTGGAAATTGTAAATGCGTTTATTGATAAGGATTACTTCCCGCAAAAACAATTACAGGATGTTAACCTCATGCACATCATCAAGTACCTCAAAAAGACACATGAGTCCTATCTGCAGGAAAGAATTCCGGAAATTGAAGAATTAATCGATCAGATGGAGTCGTCCTGCTATTCACAGAAAGAAAATATCATCTTGTTAAAGAAATTCTTCAGTGAGTACAAGCATGAGCTTGAGAATCATACCAACCGCGAGGACACGCTTGTATTTCCTCACGCCGAATTAGTCCATAACACCTACCAGGAGAAAAAGCCATCTGCCGAAGCCCTTGAGCAGATAAAAAAGTACTCGATGAAACAGTTTGAGCAGGAACATGATAACATTGAAGAGAAACTCTATGACTTGAAAAATATCATCATCAAATACCTGCCACCACCAAAGAATCAGCAACATTGCCGAAAATTATTATACGCTCTTTTCTCGCTTGAGAAGGATATAAATGATCACAGCAGAATTGAGGATAAAGTATTGGTACCAAAAGTTGCCGAACTCGAAAAATTAGTACTCTCTCAACATGGCTAAGGTGAATCTCATAGTTGTAGATGAAAACTACTTCACACGTAAGGGAGTGGTATATTTACTCAACAAATTGTCGTGGATTGAAACGGTTCATGAGTTGGAAAGTTACAATCAGCTCTCTGAAGCCATTCAGCTGTTTCAAGCCGATATAATCCTCATATCCAGTTATCAGTGGCAGCTACTTGGCGCCGGACTCCCTATAAAAAACACCCCAAAAACAGTAGTTTATGGATTTCAAGCGCCAATAAGCAAAGCGAAATATAATGCCTATTGCTCCCTTGAAGATACAAAAGAGAGTTGGATAGAAAGCCTTCACGAAGTTGTAAAACGAACACAAAAAACCAGCGAAGAACCGCAAATAAGCGCCAGAGAGAAAGAGATTGTTAAACACATAGCTTTGGGATATACCAATAAAGAAATCGCCGAGAAGCTATACTTGAGTACCCACACAGTTGTAACGCACCGAAAAAACATCACCAATAAGTTGGGCATAAAAACCGTTTCAGGACTTACCATTTATGCCATTCTCAACAAACTAATACGAGTAGAAGAGAACAAGGGAGAGACACAGTAGCCTCTCCTCCTTTTAACCCGGATTATTGACAAATAATACCTGTCTCCCCCAGCGCCAAGATTCAGGAAAGCCTTTTTCAAAAGATTATCAGGGTCAAACTTTCACCCCCATAAAAAGCACGTCATCTACTTGTGCATGTTTTCCGCGCCATTCTTCAAAATTACCTGAGACAGCATCCTCCTGCTCCTCCATCGGTTTTTCACAAATATCAGCCAACATGTTTTTCAAACGGGCTAACTTAAACTTCTTACCCCTGGGGCCTCCAAACTGGTCAGGATACCCATCGGAGAACATGTATACAATATCTCCTTTGCTTAATTGGAAGCCAATATTTTCAAATTTCTTTGTGTCCTCGGCTTCACCACCAATAGAACATTTACTTCCTCTTACATATTGCAGGCGCTTATCTTTATACAAGATAATTGGTCGCATAGCAGAGGCAAAACGCATATATTTGGTATTTACATCTAACTCGCACACAATAATATCCATTCCATCATGCGCACGTTCGGCATCCAAATTTTGATTTAAGGTTCCTTGCAATTCATGATCCAATTGACGAAGCACGCTTGCAGGGCTATCAGTACCAGGCCGATTACAAATATCCTTGATAAGGGTTGTCCCAATCATTGACATAAAAGCTCCCGGAACTCCATGGCCTGTAGAATCGGCACAAATAATCAACAGCTTATTTTCATTCACACGATCAAACCAATAGAAGTCTCCACTCACAATGTCACGAGGTTTATAATAGACAAACATCCCGTCAAAGAGTTGATTAATTAACTCAGTAGAAGGCAGAATACTTTTTTGAATGCGTTTTGCATAGTTTATACTGTCCGTAATATCCTTGTTTTTCCTTTCTAAAAGATCATGTTGCTCAAGTACCTCTTTGGTGCGCTGAGCCAACTCCGCCTCGAGATAAGCCTGTAAAGCTTTCTGTCGACGCTCACGATAATAAATTATAAAATAGACAAGCCCTATTATTGCAAGGACGAGCAGCGTAATAAACCACCATCGCTTCCACAAAGGAGGTTTAATCTTAACATTGATCATCAAAGGTTCTTCAACACAAATACCGTCAGCATTACAAGCTCGTATCAACAAGGTATACTCCCCATCGCCTACGCGAGGATATGTAATGGTATTTTGCCCGGATTTCATTTCCGACCATTCGAAATCATACCCATCCAATTTGTATTGATACGTAACTTTTTCGGGTCTTCGATAGCTCAGTGCGACAAAATCTATCTCCAATTTGTAATAATCAAAGGGCATCTCAATCTCGTCATCCACTTTTACTGAATTCCCGGAAAAGTGGATTTGCTCAATATGCAGACGGGGAGGGATGGTATTTTTTTGTAAGTTTTGGGGATTACAGACAACAGCACCCTTTGTGGTACCAAATAGCAACCGCCCATCGGATATTTCAGCAATGGTATTAGGATTCACATCGCCTCGTATGCCATCTTCCTGGCCATATACATAAACTCGCTCACTATCAGCATCCACCATACTTAGTCCCAGCCTATGACCAACCCATATATTTCCCTGCTCATCGCAGGTGATCGCATAACAATAATTCGACTTAAGCCCTTGGTCCTCTGAATAATAGGCGAGTGAATCGTTGACAAAACGAAACACACCATCGCCATAGGTAGTTGCCCATATAACGCCGTCCTGATCCTGAGTAATACCAGTAAATTCAAGCTTGTAGTTTCCCTCAATAGTATATTCTTTGGAAAGATCCAATGTAAAAATCCCATTACTACTGGTCGCCACCCATACATCTCCATTCTCGGTGACATAAGTAGATTTTATATTATTATGAGGAAACCCATTATCGGTATTCAATAGGTTATGACTATCATCCTGCCGATTGAATTTAACCACTCCATTTTGAGTTGAGAAGTATAAAAACGTGTTGTCGCCAGTAATATGATTGATTGCATCGGAGAGTGAATTATTTGTAAAATAGCGTCTTTTCGCCTTCCCATCTTTCCGGCTTAAAGAGTAGACTCCTCGGTTGGCTGTGGCAATCCACAAAGTATTGTCCTCATCTGTGTAGAGATGATTAATCCTTGATTGTGGCAACCCAAAATCCTTTCTGATAGGGGTAGTGGTTCCTTCTTCCTGAAAATAGAGAAGTTCTCCAAAAGCCAGCCATAAACCATCCTCATTCTGAGCTACAGCAGTAATGTTTCCATCTTCCAGACTATTATACTGAAAGGTAAATGCCTCATCAAAGGACATATCCACACCTCCGCCATAGGTACCCATCCACATATTTTCCTCCCAGTCGAGCTTCAGGGTTTTCACAAAATTGTTTGCCAACCCATTTTCGGTAGTAAAGTTTACCATGGAGTGGGTGTCAAGATCATCTCCCTTTACAGGAATCTTATATACACCATTTCCAAAAGTTCCGGCCCATAAGTACCCTTTTCCATCAAAGGCTAAAGCCTGGACATTAGCATATTGAAAACGCTCATCTCCCTCAACCTGTTGAATTTGGTAGGCTGTTGCATCCGCTTGATCAAGCGACAACCTCCAAATGCCCATATCTTCGGTACCTATCCAAAACAAGCCGTCGCCAACAGGCAATATCGCTTGGACCTTAATATAGCTCAGCTCCTGGATTGCTATTTCCTGCTTAAATGCTAAATCCTGAATAGAATAAATGGCAGGCCCTTCACTAGTAGCAATTAAGGCATGTTCATCATTGACAAAGGTCATTTCATATAACCTTTCACTCTTCCCGATACCTGAACACGTATCGGCCTTAAAATGGTGTGTTAACCTTATAATGCCATTGTTTTGCGAAACGATGTACACATATTTTTCTCCATCTCCAACAATACTATTTATGGTACCGGCGGTTTCAACACCCAACTCAACATGCTTAAAAGTCTCGCCATTATAGAAGGTAACATCGCCTGAATTATGGCCAAACCATAAATTGCCTCTAGTATCGGTATAACTTGCTGTAACAAATCCTTCAGACAAAGAATCAACAGCAAGGCTACGCTCAAAGGTATACCCATCATACTTACACAAACCATCGCCCGTAGCAAACCACAAATAGCCATGTCGATCGGTATTAATAGAATAAACAAAAGGATGAGTTAACCCCTCTTCAAGGGTATAGCTACGGAACGTGTATTCCTGGGCCAGTCCCTTACCTGCCAGCAACATAAGAACAAAAGCGATAAAAAAGCGATAGCGTTTATACATAGAGAAAAACATTTAATTTTTTTTGCGAACTCCAATTGAATACTTGTATTTAGGCACACCACCAATAGGCACTACGTAAAAAGGTAACGACTCTCCATACTGGTTCTTCACCGATATCACCACATTATTATTCTTTACCGGGGGATTCCGTTTTTTTATAAACTGAAAGTCGAGAGAAGTATTTATCTCTTCGTCAATAATTTTGAATCGATCTTGTGCCCAATGGTCGTCTCCTGAGATTTTCATCATATGCCCTTTTCGAGCGACCGACACAACACGTATGAGTCCATCTCCATCCCAATCAAAGTTTTTCGCTTCCACAGTAATAGTTCTATCATCTACATAGGGGTATATGTGTGAAACTTCGTTAGGATCATTGTGCATTCGGAAACTATATTCATAGGCAAAAGCGTTGCCTCCCTCAATGCGTTTGTTCTCGTTGGGCAGAGTGCTTAAAAAGAATCGGTACATATTGCCATCATCACCACTCATACCTTCTACAATGATCTTAAAGACATAGCCATTAAAATCTTCTACATATTCACCTTCGGTGGGATTAAAAGGCCCAAAGGTGTACCAATCATTGTCATAGCGTGGATTCATCCCAAACACCTTTTCAGCAAGCAAGTTGCCACTTCTGTAATTCCCAATTGGGTCAAGTCCTTTGGCATCCTCATCGGAAAAACAATCCTTCCCTCCGTACAAAGAATATTTCATACGGGTATCCCAAGGGCCATTAATTTCATCAATCTTTCCCCCTATATCTGGATCAAAAATCCGAAAAAACACCGGTTGTGTATGATTTTTGGGAATAAGAAAGAAAAACGTTTGTGAAAAATCATCATCTCCCCATGATGTCTCAGCATCAGGGCCAAATGTCATCAGGTAAGGAATATTTTCATCCTCCGCAGGTACGGGTTGTGCATCAACCCCGCTCACAATAGCTAGTAAAACAAATAAAATTACACCAATCTTCCTCATCGTTCTCAATTTAAAATGAATTATCTATTCTTCCCGTTTTTCGATAAAACGATAATATTTTTATACACGCCCTCCTTTGGGGGAGCTGTTTCATCCTCCTCATTCTGTACACCAACAGCCCCCAGCTGTATGATATAACTACCTGGCCGTGAATAGATATGCATTACCTCTTCGCCTTTGGTACGACGCCCATCGCCCAAATCCCAATAATATTGTTCAATTTCAAAATCAACATTGGACAAATAGGCATCCATCGCAACTTCCTGACCTACTTTCACTGTATCCGGAGCATTGATATAAAGCTGCTCGATATTTTCTACCGGCACTTCATAGGTTGCTTCATTAAACCAAACCTCGCCAGTCAACTGATCAACCACGTTTAACTGTACCAAATAATTGCCAGTAGTATCAAAACAGTGGTCAACAATCAGGCCACGCTTTTTTGTCCCATCGCCAAAATCCCACTCATATTCCATGGAAACAGTATCCGTCATGGAAGTACCTTGTTCAAAAAATTCATAACAATAATTATTCTCCTCCATCTTTTTCATGTCATCAAAGATGGGAAATAGCATAACAAAACTGTAAATATCGTCGGAACGATTTCTGTCGGAACAAAAGAGCCCTGATTTCTGAAAGTCATCTACGACTATACCAAAATCGTCGTAGCGTGTATTCATGGGGGGATCCATTGGAATAGGCTTGTGCCATTCGCCTTCTGCTTGTTCACTGTAGAAGATATCAAGACGCCCTATACTTCCATGCCCTTCAGACGAAAAATAAAGGCGTCCGGAGTTATGAATAAAGGGAAATTTCTCGTCGCGGTTGGTATTGATGGCGGGACCCAGATTTTCGGGGGCAGACCATCCTCCTGCCCGACGATAGGACACATAAATATCGGTACCACCCTCACCTCCGGGCATATCAGAAACAAAGTAAAGAGCCTCTCCATCACTACTTAAACTAGGATGAGCCACATTATATCGATCGCTATTATGAGGAAAAGGTGTGATGTTATCCCATCCCTCACCAGAGATACGAGCCCTGAAAATGCCTAAGCGATTCTCATTCCCGCTCCGTACCTTCTTTTTGTCCTTTTGATTCCGGGTGAAATAAACTTCAGTTTCGCGGTTATTAAAAGTGGCAGGTCCTTCATGGAAAGGGGAATTTATCTTTCCTCCCATTGGGGTTGGGTTGCCCCATGTGGTTCTGTCAACTTGCTCTACGTAATATAGATCAAATAAAAATTCGCCTTTCTTTTCAGTTGTATAACTGACGAAAACCTGATTCTTACGATTCGAACAAAAGGCTACTCCATTTTTATAGTAAACAGGAGCAAACTCGTCATAAACTTTACTGTTGAAAGGCAAAAGCTGAATGGTAAAGTCCTGTGCTATTCCATTTATAATGGGTCCTAACAATAAAACCAAAAGAATGGCAGCCCGGTGCTTTTTCATAGATCCTAAAAATTTCGTGGATTTGTGGCTTCAATTTTAAATCGCAGATCGTAACGTAGAATAATGCCATGACTCCCTGATGTTGCATTACTTAATTCGCCAAAAGGATAGTCATAGGAATATCCCAGCCAAAACTGCTCGTTAATCTGATACTCGGCCATCAAAGTAAGTTGTTCGGGGGTTCGGTATGTACCTCCAATACCTATGGCATTATTCCATAGAAACTTTGCGCCAGCATCCACCTGAGCAGTTCTATTGATTCGATACCGAATTAAAGTCATCGGTTCAATACTAAACATATTGGTAAGAACCACTCGATACGAGAAGAACCCAAGAAAGTCATAAAATTCAGGCGAATGTTGCATAGTAAAACCATCATGCGTTTCATTTTCTTGATAGTGCAACAAGTAAGGAACCGAAAAACCCACATGCATGCGTTCCCCACGAAAATAGACTCCAAATCCGGCATTGGGTAAAAATGCACGGTCGCCATACCCTTGCGAAAATACGGGATCAGCAGTTCCTTCTGCATAGGTTTCAATTTCGGACCAACCCGCCTGACGCAAAGAAAAGCCAGCCTTTAAACCCAGGCTTAAACGTCCGTTGCCTAAAGGAAACCGAAAGGCATAATTGGTATAGATCTCGTAATTATCAATTACATGCATATTCTCATGTACCAAAAGCAATCCTAATCCAATACGTTCGTTTCGTAGAGGCGTATGGCTACTCAGGGTTTGATAGGTTGGTGCCCCCTCAAAGCCTACCCATTGTTTTTTAAACATAAGGGTATTACTGAAGATATTCTCACTGCCGGCATAAGCTGGGTTTATAGCCAACCCGTTCACCTGAAATTGGTCATACAAGGGCACAAATCCTTGAGAAAAACCACCCCAGGAGAAAAGTACGAGCATTATTAGGAAAGTATACTTTTTCACAATCAAGTAAACGCTTTAAATTAGTGTCGTTTAAGCACAATATAACCCTTGTAGTTATACTGTCGGCCTGTTTCATTATCAATAATCTTCAACACATAGTAATAGGTATCTTCCGGCAGTTCAGTACCCTTTTTATCACGGCCGTCCCATCCGTTGTTGTTCTTATAATTCCTGTTACTGTAAACTTCAATTCCCCAGCGATTATAGATGAATATGGATCCGGTTTTATTTTCCAACCCTCTTATCTGCAGTGTTTCGTTTAGATTATCGCCATTTGGCGAGAAACCTGTTGGAGGAACAACTCCCTTCAATTTCACCTGCACCGAGTCGGTCATAACCGGACATATCCCTTTTTGCAATTCATAACTCACCTCTATCTCTTCAGGCCCATCGGAATATTTTACATCCAACGCTACAAATCCGTCTTTCTCTTCCGAGATAAATGAGGGCTCAGAAACATACCAGTTAAAGGTAGTCTCATAGAGCAATTCGTTCATTGGTGGGAGCTCCAATTCATAGCTCAGGGTATCTTTGAAATAAACAATGGTATCCTCTCCCAAATTCTGAAATGGGTGCGGTGAATAAGCTATCACTTGCACATAAGCACTATCCTTACATCGCCAGTTTTGTTCCAGCCATTTAAAGCGATAGCTATTATCTTCCGGCAACGTCACCATTGTATTAGGCTCCTGCGGATTTTCAATATTTACCGACTCTTCCCCTTCATAAAACCAATGCCCATTGCCAATGGATGGGTTAGCCTCTAAAGCCGGACTGAGATTACAGGCGGTAAAATTGACGCCTGCATTGGCATCGGGGATTCCCTTTGTAATAATAGTAGCGGTTCCTGATAGTTGTGTGGCTACACACTGATTGGCATCTACCAGTTGCTGTATTTGATAGCTCTTTGTTTCCGAAGCGAGAGTAGTACCAGGCTGTACCTCAATAAAAGCAAGCCCTGCATTATCAACAGTAACTTGCGTGGATTCGGTTTCGGTGCCAAGAGAAAGCTCATAGGGCCCGGTTCCTTCGCCAAGCGTTACAGCCAATTCAACAATAGCATGGCTACAAATAGTTGTGTCAAGCACAGTTAAAGAGGCTGTGGGTAAATCCAGCACTTCCATTAATGCTGGACTGCTAATGTTTTGACAACAGTTAGCCTCTCCACTATAGGCAATCCTTCGAAAATAGGTATCCTCTGTTAAAGCCTCAGGTTGATAAGTAGCATTAACTGCCCCGGTGATGGGACTCCAATTTGTGTTATCAGCACTCTGTTCCCATTGGTATCGATAACTACCATCACCACCTGAAGGGGAGGTTGCAAAAATCTCGTCGGGTGTAGTATTGTAACATACGGTTAAAGGCGGATCTTGCAAAATACTATTATTGCTTATCGGAGATAAAACAGTAATTTTTAATGCTGTTGAATAATCGACACAATCGCCTGAAGTTACTATACGACGGAAATAGGTTGTTTGCGTAAGCGTTCCAGGTTCGTAATCCATAACATCGGCATTATCAATGAGGGTCCAATCTGTGCCATCAACACTTCGCTCCCAGGCGTAGCGATAGCTTCCATTCCCGTAGCCATCAACCGGAGTTGTTCCCGAGATAGGTTGCGGGGTTTGCCCCTGGCAAATGGTATCCTGTCCGATTGACAGTAGATTATTGCCTATTAGCGGGAATACCTCCACTTTAACCACATTGCTTGTGTCGGCACATGCTCCCGACGCCACATAACGTCGAAAGAACGTATTGGCTTCAATAGGGGCAGAGACAAATGTTGTGTCGTTCAGCGATGAAACAGCACTCCAACTTGTTTGGTCGTAGCTTCGCTGCCAGGTGTACGAATACGTTCCCATTCCCTCACCTCCTTCAACAAGGGTAGTACCCCGCAAGGTATCGGCAGGATTTCCAAAGCAGGCTGAATCATTGGCTTCAATAGTATTATTGACAATTAAAGGCTGAACAGCTATTCTAATTACATTACTCGTATCGGAATAAATCCCGGAAGTAACAATGCGCCGAAAAAAGGTCGTATCAAATAGCGCCGGGGGCGTATAATCTTTTTGGGTTACAGTCCCTGAAGCTATTTCCCATGAGGTCGTTGAATTGCGCTGCTGCCATTGATAATTGTAAGTTCCGGGTCCGTCGCCCCCTTTTGGGGTGGTACCCTTTAACGGAGAAGGTGTATCCCCCTCACATAATACCTGAGCCTCTTCAATGGTATTAAAAAGAAATCCATTTAATGGAGGAATAACATTGAACTTTTGAGTTCC
>JAWOEH010000228.1:0-4857 GCA_046482855.1 Bacteroidales bacterium | reverse complement strand
GGATGCTCTTCGAGAAAATTTGTTAATCGGTCTTTTTCTTCCATCTTGTTGACTACAAAAATGCTGTATTGATAAAGGTTTATTCTTGATGTGTCTATAAATACTGAGTATCCTTTGATAATTCCTTCTCTTTCTAATTTTCTTATTCTTTTTACAACTGCAGGAGCAGTCATTTTCATAGGGACAATTTGCTGACGAAGGAGAAAGCCCAATGGAGCAAATGGGAAAAGGAACTGGTAAGCTTTGTGGTAAAACGTTTAGGCTGGGAAGTTGATTTGCAGCAAGAGCACATTTTACAGGAACAGTATAATAAGCTTCGGAAAGATCTTTCCGAAAAAGTGGAAGCCTTTTTAAAACAACAGATTGCCCTGGAGGTGGGTGTGGCTTATCAACGGCTGAAAGAGGAGGAAACCGTATTGGAAGCTTCCTTTACGAACCAAGCCCTTAAGCGTTATCACGAGGCATTGGTAAAAGGCCGGTGGGAGGAGTTGGCAGGTGCGCAGGGTGTTGTTTATGAGAAGTTTTTACACAAACAACTCATCAAAAAGGCAACAAAGTGGGGTGTGGGCATAAAACTGGGGAGTCTGCATCTCTTCTCAAAAGGGAATTACGATTACCGCGAGAAGAAAACCATTGATTATAGCCATGAACAGCTACAGGAGCATATCAGCATTACCTCGCAGCGTGCACATGAAGAGCAATTGCGCGACAAGTATACGTATTTTATCCAACTGAAAGGGGAAACACCGGGATATGTTGTGAAACCACATGCCGGCATGTTCGATTTTCAATGGCAAACCCATTGGGAAACCACACAGCGCAAAATTCGTAAAGAGGAATGGGAGCAATACATCGATTGGGCAGTGTTGTGGCGTTGTGTGCCCGAAAGTGCACGTAATGGACTCATGGATAAATGGACCAAAACGTTGAAAGGAGAGAAAAGGGTAACGGTAGCGTTGGATATGATTATTCCTGCGGGTATGTTCGACCTGCTTGTACCCCTGTTGCAGGAGCCACCTCATCAGTATGTGGTGCAATCGCTGGCCGAAGCAGTGCCTTACAGGCCCGATACTATGCGCAGCACACAAAAGAAGCGGGCGGCAGTGTACTACCGCATATGGGATAAGTACTTGCAGACCGGCGCCGGGCAATCGGCACTGATGTCTGCTATGGCTCAGGAATTGCTGGATACCGTGGACCCGGAGTTAGCCGACTGGGAGGGCAGCTTTGCTAACCGGCATTTAACGGCTGACGATGGCTGGATGTCGATGGCAGGAATACTCCAGAGCAACCCATTGGCAGAGTACATTGAGCGACTACAGCTGGGTATGGGGTTTATGCATCAGGCCATGCTTAAGCATAAGGATTACCGGGTGCCCTTTGAACAAGGCTTCAAAAAATACCGATCCATTTTGATGATGAATGGTGTGAACGATACCTTCAATTTGCGTTTTCTGGGAAGATATTTGTTAAACCTGGCATTTAAGGCCGGTGTGCTGGACGAGGTGAAAACCACCTTTACCTTGCAAAAGGAGGAGGAAACGATGGAAATGTATACCTCTTCGTAACCGGGAGGGGATTCTTTTGAGAGATGCGGATGTAAACCGTTGTAGCAAGCATATAAACTCCTGCAGATAATCTGCGGGAGTTTACCTTTTCCACAGAGGCGATTTTTTACCGAACGCGGAAGGAAGTAAGGTAAATCGGCTTCTGGTAAGGCAGCAAGATGGTGGTGAAAAGCAACTAATTCTTAATGCATTGCATCTTAGCTGTGAAACCAAAAGTGAAACTCCAGCAATGCACTACATGAAAAATGGAATCGTAGGTTTATTCATGCTTTTGGGAATGATTTTTTTCGGAGCTTGTGAAGATCAGGGTCAGATACAGAACGATACGTTTGTCATCGAGATTGATAGTGTTGAGGTTCCTGATAACGTGACTGCAAATACCCCTTTTGTTCTTCGGTTTTATGGACTGGTGGGTACCGATGGGTGTTATCAATTTTCGCATTTTAGGCAGCAGGTGTATGATAATGTGGTATTGGTAACATCCATAGGAACACATAAATCTGGCGCAGTTGACTGTCCGGCAGTTATGGTATATTTGGAGGGCGAACCTTTGACACTCACACTAAATGAACCCGGCAAATATCTGTTAACTGTACAGCAGCCCGATAATCAAATAATGGAGACGGAAATAGGGGTGGAGTAACTTAGTATACACGCTTTAAAATCAGAATGGCATGAAAGCTATGGTAAAAATTGTTCTCCTAACGGCGTTACTTAGCCTGGGGGCATGTGATAATTCGCCTATCCCCGGGGGTTATAACTATAATGAAGGCATGCTTCCGGATACCCCGGAAAACCTATCCCAATTTAACTCAGCATACGATGATTATAATTCCACTGCACCTACTTTGGGTTTCTTAATCCCGTTTTGTTTTTCAACAAACCGAAATAGTCATGGAGGTGAATTTGATGTTATTTTCCAGCCAATGAATGTGAACTTTAACAAAACAACCGGAATTTTAACCGTAACAAACGAATATGCAAACTGGGGGATATACGAGGAAGAATACCAAATAATCAGTACAGGACTTAATAAGATTCAAACCACGGGCAATGAATTGGGGCCTAATTTGTTGCCCGTGTATCATTTGCATGAAATTAGTTTTACATTGCTATACGCTACCGATATAACAGGAAATGCTCAAATCAATTTTATCTCCAACAGCACCGATGAAAATTTCTCCGCACCGCGGGAAGTACAGTTTTTGAACTCTGAATGGGAGGATATGTATCCCACATTTAATGCCGATGGAAGTCGGATTTATTTCTGTTCGGACAGAAGCGCAGAGGGTTTTGACATTTACTATGTTGAAGTAGATCCTGAAAGGGATCTCGAAGATCTGCTATCCGACCCCTCCGATTATGAAGTTGTAAGGGATCTTTCCCTATCCGGTAATTCCGATGATAAATGTCCCTTTATTTTTGGAAATAGGATGGTATTTGCTTCAAACCGGGAAGGAGGATTCGGCGGCTTTGATTTGTATTCCAGTACCCATGTTAATGGCAAATGGAGTACACCTATTAACTTGGGTCCCCAAATTAACTCTGCCCAGGATGAGTATCGACCCATTTTATTGGATGAAGGCGTTTCCCAAACACATGCTATGATGGTGTTTTCATCCAACCGACCCGGCGGGTTGGGTGGCTTTGATTTATACTTTGTAGGAATTGAAATGGAGTAAGATGAGGAATGCAGTTGTTTTGCTATTGGCTATTGTTTCCATGCTTTTGTTATCGGCATGCGAGGATAAGTCTTCGGAGCAGATGGGAACGGTTACATTTGGTGCCAATTACGGCATCGTAAACTGCCCGGTTACCGTAGAGGTTTTTATTGAAAGTGGCTACGCAGGGGAAATAACCTTCACCAGCGATACACTCACAACCTGCGACCTGCCCGGGAATGTTACAAAAGAGCTACCTGTAGCTACTTATGCGTACCGGGTGGAAATACGTCCCTTGTCGGGCACAGGATGCATGAAAGATGTTACAGGGAGAGTGGAAATTCGGAAAGATCACTGTACAAAAGTGTTTATCGACTTCAGAGAGATTGGTTTGCAGGAAGTTACAAGCGAAGGGATTATTTTGTACATTTAACTCATCTTATAAAAATAGCGTTTGAAATTGACTTGGTAAAAACCGGGAAACAGGCTTATGAAAAAATTACTTGCTCTTTTTATTGTTGCTGCTTTTAGTCTGGGAGTTCAATCCTGCAGACTATACCGAAATAAGATGACTATTCAAAGTTTTGGGCCTGTGCAGTATCACCCGGAGAGTATTGCGTATTCGCCCATAATATGGCATAGCGACAGCGTTGGTGATGAATGGATCGAGAAAACATCTTTCTTCATTCCGGTAACGCTTAATGGAATAAGTGAAAAGCTTTACATGCAGTTCGATTTGGGTAGTCCGGTAACTCTTTTGTATGGGAATACGCTTGAAGCACTTGCGGAAAAGTACCCTGCCATTCAGGAGAAAATTGTGGTAACCGAAAAGGAAAGAACCTATTTCCATGATGCTCGCTTAAATTTGAGTGACTCTATTTGTTTATCGGCCAAAAAGCTGCCTGTTATCAAATATGGGAGTAGTGCCATTGATACGGGGTTTACCATAGTTGGTTCAACGGGCTACGACCTTATCGGGGATAATGTGCTTATTCTGGATTTTAAGAACGACAGGTATGCTTTAACTGATTTTATGCCAAGTGAGTTAAGTGAAAAGGTGAAGTATATCGAAGAACCTGATTTGGCAAGATTCCCAATTATATTGCCATTTTATATTGGCGACAAAAAGATTCGGCTCTTTTATGATTCCGGAAGCAGCTTATTCCCGATACTTACAGGCACCAATCGACTTAAACGACTTGACCAAACCCATGGAGTAGATACTGTAGGACCATTAAACAGTTGGGGAAAGCAACATCTTTATGCCCGGGTAAAAGAGGGCGCAACCCTCTCATTTAACGGGCTGAATTTGGGAAAGATAGATGTATATGGGCGCAAAGATCTGAATATATTGAAGCTTACAGGTGGGTATGTGTATGGCATTACCGGAAATGCGCTGTTTGCCGACAAAATCATTGTCATCGATCGAAAAAACAACAAATTTGGCATTGTAGAGTAGCAGCCCCTTAACCTTAACCGCTATTTCCTTAAATCTTTCATTTACCGTATCTCTCAGTCTTTTGTTGTTTATTCGTTTATTCGTTTAGCTGTTTAGCCTCAACCTCAACCTCAACCTCAACCTCAGACAAACGCCCTATCCAAAAAACACCCCAGAAGGTTATCTGCTG
>JAWOEH010000085.1:0-3893 GCA_046482855.1 Bacteroidales bacterium | reverse complement strand
AAAAAAATAAGAAAATCCGAACGTTATCAGGGCGTCCGGATTCTGCATGAACCGTATGTAGACTATACTATCATTACTCTTCAAATACAAGACTTTCAGATGAAGCACCCAGCTCTTTTAAATTTTTGTTAACCGCCTCAATCATTGGTGGTGGGCCACATACATAGAAATGTTTTGAGAAGTCGTCTACCTGATTTTTCAGAAACTCCTTATCGATACGTCCAGTAATAAATTCGTCGCTATCTTCGCGCGACAAGACATTGATCAGATCATTTCCCAGGTGGCGACGCAGCTCATCGTGCAAAATGATGTCGCGCGAGGTTTTGTTCGCAAAAAAGAGCTTGTTTCCTTTCAGTTTGTTTTGTTTGTCTAAATGTCGGATAATGGAGATAAACGGCGTTACACCAGCACCACCGGCAATAAAATACCCGGGTCCTTTGTACTGGATAGCACCCCATGGAGGTCCGATAATGAGTTCATCGTCGGCTTTTAGCAAGTCCAGCTCGCGGGTTACGCCATCATGTTCGTCGTAAATTTTTATTACCAATTCCAAGTGCTTGTTATCAGGTAAAGAGGTAAAGGTAAAGGGACGCTTTTCATCCATTAATTTGGGTGTATTTATGCTCACTGCTGTTGCTTGCCCCGGAGTGAACTCGTAGCCCTCAGGCTTTTCTACCAGGAAACGCTTAACATCGTGGGTTATGTAGGTGACGGCTAGTATTTTTACAACATGTTCCATGAATCTTCGTTTTAATGTTCGCAATAGTAACAAAAATGTACCTTTGAGTGTTTACAAGAATTGAAAAATAAAGACAATGGAGATTTCGATTGCATCCGATTTTTTGGACAAATGGCCGCAAATTGCCCTTGGAGTTGTTGAGGCAAATGTGACGGTTTCCGCCAGTCCGCCTGCACTTATTGAACAGCTAGAAAGTTTGGGAAAGGAAAAAGCCCGGGAACTGGAAATTTCTGATATCAGCCAGCTGAGCCCCATAAAAATGGGGCGGAAGGCGTATAAAGCTGCCGGGAAAGATCCTGCCCGGTATCGGTTGGCTTCAGAAGCCTTGTTAAGACGAATTGTTAAAGGTAAAGAGATGTATTTTGTAAACAATGTTGTTGAGATTAACAACTATATTTCCATAGCCTGGGGCTTTCCGATTTGTGCTTTTGATAAGCAGAAAATTAGGGGCGATGTTTCTTTTACCATTGGCACTGCTACTGATGTTTATGAGGGCATTGGCCGGGGAGTCCTAAACATCGAAGGATTGCCGGCCTTTGCTGATGAGGTGGGAAAGTTTGGAACGCCTACGAGCGATTCGGTGCGAACCCAAATTACCGATGAAACCTCCGAGCTAATGATGATCATTGTCGGATTCGACGGGGTTAGTGACGAGCTAAATGAAGCCCTCTCGAAATTACAGCAAATGCTGAAAATGTATGGCGGCGCTCAACACGTTGAGAGTCGTATAATACATGGTTAAATTATTTTGGAGCAAGATCTATTCATCGTTAATAGCCAGGAAGATAGTTTTTATGCGGTTGTTTAATCTTTCTTTGTAAAGGGGCGGTCGTTAAGTTCATAGTTGTCGATGCCATGCAGCATGTAGATCAAATCGTCGATGACTTTTAGGATTTCCTCCATGTACTCACTTACGGCGTTCTTGTTTGCCGGCAGGGCAAAAACCAGCGTCTCGTTGATGACCCCGGCCAGTGAGTTATAAAGATAGGCACGTGGGGTTTTTTGGCCACATCTGTTGCGTATTTTCTCCATGAGTCCAGGAATTTCCCATGTGAATTGGGGTTTTATTACACCCGGTGTGATGGCTTTTTTCCCAATACCAATGCCTCCACTGGTAATAAGGATATCCACGTCGTCCTCAACTACGGTTTCTATAATGCGCTTTAAGTCACTTGCGTTATCGGGAATAATTGTGCGGCGTACCT
Source organism: Bacteroidales bacterium (assembly GCA_046482855.1). Taxonomy (GTDB): domain Bacteria; phylum Bacteroidota; class Bacteroidia; order Bacteroidales; family UBA12077; genus CAYVSF01. Next base: position 1,949 of record JAWOEH010000085.1, on the reverse strand, counting down.
GAAAATGATTAAACCGGTTGGCAAAGTAAAATTCACACAGGTGAATAATTTGCTGGCCACTTTCGTCAGAATCTTCACCAACCAGGGCTTCATCGCTCAATCGGACAATTTGTATGCGAAAAACTTTGGGCTGATGGATTAATGTTTGCCCTTGTTGAATTTTTCCCGGTCGTAACACACGGCAATAGATAAGTCCTTCTTCGTCCTCTTCTTGAGAACCGGGGCGTTCGCTTCCAATTTCAGTAACTTCTAAAACCACGTGGTCACCAACAAATCGGTCGAAAATAGAGACCTGCTTAAAATCGACTCCCTCGATGGTTAAGTTTTCCCCCAGTTCGCCTGGAAGGATGGGCTTACCTTTGATATCCTTGAGAGCATGAATGTTGGCAATACTCACTTGTCGGTGCCAGGTACCTGCGTGAGCGTCGCCCTGAAGGCCTAATGCGCTGATAGTAGCCATTTGTAACGGCCGCTTCACTGAGTCTTTGGCCGAAGAAACATTGATCGATTTGATGGTTATGGTTTGCTTAGGCATAGCGATTGAATTGTGTTTTGCGTAAAGGTACAAAATATAATCCTTGTACAAAGTGCATTAATAGGCTGTTTTAGGTATTTTAACAGACGGTAACCGAATCTGATCAAAAATCTGATCTTTTCCTCACGGCCTCAAATAAATGTTTACTACTTTTGCAGGATTCGATAACGCAAAAATTTTAAGCCAATGCATTACTCAGTATTACTTGTCGATAATGACATCCAGGCCTTGGATATAGCACAGAATGAGCTGTCGCAACGAGGCCTGAATGTGATTAGTGTTACCAACTTTGAGGATGCCTGCTCACAGTTGAAAAAAGACGGTACCATTCATGCCGTACTAAGTGAATGGAACCTGCCTGTGGACAGAAAAGGGAAAACCCAGGTGGAAGGGTTAACAATATTTAAAAAGTTTATGGAGCTTCGTTACGAAGTGAACCTGTTTTTATATACACATATTAATGACAGTCAGCGTTTAACAAGCGGCGGAATTATCAATGGCTACTTTTTTAAAGGCGACAATGTATACGACGACATCGTTCGAAAAATTGTGGCACAGGTAAATGATAAAAACCGGGCACCATTCTACGAACGGTTGGTAAAATACGCTCATAAGGCCAAAGACTCCTGGCATACACCAGGCCATGCATCCGGGAACTCTGTGCGAAACTCGCCATATGTGAAGGATTATTATGAGTTTTTTGGCGAAAACCTCTTTACTTCTGATGTGTCTGTTTCAGTTCCTGAACTCGACTCGCTATTGCATCCCATTGGAGTGATTAAGGAGGCGCAGGAGCTGGCCTCCAGGGCATTTAATTCCCGCTACACGTTCTTTTCGACAAACGGCACGTCCACGTCAAACAAAGTGTTAATACAGACGCTGTTAAAGCCAGGTGATGCCATTCTCTTGGACCACAATTGCCACAAGTCTGTACACTATGGGGTCATTATTGCCGGTGCGGAACCGATCTATTTGATGCCCTCGATAAATAATAAGTACGGCATTTTTGGTCCTATTCCCAAGCAGCGTATTATTGAAGCTATGGATAAGGCGATTAAAGATAATAAGAGCCTGAAAGCCATTATTCTTACCAACTGTACCTATGACGGTTTGATGTACGACATTCAGGATATTGTTGAAGAGGCCCACAAGCGTAATATTAAAGTTATTGTTGATGAGGCGTGGTTTGGGTATGCCAACTTTCACCGGGAGTTTTACCCCAGTGCCATGGCTGCCGGAGCCGACTATTCCACGCAGTCGACGCACAAAACCATGAGTGCCTTCTCCCAGGCTTCCATGATTCATGTAAATGATCCCGATTTTGAAGATATCGAGGACATGTTTATGGAAAACTTCAATATGCATGCTTCCACATCGCCACAGTACCCTATGATTGCTTCGCTTGACGTGGCTA
>JAWOEH010000206.1:0-7663 GCA_046482855.1 Bacteroidales bacterium | reverse complement strand
TCTGACTTTCAAAACTTTTATAATGCGTTACACTTAGCTGATAGTGCTTATGGGTTGTACGGAGCAGCTCACTATGCCGGTGTTGAGTATTCTGTATTTGCAAAAGAGTATCAGCAGTTCTCTGATAGTGCTATACAATGGCTTTCGGCACCTCCGCACGACAAGTCCGATTTGCTGGTTCGGTTTATGCTTTCGACAAAAACGTTAGGTATGTCCAATTATATTAAAAAGATGAGGAGGCAAGTAGCATTTGAGTCGGATAGTTTATTGTATGACGACTGGAAAAAGAGACAAAGGGCTTTATTGGTACTGAGGAACAGACTAAAGGAAGAAACTGAGCCGGACAGTGTCAGACAAATACAACATCGCTTGGCTGATCTGCTTTATATAGAGCTGAATAGCATGTATGTTTCTGATTGGGAGGTGGATGCAGGTTTGACTGAGGTGCCTTCGGCAGAGAATATTCAGAGAATTCTGGATGATAATGCATGTTTATTGAATTATCGTTTGGTGGGTGAGCAGGTTTTTGTTCTTGCCATTACACACGATAAAATAACATTGCACAGGGAACATCTTCCTACACAATTGATAAAAAAGAATCGCTATCTCCTGAAAACCGGGGGACGAATGCAACCACAGTTCACTGAATTGCTGTTGGGTGGATTGGACGAGTTGCTGACAGGAAAGGACCATTTGGTGATTATTCCGGACCAGGAGTTGCTGTTGCTTCCGTTCGAAGCACTGCCCTGGAAGGGAGAATATTTGCTTGCTCATTATGCTGTTAGTTATCAGTATTCGGTAGATTTATGGCTGAATTCGGTATTAAAAGATCGAGAGGAACTGCCTTGGCGCATGTTATCGGTGGCTCCCGGATTTTTATCGGAGCAGGAATGGCAAGGGTATATTTCACAACGTGGAGGTACCGACAATATGGCATTGGCGCCTCTTCGCTATTCGCTGGAGGAGGTAGATGAGGTGGAGGCGCTGAATAGGAAAGCGCATAAAGAGTATAAAGTGTTAAGAGGAAACGAGGCCAATGAAGAGCAAGTGAAGAGAATATTCGCCGATTATTCGGTGTTGCATTTTGCTACCCATGGGTATGTGAACAAGAAATATCCTGAGCTTTCGGGTCTGTACCTATATGCATCGGAGGATGAAATAAACAAACGTGACGATGATTTTTTAAGCCTTGGGGAGATATATTTACACGACTTGCAAGCAAATCTTGCCATCTTAAGTGCTTGCAAAACCGGTATGGGAAAGATACAGCCCGGAGAGGGCATAACTGCTTTGCCCAGAGGATTTATGCTGGCCGGAGTGCCTAATGTTGTTGCTACATTGTGGAACGTAGACGACAGGGTTTCGAAAAATTTGATGATTGCCTTTTATAAAAATGTGCTTCAATCGGGTGATGGTTATGCCAAAGCATTACAAAAGGCCAAGCTGCAAATGGTTGACAAGGGTGTGTTGCCTGTTGATTGGTCGGGATTTATTTTAATAGGGAAATAAAAAAAACCGGACTTGCCTTTCAGGAGAAAAAGTTGGCAAATCCGGCAGCGTAAACCCCAACATGTAAATTGGATAATAATCCTTTATTTGGGAGTTTAACATGAGAGACTGGACTTTTAAGTCTCTTGAAACCTAACTTAACCTAATGTTATAACCTGTCATATACCCAGATGTACTCTGCTATATTTTCGTATTTGCGGGTTTTGAAACCGGGATAAAAACCTATCATTTTTTCGTTATCGCCAAAGAATAGCTCAAAATCGTTAATGCGGAATGGCTTTTTGATCCATTTAGCAAATAGTGAGGGCTTTCTTCCCAATTTGTAAAGTTCGTCACCTTTCTTTAGATAAAGACCGCCATTGTAATAAGCCCCTACTTCGCCTCCGCCAAAAATAAGAGAGAAAAGACTCATGTCGTGTCCGTATTCTTTTAATTGACGATTGGGGTTTACATAGGCCTTGATTTTGGAGTCATAGCCGTTGTTTACCAGTACCATAAGGCGGCTTTTGCCATTCTTGAATTCAACTCGTTCCATGATTACCGGCTCATACGCTTTGGTAAAGTCAAAGTCTTTGGGTTGCTCTACATCAAACTGCAATGTTTTTGGGGTCAATCCTGCATTATTCCCAATGGAGATGTTTACCGAAACATCGGGTCCATTAACTTTGCTTAGTTCTGTCGGGTCAGGGTAAAATACAATTTTCTTTATCTCTTTCTTCTTAATTTGGTGTAGCTTCCCGTTGTTGTCGTACCATTGCCATTTGTTCATCTTTACCATCATGCCCTTACGGAACTCTCCTTTAATTACTTTGCCTTCGAGGGTTGTGATGGTTCCTTTCCCAGGGAATGGGATTTTTGCATCGCCATTACGGAAGGCCATGTTTTCGATGGTGGCTTTTTGCGAAAAGGCTGTAAAAGCCAATAATGTCAATAGAATGGTTATTATTTTTTTCATGATATAGATTTTTAAGCCGCCCGAAGGCGGCTCGAGGTTATTATTTTACTTGTGTAAATTCAAGATCACCATAGGTAAGAACTCCTGTTGCCGAGGTGTAGGTCATCTTAAAATATTCAGGCGAATCATCTCCTACACTCCACTCCCAGTTTTTGATCTCTCCTTCGTTTTTTGCATAATCGAAAGACCATGGAAGCAAGTCTTTTTCATTGCTTCCCCAATGGAAATCAACACGGCCTTCATTATAGTCGCCTACTGAAGCACCTCTGAAGTCAAGTTTTTTGTTTCCATCAGTAGTTTCCCACTCAGTATCGAATAGATCGATGCTGTTTGGATCTTCCGAATGCACTTTAATTGTTTTAACGTCGCTGTATTTGTCTGAATCGCCGTTGTAGGTATAAACAAACAACTTGATTCGCTCAAAATTATTGAGCCCGGTGACTGTGGCGCTTGTTTTGCCTTTTGATACACGTGTGTGCTCTTCTACATCTTGTCTGCTTTCATAGTTGTCAAGAATAATGATGTCGGTATACTTTCCAGAAGGTTCATCCCAGCTCACTGTTACTTCGTTGTCGCCGGAAGTAAAAGTGAGATTTGAAACTTTTGAAGGCTCATCCTCTTTATAGATGATTTTTCCTGAAGCAATTACTTTTTCTTCGATTTCATCCCACGCATCAATTTTTAAGGTGTCGTGTTTTTCCATGTCATCCTTATTTAGCATATAAGGAATAGAGGTGACGTATTCAGCAACACTTTTGCTGTTTACATATACATTATACGAGGTAGCTTCTTCGTTTTTATTCCAAGAAACAGTATAATCACCTGATTGGTCATCTACTTCAACAGTGATACTTGTTACTTTTGGAAGATCATCCTGGCCGGTGTCGTCCCCGTCACTACTACTCGTGAAGGTGATATATCCTTCAGCAATGGCTTTTTTCATTTCCATATCAGCGTAGGCTACAACGTTCACTTCCACTCCCTCTATCAGTTCACCTGCACTAAACGTAGTGGATGAAATGGGTAGTTCAGAAGCTGCTACTTTGTCTACAAATAACTGATAGCAATAGGCTCCGTCAAATGCTTCCCAGGAAAACAGAACTTCGGAGCCCCTTTTTTGAAAGGTAATGTTTTGAATTTCCCCCATTTTGGTTTCTGCTTTGTCCTCATCCTTCGAACATGAAACCAGCGCCAATGCAGCGCAAATAACTACAACTAATTTTCTCATAATGCTAATAAATTAACTTCAACTTGTTTTATAGGCTACACTTTTGTGTCCCTGCTAATGAGATGCAGTACAGATGAGGTTTTGAAAAAATATTTTTTAAAAAAAAAGATTTTGCTTTGTAATATGTTGGCTATTAGTGTATTTTTTTGTGAAAGAGTCTTTTTCTTTTTCAAAGTGCTCTTTTTTTAGCAACTAATAGACAAAGCTGTTCTTTGAAAATGTGCGATGGATTTTGTTTGATTAATGAATTATTGGCATTTTTGATGTGGATTGGTAAACTGATATCCCTGATAAATGAAGTTGTTAATCACTCAAGAGCAATTGCTGCTGCTTTCAAAAAAGGTTGTGCTGAAGTATTACAGCAGAGGTGTGATCCCTGAAAGCGATATTGAGGATGTACAGATGAGTTTGGTTGAGAGGTTTTTATCACAACAGGATCATCTGAAAAAGAGCTATAAAGGAAACGCCCGGATTTCAACATTTTGTGTGGCCGTGCTCAACAATTATTGTCGAGAGTATATTCGCAAGGCAATGCAGGTTTGGCAAAATGAAAATGCCGTTGATGTCGTTATAGCCGAGTCACCCGTTGATAATGCGCTGAAAGAGCATGCAATTAAAGATGAGGTAGCTTATTTAAAAAGGGTATTGCTTTTGCAAGGCGATACCAAGGCTCGCCTGCATGTGGAGTTGACCTATTTTTTTGAGTTGCCCATGCTTGTTTCATTTTTGCAGGCTTATGATATTTATCACAAAAAGCACAATTTGCAAAATTTGTATGTTGTTGCCGACATTACGAAGGGTGAAAAGTATAAAGTTATGGCCAAAGGCATTAAGCTTGCCGAAAACAAAGATATGAAACCTGATGCTGTACGTATGCGATTTCAGAAATCCCTGAAGCATTTGATCGCACTTATGAATGGTGTTTATCGAAGAGCTTGCTATTCGTCGGAAACATTCCAGACGCTTTACGAATATTATTATATGTTTCACAAAATCAGTAAGGAGGAAGGCCATGAGTGATATTGGTAACCACTTATCAGAGGAGGAGGTTGCCCTTTGTGCTGAATTATTGCTTGAAGAGAGGGTGGAGGATATACCTGACGTTCTGCGTAATCATCTGAAGGGTTGTGTCGATTGTGCCGATCAGGTATTGATATTGGTTGATATCGTCAATGTTGATATTGGAGAGGAGAAATCGCGACAAGATTTATTTGTTACAGAGAGAGGAGGTAGAAAAGTTAAATCACTCGCTTCAAAAGTCTATCTATATACAGGCATTGCTGCGGCTATTTTTGTTCTGTTAAGTTTGGGATTGTTTCTGAAAAATCGTGAGGTATCCGAAGCTCCGCGGGATGTGTCTATTGCTCTTGCCGACTCCGGAGAGGAGCATCCACTTGATGAAAATAAGCTGGCTGATAGATCAGATGGGCAAGAGAAGAGGATAGCCGAGAAGGAAGGGGAAGCAGTTCACCAACCGTTACTAAATGTGGATGAAGCAAGTAGTAATAAGGATTCAACATCGCTGCTTGCTTATGATGATAATCCTGTTATGGAAAAGTTGGTGCAGCGCTATCAACAGGGACATTCTCGTAGTCAGGAGCAAGTGAAATCCCAATCTATAATTCGAATAAGACCTGATTCCACTTTTTTCTTGAAATTCCGGAATAGCCCAAAAGAGATGTTGTTAGTAGAGATTTTTGATGCCAAAGGGAATTTACTGGCACAAAAGAATACTGACAATACCTATGTAAAGATTGATTTTATTGACAAACCGGATAATTACTACTGGAAATTAATGAATGATGATTTTGATTTGTTGTTCTGCGGCAAGATAATATGTCGTAATAACTTTAAAAAGTAAGATTTTAGTCGTGAGTCGAAAAAAAATAAATTTTTAATTATTTTAAATCAGAACATTGTGGCGCATAGTGTGTTTGGGTTTGAAAAAATGCAGACATGATATTACGCATGTGGTATCACCATAATTATTGTATATCTTCGTAACCAATAGAATTGAAAACCTGCTGTTTCTGTAATAGGAAACCTCGGGTTGTAATGAAAAAAGTTATTATGGTGAATACGCATTCATTTCATGTCCCGGTTATGGGGATTGGATTTACCATCGATACACCAATGAAGGTTGCTCAGTTGGGTATTGATTCGGTTATTTCTTTAGTGGATGATGGCCTGATTGAGAGGCTTCGGAAGTATTATTGTGAAAAATATGCGCTGCCTTATCAGGAGATTTCAGCACGCATGGAAGACTTTCGGGCAAAGCGCATTACTTCCTATTTGGATATGATGCACCAACAGGCAGAAGTAAAGCTTGATAAAATTCGCACAATGGCCTCAGGTAAATTCGATGAGGTGAAGGCCTATTTTCAGCTACTTCCGGATCAGTCGTCGCTAAAGAGCGAATTTAACGAGATGCTTCCACAGGTCTCTATGCAAGAATTACGTCAATGGCTGAAGGGAAAACTTTCGGTCGGCAGCATTGATGTGAATATTATGACCAAGGTTGACAAGGATAATTTTAAGGATGGCGAAGCTTTACCCGTTGAGTTTAACGATGCCCATGCTGCCCTTCGGGGATTTGCTAAGAGCACGGTAGAATCTTCGGTTGTTTTGTCTGCCGGGATGAATCCTCGTCTGTATAGTTATATGGCGCAGTTCGAAGAGTTTTTTGCTACAGCTACAGGTTCGCTTAGAAAGAAAATTGTATTAAAGGTGAGTGATTTTCGTTCAGCTTTAATTCAAGGTAGGCTGCTGGCAAAGAAAGGTTTATGGGTTTCAGAGTTTCGTATTGAATCGGGTTTGAATTGTGGCGGACATGCCTTTGCCTCCGAGGGGCATTTGATGGGGCCCATTTTGGCCGAGTTTCGTGAGAAACGACAAATGTTGGTGAAGACCTTACATGAGGCCTTGGTTGGTGCATTAGATAACACCGAAAAGCCTGTGCCTGACGAGCCCTTGCCATTGAAAATTACCGCACAGGGCGGGGTTGGTACTGCCGAGGAGCATCAGTTTCTGATGGATCATTATCAGGTTGACTCCGTAGGTTGGGGGACACCATTTTTGCTTGTTCCCGAAGTGGTGAGTATCGATACAGAAACACTGGCGAAACTTGAGGCTGCAGGAGAGAATGATCTCTACCTCAGTGGCGTGTCTCCCCTGGGTGTGCCATTTAACAACCTGCGAGGCAATACCAAAGATATTGAAAAGCAGGCTGATATAGACCGCGGAAAACCCGGCAGTACCTGCCCAAAGCAATATGTAGCTTTGAATAATGAATTTACCGAGCGCCGCATTTGTACAGCCTCAAGGCAATATCAACGGAAAAAGATCGCCCGGTTGAAACAGCAGGATCTTTCCGATGAAGCTTATGAAAAAGCTTATGATGCCGTTGTTGAACGTGGCTGTATTTGTGTAGGATTAGGCACATCAGCCTTGCTTGCCAAAGGGATGGATACCCGGGAAGAGGGTGCAGGCGTTTCAGTATGTCCTGGTCCCAATATGGCTTATTTCTCTCAGCGCACGTCTCTAAAACAAATGGTGGACCATATTTATGGGCGAAGCATGGAATTGCAGCCTCAAAACCGGCCCAACCTGTTTATGAAGGAGTTGTTTCTGTATCTGGATTATTTGCAAAAACAGGTTAAGGAGTATGAACTTCCCCTTAGCAAAGAGCAGCAGAAGTACCTGAAAAGCTTCATGAAAAACATGGGCGAAGGGATCGACTATTATCAATCTTTGTTTTCGGGAGGTATTGATTATTTCCGGGAGAGCAAGGCACAAATTGAAGCTGATCTGTCTCGTGGCATTCAGTGGTTTAAGCAACTCCGCCAACAGGTTGAGGAGATGAGCCATGTGGAAGTGTCAGCATAAGTATACCATACGGCTAAGGTGCCTAAATAAAATAGTGAGAAGCCCACGGTGATAGCCGTGGGCTTCTTTATGGTGTATTGTCAGTG
>JAWOEH010000193.1:0-3499 GCA_046482855.1 Bacteroidales bacterium | reverse complement strand
GGTAACACCCTTTTTTAATTTACAATAAAAGTGGGAAAATGTCAAGGGTTTTGTTGCTAATCTACCCTTGACAAAGCCTCTCCAACTCACCCATTTCGGTTATTTTGACAAACAGCTGAAATAGGGGTGACTGTTTTACTGTAAATGCCTGCTGATTGCCGGAAGTTTGTTTCAGCAGAAAAGTATCAGCGTTTGCTTCTCGCAGTTGGAAATGCTTTGGTAGCTGCAAGAGATCCAAGCTTCTTCAGGTCAATAAATATTTACTGTGTTGAATGTACTATTTTCGTAGCGCAAGGTGACGAAATAGCGTGGGAGGTGTCGCTAGTCTCATTTGGTTTCTGCACCATCTTTTAGGTAACACCCTTTTTAATTTACAACAAATCAGGGAAAATGTAAAAGATTTTGCATTTTTTTAGGCTCTGTCAACATTCTTTATAGTAAGACGTTGGGTTGATTTTGATGAACGATTGAAGGGCATGTTGTTATTTTTTGGAGGGTTTTTCATTTGGTGCTCGAAGTTGCTTCCATTGAACGTTTCTATGATTGCTATAAATTCACTTTGTGCATTGTTTTCATGCCATTATTTGTTGATTACATAAACAGTTTTCTATCACTCCAGCATGACAAAGGAACTTATAATCAATGTTTGGCCTTGGGACCGCTCCTGACGGATGTATCCTTCAAATCTGTATTTATCTGCAATAAAACCCTCCTTTCTTTGGGTGAACGAAACAGTATATTTGTCCAACATTTCATAGGAATTTCTTGGATCAGCCTTGTTAAAGATATAACGAATGCTTTTGTAATGCATCAGTACCTCTTTCTGCTTTGAAATAAAGAAATAATCTTTATCCAGGTACTTTATACCACGAGTTAGGCTGTCGCGCGGTGTGGCTTCAATTACATAACAGGTATGCTTGTTTATCACTGTGTCATTTGAAAACCGATAATCATATTCATTATAATTTTTGATACTCCAGTGCTCATACCTTGCCGGATTCACTTTTAGTATGTCCATGGGGGTTGTTAGAACATTAAACAGCCGAATTATTTTGAGTCCAAGCGCCTTATCAGAAACTGAAGGTATTTTGTCGGTAACGTTTATTATTTTTTCTACCCGCGAATCGTAGATGGAGTAAACAGGCCCATCTTTGTAGCCAGGTTCCTCAAGTGTGAGTTTCGTTGACGCTGATAATAGCGTTTCCTCTCCATTTTTATGTAATACTGTAAGTTCTTTTTCTGAGTTAGATGGTTCGTTTTTGTAAAAGGAAGGTATATTCTTTATCGCTTTTTTGAGTACTCGTTTGGCTGATTGCGATTTGCCGCTGATTGTTACAGCTTCAAGGCTATAGGCTCGCGATGTAAGGGGAATGGACAGGACTGTATCCCTTTTAGGGAGCCTTAAGTTTAGGGGCTGATAGCCAAGCGAGCTGATGATCAAATCTCCCTCTGCCCCTTTAGGAAGGGTTAGCCAGAAATGGCCACTTTTATTTGTGCAGGTACCTGTCGGGTAACCGTCTAGCGCGACTGTTGCAAACGGAACGGGTTGCCAGGAGTTGGCATCATAAACGGTCCCCGACAGGTTTATTTGAGCTGCTGCAACTGGCGAAATTAATACCAGAAGGAGCGTAATGAATTTGATCTTATTCATGGACTTGATTCTTAAGGTAATCATCAATGAAATCATGCGAAACAAATGGCACCTCTTTAACTACATAGGAAATAAATAGCGCACCATTGACTTTTATCATGTAATAAGGCGTTTCCAGCTTATCTAACAAAGTGTTGAAGGTTTCCATATTTTTTACCTGAAATGGGTGTGTCTCTCTTTCAATTATCTTTAATTGACGACTGCCAATAATGGAGGTAAGTAGTATGGGGCTAATTTTTTTCGGTTGGTTTTGGAATTTGGTCTTCAGGTATTCCAATTCATTCACCAGACAGTCAGGACAGAAGTTACTTGGTATTCGCAAATAAAGGGTGTCTTCTTGAAGGGTTGATCTTAAACTTTCTAATTCTTCCTGGTTGTATTTTAATGCGCTGATTTGTCTGGAAAAACGATTGAATTTGCCAATGAGTGCTTCTTTTGTCTGTTTGTGTTGCAGTGCCTCACGTTTTAGTATAAAGGATTGAGCCGTTAGTTGCTCATTGTCGATATATACTCTTATTACAAGAATCACCATCAGCATTACCAACAAATAGGGGAACATGCCCGAAAATTTCATCTTCATGGGTTCGTGTTTATTTTGAAAAAAGCGAGATAAAAGTTTTTATGGGTTGGAGATATCTTATTTGGATGCATCTCAGGAAATAGACAGAATACCAGATGATTTTTCCATAAGCCTATGGGCTTGGGAAGATCTTCGCCTTCATATTGAAATTTTTCGGCATGTAACTTTACGTTGTTATTTTCTATAAGCAGATGATGTGTTTTGTTCTGCTGTAGGTAGTTGAAAAGGAGTATGTTGTTGTCCGCAAATACTTCGGTTAACAGGCACAAACGATTGTTGTTCATGTATTGCCGTTTCAAAGCATCGCCCTCAAGTTGTTTGAATGTCTGGTCTATGGCATATTTGCCAAAGTCCACATGTAAGTAGGGTTTTACCTGATTCTCTTCCACAATCTGTAGCGTATCGCTGGCAGGGCGGAGGAATAGCAGCGTGTCATGCTGTCGGGCGAATACTTTGGGGATCTCAATGTCGGTTATCTCGTTATGGGTGTATCGTTCAAGTAGGTTTTTGTTTTTTTGAAGATCTCGTATGCTGAGTTCCGGCCCCCCCTCTTCGTCATTTAGTGAGGCAATCATGTTTGGTTTCCAGGCTATTAATTGCAGCCTATAAAAGGGGAGTGGGCTTTTCTCGGTAAGATCTCCCTTTACTAAGTCAAAGGTTAATAGTGTTTGTCGATCTCTATCGTAGATATATAGTGCTTTTTTTGAGTTGTGTAGTGCTATGTCGAAGGCGGATAGGTACTCCTGTGGTCCCCGACCAATGTCGCCATATTGCTTCTCAAATTCGCCGTTGTAATTTATGCTAAAAATTGGACGATTGTTAATGAAGGATTGATCTTTAATAACCATACACTGTTCAGCAAAGAGCAATTTATTGATATTGCTGATGAGGGGGACCTCATGATTTGGGAAGATATAAAAGACAGTATCTGCTACTCGCGCTAAATCAATGATTTCTCTTTTTTGATTGATGCGCAGTGTTTTAACTGAAGAGGATTGTTTACTGGTGCACCCGGTTAGTGCGATTGCCAGCAGAAGGGAAAAGAGAGTTCTGATCATAATGGTATAGCATTAAGCTCTCCGCTTAACAAGTTAAACGGAGAGCGTGGAGGGTTAGTTATACGCTTCAATTACGCAAACACCTGGTTTCTGCTTGCAATTGTTTACGCCACCGAAAATGCCGCGGTTTTTATAGCCTTCGTAAATATGCGTGGTAAGGGCTGATTCATTTGCTGAGACGCGGGCTTTTGCTGTGTTTTTGCTGCTAAA
>JAWOEH010000180.1:0-5470 GCA_046482855.1 Bacteroidales bacterium | reverse complement strand
GGTAGACGACTTCTCAAAACATTTCTATGTATGTGGCCCACCACCAATGATTGAGGCGGTTAACAAAAATTTAAAAGAGCTGGGTGCTTCATCTGAAAGTCTTGTATTTGAAGAGTAATGATAGTATAGTCTACATACGGTTCATGCAGAATCCGGACGCCCTGATAACGTTCGGATTTTCTTATTTTTTTCGGTAAGATAACCCTATCTTCATGCCCAAAATCGCTATCATGATTAAGAAAATTTACGAGCACACCTCTCTTTTGCATTTTGAACATTTCCTTGCATTTGAAGAAATAACACATTTCAGCACTACCCGTGAGCAAGGCTTTAGCCAGGCGCCCTACAGCGGTTTAAACATGGGCCCCACCACTGATGACAATGCCGATTGTCTGGCTCAAAATTATCAGGCAGTTGCCAGAGCGATGGCTATTGCGAGCGATGCGCTCTTTTTTACGCGTCAGGTACATGGTGCCAACGTGGTGCAAGTAGAATCGCCGGAGCAAGCTACTCCCCAGGCCGATGCGCTGATAACACAACAGCCGGGCATTTGCATTTGCGTACAAACTGCCGATTGTTTGCCTATTTTACTCTATGATACAAAAAACAGCGCCATAGCCGCCATACATTCCGGATGGCGCGGTACGGTGCAGCACATTTTGGTCCGTACCCTAGAAGCCATGAAAAAAGCCTATGGAACAAGCCCTTCAGATGTTGTAGCAGGAATTGGTCCCGGCATAAGCCAGGATGTATACGAAGTAGGAGCTGAGGTGGTTAAAGCTGTACAGGAGGCTTTCCCCTACACATGGCAGCAGCTGATAAAACCCGGTATTTCGGAGGACAAAGCCATGCTTGACCTATGGCACGCTAATCACCAATTATTAGCAGCCTCAGGCGTTAGAACAAACCAGATAGCGATGGCCAAACTTTGCACTTTTTCCAATCCGAGGCAATTTTTTTCAGCCCGCCGCGACGGGAAAAAAACAGGACGTATGGCTTCGGGCATCATGCTAAGGTAACTCATTCACATTTACAGCCAACTGACTCACACTTATCAACTGGGCGTAATTGGCGCCAAAAGCACGATAAAACACAAATGCCTGATACTGATTTCCCGTTTGTGCATGATTCCCCGAAAACACATGTTTCTCCAGTGTCCCATCGGGCTGAACCACGGCATAGGTATAATTGTAGTATCCCTGTTTTAACAAAAATCGCCGTTGGTAGGCCTTTTCTTCAAAATTGTAAGGAAGCACCCACTCTTTGCCTGCATTCCACCTGTTAAAACTGCCCAAAATCACTACTTGCTCTCCTGCAACAAAAGGTTTGCCGGGCAACGAAAAATATACGTATACATAATCCGCTTCCACATCGGGCTCACTTCGCCGTTCCGCATCAATTTTAAACCTTCCGTTAATGTCGGGCCGCTGCTGATAATTTTCGAACGAGCGATCGGCATCAGGATAAAGCAAATAGTGATAACGCCCCTCGTAAAAGTTTATCTCCCGAATGTCAGACCCGGCATATTCCAGACTGTTCGTGTTAAAAGAGCGAAACTCATTGCCTCCATCAAACTTCAACTTCTCTGTTGAGCGATAAACCAATGAAGCCCCTCTTATTTCCGAGGGTTGATTCAGATAGCGGGCATGTTGATAGTCGCTATTTTGTACGACCATCACCGTAACTTGCTCTGGCCGGTTTTGCCACTTGGAGCCTGCTACAGTCACTTCTAGCTGTTGGTAGTCCTGATGAAGCTGACTCACACCTCGGTTAAATTCCTCTAGGTAGCTATTGGCGCGAGACTCAAAAACAAAGAAGGTGGCAGCCGCCACAACGCTATCGGGATGAGAGCGCACAAATGCTTCTACCCGGTAGCGTCCCGATAGCAATATGCGCATATCCCGATTGGGGATCTTTACACGATAATGATAATAAGAAACCGATGTATTAAACGATTGCTCAACCTCATCCACAGGAGCTGAGTCAAACCCATCGAGATAATCAAATGGACTTACAGCCGATGGTGACCCATTGGGTTTACAGTGAATAATCCGGTAACTTAGCGCTTGTTCTTCCTCTCCAAGTAAATCAAATGAGAAAAGCAGCTGATCGCCGCTGTTCAACTCCATTACCGGCGCCAACAAGGGCTCATTAACCGGATGTAGCTGAATGGTTTTTGCATTATAAAGGGCTTCTGTCGATGGCTGCCCAGCCAGTTCTCCCAGTATACCCAGAAATCCTACTATCAACAAATAAGTACGCATCCTTTGTTCTTTTGCTATAAAAGTAATGAAAACAAACTATATGTAATACAAACAAAAAAATGTCCAAAAGTAATTCCACTTCAAGAGCAACAAAAAAAGACATAATAGAATACATTTCAATGCATTACCCCGAAACAAAAATTTAACAATCCCTTCATTCCGAAGCTGGAAATCCTCATAATTATTCCCTACCTTTACAAGTAGGTAGAAAATGTAAAGTGATGCCCGGCAGGTTTTACCACACCAAATAACCTCAACTTCATCACTTGAGTTTTTCCGTTTAGTATTAATTATTCTATTCATTTATTATGAACATTTTTGTAGCAAAACTCAGCTCACGAACCACAAATGCGGAGCTAGAAAAAATTTTCGGAGAATTTGGCGCTGTATCTTCTGCCAAAGTAATCATGGACCGCGAAACAGGCCATTCAAAACGTTTTGGTTTTGTAGAGATGGAAAATGACGAAGAAGCAATGCAAGCCATCGAACAACTAAACGACACTGAAGTTGACGGAAGTCAAATTGTGGTCAAAAAGGCCCGCCCACGTGAAGAAAATCGTTCACCTCGATACCAACAACGTGATCGATATTAGTCAGCCAAAAAATTATGAAACTACCGGCCTGTTATGGCCGGTAGTTTTTTATCCGTTTTAAACAAATCCTTGATATAAAGCTTGCGCCAATAACCCCAACATAAAAAACAGACCATATCGCTTATTATGCCGAAAGGCATAGGCTACGAACCAAAGCGGCCAGGCATCCTTGTCATAGTTATCGGGGCACTCTACAGGACGTGGGTGATTAAAGATCTTCACAGTGCTTAGCAAAAGAGGAACCGCCAAAAATACCAACAACACAAAAGGAGTTAATGCACGCAAAAGTACAATTACAAGCACCAGCAAATATTGAAGCCCCATGAAGACCATGGCCAAATTTCGAGCCTGGCGTTCACCTAACAACACCGGTAAAGTGTAAATCCCTTTCTCTCTGTCTTGTTTAATTTTATCGATATGTTTGCCAAATATCACCAGAGTTGTACTTAACGCATAGGGCAAACTCAACAACACAGCGGTCCAACTCCAGGTGCCCGTAATTACGAAATAACCTCCCCCAATCATCAAAGGCCCCCATACCAGTAAAACAGCAAACTCACCCAACCCCACATATTTAAGCGGGTACGTATAAAACAGAACAAACACCAACCCTGCCAGAGTCAACCACAATGCAGGAGCGCCATAGATGTAAACAAACCACGCCCCGGGGATTAAAGCCAACACGCCGGTTGCCACTGCATAAAGCAGATGCCTGCGAGCCGACATAAACCCCTGCTCCAGCGGGTGTGTACCATATTTGGCACGATAGTAATTTTGCTTATCAACACCTTTTACATAATCGGTATAGTCGTTCAGTAAATTGTTGGTGGCATGAGCCATTAACAACCCCCAGGTAAGCATAAGCCAGCGTCCCAGATGAAACGCCTCATCGAAATAAGCAAATAACCCGGCCATGGCTGCCGACAGAAAAGTCATCACCAGCACTGCACTGCGGGTAGCAATTAACCAACGACCCAGTATGTCCATTTGCTCCCATTGCTCCTTTGAAACTCGCGGTATACGCTTGAGCGCCTCCCGCCACATGGATATATTCATAACACTGTTTGTTTAGATTCATTCTAAACAAACAACAAGTTGCCTGTAGCTTTGTTCTTCACTTTTTCAACCAAAGCAATCGACACTAACTAAACAATGCTTAATTTTGCGGCAGAAAATGAACCTGCTATGCACAAAGTACACACGCTTTTCTTCTCTCCTACCAAAACTACCGAGAAGGTGGTAAATACCATTGCCGAAGCTATATCTGAAAATGTTACGTCTCAAAACTTAACCTTCCAACCCCCGGCTAATAGGCTGCACATATCCAACGATACCATTACTGTTGTGGGTGTACCTGTTTATGGAGGGCGGATCCCAAAAGTGGCAGTGGAACGTATGAATAAAATCACTTCGGCAGGAGGTGCTGTTGTGCTGGTGGCAGTTTACGGCAATCGTCATTACGATGATGTGTTTCAGGAATTGTACAACTGGAGTACCGAAGCCGGTTTTACGCCTATTGCTGCAGGTGCTTTTATTGGGGAACATAGCTTTTCCACACAAAGCCATCCCATTGCTTCAAATCGCCCCGACACAGATGACCTGGCCAAAGCAAGTGCCTTTGGTCAAGAAATAGACAAAAAACTGAGGCAAGAAGGCAACATCCGCCTCGTGGTAGCAGATCTTCCCGGAAATAACAAATTAAAACCGGCTGGGGGCTCCCCTCCCGAGACACCGGTGACAAACATGGACAAATGCAAACTCTGCAACAAATGCATTGCAGCTTGCCCCACTTCAGCCATTAGCATGAATGGAGAAATAAAGACCCGGCGAGAAGCATGTATCATGTGTATGGCCTGCGTAAAAGTATGTCCTCACCAGGCACGGGAAGCAGAAACACCTTTTTTTAATGGCATTCGAGAGAAACTATTTACAAATTGCGCCCAACGAAAAGAACCGGAGCTGTTTCTGTAACTAGTTATAACAAGTTGCTTCTATTTAAAACAGGCAAAATGACGGCAGGAATTATTTATCACCTGCCCACTTTTGTAGCATGGCAATTTCATCGGCCCACATATCGGTATTGGGTGTTTCCAAAATCATGGGGATCCCATTTAGCCTTTCATCTTTCATCAGGCGCTTAAACCCATCTTCTCCAATCATTCCCTTGCCAATGCTATCGTGTCGATCCACCCGGCTGCCAAGCTCTTTTTTGGCATCATTCAGGTGCATGCCCATCAGGTAGTTTAAACCCACAATCTCATCCAGTTGTTTGAAGGTATTTTCGTAGCCGTCGGCACTGGCAAAATCGTAGCCCGCAGCAAAACCATGGCAGGTATCGATGCACACACCAATACGCTGCTTATCCTCAATATGGTGGATAATCTCAGCCAAATGCTCAAACTTGAAGCCCATATTCGTCCCCTGCCCTGCAGTGTTCTCAATAACAGCAATCACCCCGCTGGTTTTATCCAGCGCCTCATTCACGCTGTCGGCAATGGTTCGCAAACAAGTAGTTTCATCCACTTTATTCAAATGGCTTCCCGGATGAAAATTTAGCCTGTCGATACCCAGCTGTTGGCAACGTTGCATCTCATCGAGGAAAGCATTACGCGA
>JAWOEH010000233.1:0-4144 GCA_046482855.1 Bacteroidales bacterium | reverse complement strand
AGTACTTCCCCACTTGTACCCATGGTTGTGGCAATTGCTGGTTTGAGTGTTATAACACTAACTGACAAAAGGGATCCGGACAACAAGGAATGGACCCTTTCAGCATGGGATTTTACCAAGCAGATTATGCCTTTGCTTGCCATAGGTGTGCTGGCAGCAGGTTTCCTACTCGGATCAACCCATGATGACACGGCTATGGCCGGCATAATACCCAATCAATGGGTGGCGAATCTGGTAGGAGGCAATTCGGTGTTTTCAAACTTTTTTGCCTCTATCGTAGGTGCATTCATGTACTTTGCTACTTTAACAGAGGTTCCTATATTACAGGGTCTTATAAGTGCTGGTATGGGAAAAGGCCCGGCGTTGGCATTGCTGTTGGCTGGCCCCTCGCTGTCGCTTCCTAATATCTTAGTAATCCGCGGGGTAATTGGTACAAAGAAAACCCTGGTGTACGTGTCGCTGGTTGTGGTTATGGCTACAATATCCGGACTGATTTACGGGACTTTCTTTTAGAATAACCGAATATCAATTGTAAATCAATAAAATCGTAGTGTTATGTTAGAGATAAAAATTTTAGGTACTGGTTGTCCCAATTGCATTCAACTCGAAAATATGTGCAAAGAGGTAGTAGACGAAAAGAACCTGGAAGCCACTATCGAAAAAGTAACCGAGATGGATAAATTTGTCGATTATGGTGTGATGATGACACCTGGATTGGTGGTGAATGGAAAAGTATTGTCGCAAGGCAAGATACCGGTAAAAAATACATTAGAAAGTTGGTTAGAAAAGGAAGCCGTAAACTAAAGGTATTATTCATTTTCCTTTTAATCCAAATAATTCATACCTAGGACAGGCCAAAGAAATGGAAATTAGGAACGCCTATTCGAAATATTTGCAATGGAGCTTTTTGTAACTTAAAATCCTAATACGTACAATTTAAACCTGTTTTCTGTAATGGAAATTACCTATTTCACGAACTGTAACCTCTATAGCTATAATTATCAAATAATTTTAACAGAGGAGGATTATTGGTGTCAATAAAGATGTTAACATATAAACTCTGAAGAGGTATTGAAGGATAGCTATCACGTTCATAAAGAGCGAATATAGCACTGAAATTGGGATGAGGATTTAAAATTATCTCTTAAATTTGTGTCGATGCATTTGAACTAAGGAAAATATTAAAACTAAAACTGATGAAAAATAAAATTTCTCTTTCTTCAATTTACGTTATTTCTGTTTTGCTTATTAGTAGCTTTTTTACTAATACTATTTTCGCTCAATCAACGGATGCGCCTGAATTTGAGTATGTTGCCGAAGACAATCGAATCGTCTTGGATACCATCTTTTTAGATTGGATTAATGATGTTGAGTTGGAGATCGAGTTTATTAATGAAGGCGATAAGCCTCTTATTGTGCAAAGTGTTACTGGTTGCTGTGGTACGCAAATTACTGATTGGACGCGAAAACCGCTAATGTCTGGCCAGAAAGGAACAATATCGGTTGAGTTTAGTGTTCCTCCACGTCCGCATAAAATTAGCCGCACAATTAAAACCATTTCCAATGACCCTGATGGAGTAAAAACATTGCATATTGTGGGTATTGTTGTTGAGCCTAAAGAAAAAGGAACTATAGAACTGCGATAAGGGAATAGGAAATAAGTATTTATAAGCGAATGAAACATTCAAAAATTATGCAAAACAACACACATAAAAATAATGAATGGCATTGGTTTACCGGTGGCATCATTGTCTCTTTGCTGGCTATGGCCACCTATATTGTTTTCCAGGCTTTAAGCTATAAAAGTTACCCGTTTGGTATAACAGCAAGTTTTGGAAGTGTAGCTGCATGGTTTCAATACCCTTTTGCTACGTTGTCCGAAAATCCGATTATTCAGAAGTATTCAAGCAGTCCGTCGACAATTATTTCCATTACCATGTTGTTTAGTGTGACAATCGGAGGTTTTGTGGCCGCAAAACTTAACAAAAACTACGCCCCGGAAGTTATTCCATCTGTGTGGAAAAAATATCACGGCCCAAGTGTGTGGAAAAGATTTGTCGTAGTATTAGTGGGCGGCTTTCTCCTGGGACTGGGAGCTGTGCTGGCCAGTGGCTGCACTACAGGCAATATTTTACAGGGATGGGCGCATCTTTCGCTGGGAAGCATGGTGGCCGGAGCATCTTTCTTTATTACGGGAATAATCATGGCTAAAATTCTTTATCCAAAAACAGGAGGGCGTAAATAATGATACTAAAAATAATTATCGGATTACTTGTAGGCTTTGTTTTCGGGTACACGTTACAACGAACAGGCATAACAAAATATCCGCGCGTAATGGGCATGCTGCTGTTAAAGGATTTTAAAATCCTGAAATTCATGCTCACAGCAGTAACCTTTTCAATGATTGGTTTCTATACACTTGATAGCTTGGATGTTATTTCTCTTAACCCCAAGCCTTTAGATTGGGGAAAACTGGTTGGTGGACTCATTTTTGGCGCGGGCATGGGTCTGCTTGGCTATTGCCCGGGAACTATGCTCTCGAGAATTGGCGAAGGCAAAAAAGATGCCTGGGTCGGGCTGCTAGGAACTGTACTGGGAATCCTGTTTTTTGCTATCAATGTTAAATTCTTTAAAACACATTTTAAATCGGAATCGATGAGTGGGGATATTTCTGCAGTTTTGGGTATTAATCAATGGGTTATTGTGCCTGTTGCAGCCATTATTTTTATTGCCATTATTTACGTTGCCAATAAGAAGGTGGATGATTTTAAACAGAACTTTTAACCTGAGCGATTCGGATTAACCTCTCTTGTAAAGAACATTCTATCTTATTATAACATCATAAACAGCCTGTATAGCCAAACTTGTCATTTTCCGATAAGATTAAGCAGGTTGTTTTTGCAATGCCAACTTTTAACCACCCACTAGTTTTAAAAACAAAAATTTAAGAATATGAAATTGAAAAGTTTTCTACTCTATGTTGTTCTGTTTAATCTGGCTACCAATGCAATGGCTCAAGATATTAGTTTGAAGGACTATTTACTGAATTATGATTATGAGGCACGCAAAGAGATGAAAATTACCAGCGAACAATTAGTTGAGCTATTAAAATCAGGGGAGGCCCAACTGATCGATATCCGATTTGAGGAGGAATACAAAGCATGGCGGATGCCTTTTGCCATGAGTATTCCTTTGCCTGATTTACCGAACAATCTGAACAAAATTGATAAAAGTAAAATTATTGTAACGGCATGTCCGCATAAGGACCGCGCAATAATTGCCATGACCTATCTGAAAACCCAGGGGTATGAAGTAAAATACTTAACCGATGGGTTATTGGGACTTGCCGGTTATTTAAGAGGAGATAATGCGCGTGATTTTTCAAACCGATAAACTTTACGGCAGTTTATGCGTCCAAAAGAATCTATATGGGAAAAATGAAATCGTCGGGTAAGCTGAAAAAAATAGTAAACCTTACAGGGGTAATTTTGAGCCTGCTGTTTTTTATTGCGTTATTTATTTTTAAAGATAAGTTGACCAACACTGCATCGGATATGATAAAGATGCAGGCAGGTACAGAAACCGTTCAGTCGGTTTCTGCCTATATCGATTCAACTTATGATTATACAAATAATGGGCACTCCTATCAGGTTACGTTTCTGGAATTTGGCTCAAGTGGTTGCTCCGCTTGCAAACGTATGGAAAAGGTGATGGAAGATATTCGCCTGCAATATCCCGAAAAGGTGAATGTGGTATTTTATAATATCACATCTCCTAAAAACCAGAAACTTATGAAGTATTATGGGATTTCGGTTATTCCTACACAAGTGTTGCTCGATAACGAAGGAGAAGAATTTTTCAGACATACCGGATATATACCCACGC
The DNA here is from genome assembly GCA_046482855.1 of Bacteroidales bacterium. GTDB lineage: Bacteria > Bacteroidota > Bacteroidia > Bacteroidales > UBA12077 > CAYVSF01. Next base: position 259 of record JAWOEH010000233.1, on the reverse strand, counting down.
AAGAACTCATTAAAAAAATGGGCATTGATTAATTGAATGCCTGCTTTCTGGCCTGATAGATGAGTTTATGACTAACATGTTAAAATAGTTGCCGTGAATCATCGAATAAGTGCTTTTATAAAATATAATTTAAGTTTATTGCTATTTGGGCTGCTCATGTCCTTTTTTTCAGGCTTTGGACAAACATTTCTGCTTTCGTTATACGTCCCATCCATCGAGCAGCTATTGGATATTAGTAATACAGAGTTTGGGAGTATTT
>JAWOEH010000033.1:0-8319 GCA_046482855.1 Bacteroidales bacterium | reverse complement strand
GGACCAGGAGCATAATTACCTGCAACGAAGAACTTCCCATGGCCTTGCGCACACCTATCTCTTTGGTTCGTTGTTCGGTGGTGAAGCTGGTAAGACCAAAAAGCCCAAGGGTGGCAATAATAATTGCCAGTAGAGTAAATAATATGGCAAGTTGCGCATTCTGTTTCTCTTCGCGATATAACCTGTCGAACTCGTCATCCATAAAAAAGTACTGTAAGGGAGCATTATGGGTAAACTCTTTCCACACCCCTTCAATTTGGTTAATGGTTTGGCTGATATTTTCCGGAGCAACCTTAGCTGTATAATACCCCCAGGTATTTTGCTCACTCTTAAATTTAAACATGTAGGGATCAATTTCGCTGTGAAGCGATTCGTGGTGAAAATCTTTTGTCACCCCAATAACTTTGAAGTAAATAGGTGCCCCTGTGCTGTCGTACCCATTAATAAACCGGATGCCCAAAGGTTCGTCAATGGCAAACTTTTGTACTGCACTTGCATTGATTAAGACGGCCTCCTCGTCGGTGGAGAATTCTTTGCTGAAAGCACGTCCATCGGCCACTTCAATATCATAGGTATCGAAGAAATCGTAATCTACCCAATTGGTAAAAAGCAGCAAGGATTCATCGCCCCGCCCCTCTAGTTGGTAGCCATTATTATTGTTATTGCGGAAGGGGATGGAGGTGCTGGAGGCTACATTTTTTACCCCGGGCAACTCCTTAAGCTGGTTTTTAAACGCCTCTACCCTATTCCCAATAGCCTGGCCACGCTGTATTACCAATAATTGATCCTGATCGTATCCCAAATCTTTATTCAACATAAAATCAATTTGTCGATACATAACAACGGTTCCAATAATAAGAATGATGGAGACAGAAAACTGGAATACAACCAAAATACTGCGCAACTTTCCGTTCTTCATGCTATTTTTCACACTGCTGTGAAGCACTTTTACGGGTTTAAAGGAGCTCAGAAAAAATGCAGGATAGCTGCCCGCAAGCAAACCCACTGCAACAACAATGGCAACCAAAGCAGGAATAACATACCATTGCGAGAGGTAGGGAATGTCAAAGTGCCCATCGAGCAGGTTATTAAAATAGGGCAATGCCAGTTCAATAAGCACAACAGCAACAACAAGAGAGAGCAAAGAGAGAACAATAGATTCTACAAGAAACTGTCCAATAAGCATTTGCCGTGTAGAACCACTCACTTTCCGAATACCCACCTCTTTGGCTCGTTTAGCAGCACGCGCTGTGGAAAGATTCATGTAATTAATTGCTGCAATAATAATAATTAAGAGCGCAATAGCTGCAAAAACCATCAGGTATTTGGGATCAAGCGAAGGTCTTCCGTCGTGTTCAACGGAAGGATTCAGATGAATATCGTTTAGCGGTTGCAACTGGAAGGCATAACGGTTTCCTTGCGAAGCGAAGTCGTCGAGCGAAATCCCCATATAAGCCTGTAGTTCTGGACCTATATATTTTTTTATCAGATCAGGAAACTTCTTCTCCAGGGCTTTATAATCGGCTCCAGGCTTAAGCAACATATACGTGTTAAAACTATTGGCCAACCAAGTGGAACTATTAGCCCGCTGGTTGGTTACAAAGGAGATCATGACATCGGGTTGCAAGTGCGAATCTTCCGGGATATCGGAATAGACGCCGGTAATTTTAAATGGCTCGGTATAGTCACCTACATGAATCATTTTGCCCATGGGCGATTCGTTACCAAAAATTCGAGTGGCAGCCGATTCAGAGAGCACTACATTGTAAGGATCGGCCAGCGCTTTATCGGCACTCCCTTCAACAAAAGGGATGGTAAAGATGGAGAAGAAAGTAGAGTCCACGCCACAGACAAACTCCTCGTAATGTCGTTCATCCAATCGTAAGAGGGATTCTCCCCATACATTCATGCGGCTTACTTTTTCCACCTCGGGAAACTCTTGTTTCATGGTAGGGCCAATAACCGGCGCGGTATAGGCTGCAAGCACCTCCTGGCCACCAATCTTTCCATCAAGCACAAGCCGGTAGATGCGATCGCTTTTTTGGTGATGATCATCATAATTCAGGTGGTACTGAACAAAAATAAAGATTAATAAACTGGCAGCGATACCAACGGCCAATCCAATCATGTTGATCAGTACGTGGCCTTTCTGGCGGGAAAAGCTACGCATAGCAGTTTTAAGATAATTACGGAACATAGGTTTTAATTTTGAAATTCGTTTGTGTGACGCCTATGCCGGGAAATAAGTTACAGGAAGAAAGACTTTTTTTCCTTTATTGAGAGCATTCTACTACACGCTTCATAGCGAGCCAATTTGTCATGTAGCTGTCGGCATCGCGTGCAGCTTTAATTGCCTTCCCTGCTCTGTAATAAGCAAAAGCAGATAGAATTAAAGCAGAAAAATACATAAAACAATAACAAATATCACGTTCCAAGAACCGACCTCCCCCAATAAGAGTAAAGACATCGATTGAAAAAATAGAATCAATGCTTTCTAAATATGGGAAACACGAGGTTTCACTAAACACAAAAAAACCTGAAATAAAAAAAGAGATACTACTCAATGCAATAAATACGCCTTGTATACCACCATAATAATTGGAAGGCTTAACTTGATTTTTGCGTAAAAGTTTCAACCTAGACTCCCAATAAATACCGGTTATGTGGCCTTCATAAAAACAAGCTATATAGGTAGCAATCCGAGTAACTGATTTAAACTGAGAACTAATCAAAAAAAGAGATGGGATGAGAACCAAATTAGGTAGTAATATCCACAGCCCATTAATATCTTCAAAGCTTAAGGGCAACGCAAGCAGGCCAGAAGACAGAGGAATTACAATAGAAAGGAGCTGAAATACACGTTTGGCGTTGTTATTAATTTCTATGGTTAACCTCCGGTATTCTTCTAATTGTAAATCATTCATAAGCATTTTTCTTAAACTGTTCGTAAATTCACTGCAACACACTCAATACCACCCATATACCTAATCATTACTCGTATAAACATGTTCTTTACTTTGTGATACATATACAATTTCCCGATCTATTTTTATATTTAAATCTGTTTATCCCAAACCTGCTTGCTACTAAAAAATGAAACCAAAGAAGTTGCTCATTCTCCTATTATTGTTCATTCCTGCCAGTCTTTTTACCTGCAGTTTTCATGAATTTGGCCATTGGCTAATCGGTGAAATAACGGGAAACGAAATGACCTTTGGTTTAAATCATGTTTCGGTAAAAGAGGGACACTATCTTGCCTCTGACCATGAATGGCTTATAACTTTATCAGGTCCTCTATTCACATTGATTCAAGCCATTATATTGTGGGTATTTATTGAAATCGTCCACTTTTTGTATCTTTTTCCTTTTCTCTTTTTTAGCTTTTTTATTCGTTTTGCAGTTCTATTTTCTGGCAATTTAACCATGCAAGATGAAGCCATTATTGCCCGGGGATTAGGTCTGAGCACACAGACAATTATCTTCCCGTTACTCATTCTCTTATTGTTTATGGTCTACAGAAGTCACCAAATACTAAAATTCAAATGGTATCATCAGTTACTTTTCTCCGTGATTAGTTTAATCTGCCTTTTTGGCATTATTCTGACTGATGAATTTATTCTGTAAATACCCTACAATAATGCAAAACACATTGCAAATCAGTAGTTTCCGTTAAAAAGAAATACTACCACTAATTTTAAATTTAAGATTCTTGTCCCAGGCATCATTGGCATAGTACCCATAGTTATAGAAGACGCCGGCACCTAGTCCCACATAAAAAAAGTTAAACAGGTTATAGCGCACCAAATCATTGAGCACAACACCCGACTCATAATAACCTTTATTCATATCGCGCAGCGCTTTGCCCGCATGTAAATGCTTATGACTTAAGGTACCCATACCAAAAGTCTGGGTAACCATTACCTGAGGTTTCCACTTATCTGTGGCAAACAGCCGGGTTCCAAAATTGTGACTAAAATAAGCGCTTACCATCTCAGTATTGGCAAATTGATTGGGACGCATCGTATTAAACCTATTGTTTACAAAAACAGGCACTGAGCTGTTCCATCCTCCGGCTCCGGCAAAAAGGAATGAGTAAGGCACGTCGCCCCAAATTTTGCCGGCTTCTACTCGAATTGTTGTTTTTCCTAGTCGGGGAAAATGATAGCTATAGTCTAGCTGAAGCCACAGCTTTTCGTAATCAAAGTCGCTATGGTAGACTTCCGGCAAGGCTTTTTTATACTCCACCGTCAGTATCGGCCATTTCGATTCGATAAGAATCTTTTGTCGTAACTGCCAAATATATTTTTCCTTGTAAGCAAACCGAAGACGAGCGCCAAATTCCGCTGTTTCGTAGTTATTTACCCATTGGTTGTCCAATAAGAAGGCATACTCGTATTGTGGCTGACGTTTATCGTGTGTAAAGCTTATTTGCAGCTGCAAATACTTCAGCCACGTTTGGAAAGCCACGCTTTGCTGTGTGGCATAATCGGCCTCCTGCAAAAAATACCCTTCGATATAGGTAGGCTCGCGGGCAAAATCTTCATGTCCGGGAAACAAGGCATTATACTGATAAGAAGCAGAAAAGCTATGTTCTTCCTTTTCATCCAGGAAGATCGTCAGGTCGCCCCCATATTTCCAGGTTTTATCGCGGAAGCCATAGGCACCCCAACCACCTGCTTCGAGCCACCACAGCATACGATCATCGGTATAAAGGCCTGCTCCAAAGCGACTGCCTTCAAATTCGTTAAAAGTATACAGCCTGTCCAGTGGGATATAGAATTTGCCTACAGGAAATTTCTTATCCGAAATTTTTTCGCCTAAAGTCATCCAGAAATCCAAATTGACTGCCTCTCCCAAACTATCCATCTGAACATACGTATTCTGTTCCATGATGCTTAGGCCAGAAGGACGATAACGCTGAAGGGCAGTCTCTGCATCCTTGGTAGCCCGCTTATCAAACACCAGCACCTCTTCGGAAAATTTTACGGAATCCTCCGGAATATGAGGTGTAAAGTTTGAGAAATAGCTCTCTGAACGCACGCGCATACCCAATCCTTGGTTATAAAGATCTTCCCAAACCACCTCCGATTTAAGCTCTCTGGGAAACCAATGATTGTGAGAGTGTTGGTAATTTTGCTGAATGTGCAAAGTCATCAATTTTTTCTCAGCGGGTTCAGCCACCACATTCTCAATGGCATAACCTTTGGTGTTGATATGTAAGAAGCCCTTCAATCCTTGAAAGTTGGTATTCCGCCTGGGTTCAAACGAGATGATAAAAGTTGTATCGCGGCCGTTGTAAAGTGTATCTTCCAATAAAAACACATACTTACGATGACTTCCCGGACTTACGGGATTCAGATAGGCAATGTCAACCAACTCAATCAATGGATCGTAAAAGTGAAGCGGCTGTAGATCATTGGACAAAGGAGCAATTGAGGGATCTTTAAAACCAGAAACCCGTACTTTTTCAATTTTCTCGAAGGATTTATCCGGAGCTTGGTAATAGCGTTTTATTGCCGACTCCATGAGCAATACATAACTACTGTCGAAGTAGGATTTTAAATCGTCCCACGTTGTATCGGCCTGAGCAAACAGGTATTCGTAGCTGCTCTTATTGTAAATTCTGCAGGTGTATTCATCAATCTCATCGGGGTTATTTTGCCGGCGGTTGGCCACTGTTTTTTTGATGATGCGATGCGCGGGATTTATGCCCGGAAAAACAACAACTTCATCTAAAGCAACATCTATGGGCATCAATGCTATCTCCCGATTTAAAGCCGACACGCTAAGCGTTTTTGAGTTATAACCCACATAGGAGATCTTTAAGCATGTATCGGAAGGCGAAAGTGTCAGCTCTACCCAACCGTTCAGATTGGTAACACTTCCTCTGTGTGGATCTTTGTTAATCAAAACGGTTGCGAACGGTAGAGGTGTGCTGCTTTGTGCATCTACAATCCTGAGCTTATGCGTATCGTTATTTTCTTGGCAATAGCCCGGATGGGACAGACTCAACCATAACAATCCCAGTAACGCGGTTAGTCGGACAAGTGTTTTCATCAAGTAATTGGGCCAGGTGCCCAGGTTTAATGGGTTAGTTTTGTATTCCAAAGATATCACAAATCTCCAAAGCTGCCAAAGATTCATTTCGTTGCTTGTGATTAGGGATCTTATCTGAAGCTTCGAGGTCGCTCAAGGCAGTTTATCATTGTCTATAACCTCAGTCTTAATCTTAACCTCAATCTCAATCTCAACTTTAACCTTTTGCACTACAAGATTCTCCTGGTCTCTTGTCCGCTGTTTACTTGTTTATTCGTTTATCTTGCCTGAGCCTGTCTGCCGAAGGCAGAGCCATCGCCTAAGGCGAGGCACACGAGACAGGCCTGCCTGCCGCTAGGCTGGGTTGTTGAGAGGATAGTTCTCAACCTCAACCTCAACCTCAACCTCAACCTTAACCTCAACCTCAACCTTAACCTCAACCTTAGCCTTAATCTTAATCATATATCTTATCTTTGTTTTACTTATAAGCTGTAAAAGCTAAAAACATGAAACTGACCCCGGACATCTCAAAACGAAACTTTCGAGCCCTGCTTTGGCATGGTGGGTTTCTGGCCTTTGCTCAAGCCTTTATGGATGTGGACACCATCATTCCGGCCATGTTAATTGATGCCGGAGGAAATGCCATACAGGTAGGTATTCTGACGGCTATATTACTGGGTGGAGCCAGCTTCACCCAACTCATTTACGCGCCATTTATCAGCAATTTTCGCTTTAAAAAAAAGTTCCTCCTCCTGGGCATCAACTCGCGGGTGTTTGCCTTACTGGCTTTGGCTATTCTTCTGTACAACGTGGCACATGTGAAAGATTCGTGGGTTGTGCTTTCCATCTTTCTGATTATGGCAGTATTCTCGTTTGGGGGTGCCTTTGCCAATGTAGGGTATACTGACATTCTTGGCAAATCGATACAGGCCGATTCGCGAAAATCCTTTTTTCCTTTGAAACAAGTGATTACCGGAACGTTGCTCTTTATTTCTGCTTTACTGGCCAAGCAGGTGCTCAATGCCTCTGACTATCCCACCAATTATGCCTATATGTTTTTCGTAGCCTTTGGGGCTTTATTTTTTGCATCGTTGGGCTTTTGGCAAATTCGCGAGGTGGTTCCCTCGAAAATGGCCATTAAAAGTGCAGGCGATTTCTTCCAAAAAATAAAAACCGAACTCCGGGAAAACAAAAAACTGAAATATTACCTGGGCTTTATCAATACCATGGGAATTAGTCTGGCATTTTTGCCCTTTGTAGTATTGTACGCCAAAGAGTCGTTTACATCAGGTACTGTGGACACAGGATCGTTGCTGCTATTTAAGATTATTGGCAATGTGGTCACAGCCTTTCTGTTGTTTTTCCTGCGCAACCGCTACAAATACCGCTACCTGCTTTATGGCGATGCCGCTTTGGCTATTACCATTCCCTTGCTGATTCTGCTGTTCCCCCAATTTCCGCTCTTTCCCCTACTCTTTTTTATTGGCGGAATCATCTTTGCAGGCTACACCATCACCAAGAGTGGTATTTTGCTGGAAGTTTCGGGAACCGAAAATCGCACTTTGTATGCCGGTATCATAGGCATGGGCAACATTTTGCCTGCCCTTTTCCCTCTTTTGGCCGGATGGCTAATAAAAGCCTATGGCTTTCAACCCTTTTTTATTCTCTATATGCTCGTGATTTTGTGTTCTCTATTTTTTATTTATAAGATCGACTGCAAGCAATAGTTGCTGAGAAGTTCCTATTTTTCACAACAAACCACCAGCCCTGATAAAGCTAAAAATAATTGTACTTATGAAAAACAACCACATCAACTACATCGAGTTCCAGGCCAAGGATCTTAACGAAATAAAGGAATTTTATACCCAAACCTTCAATTGGCAATTTACCGACTATGGGCCCACCTATACCGCATTTTCGAACAGTGGCATTGAGGGTGGTTTTATGCAAAGTAACAAAGAGCCAGGCAATGGTATGCTGGTGGTACTCTATCATAACAACCTTGAGGAAATTAAGAAGAAGGTACTGGCATCCCATGGTGTTATTTCCAAAGATATCTTTGCATTTCCCGGAGGAAAAAGGTTTCACTTTATCGATCCGGCAGGAAACGAGTTGGCTGTGTGGTCGGAAAAGTAGCTTAATGTAAAGCGATGGATAATTGCAGAAACCCATCCGAAATCCGGTCGGGAAGTGCCCCTGGCTCCGGTTGAGATCAAATGCAGGAAACGACACAGGCTCCTCTATAACCAAAGCCACAAACGATGCTCCATTTCGCTTCATGCA
>JAWOEH010000113.1:0-17206 GCA_046482855.1 Bacteroidales bacterium | reverse complement strand
TAAACTACTTTATTTCAAAATCTAACATTTTTTCTCCTTCCAGGTATGCAGTCAAGCGATCGCCAATTTTCACAGGCCCTACACCTTCTGGAGTCCCCGTAAAAAGCAAATCCCCTATCTTAATGGTCATAAACTTACTCACATGTTCAATAAGTGTTTCAAACGGAAAGATCAAATCAGCTGTATTTCCCTCTTGTACTACCTCTCCATTCTTCTCCAGGCGAAAGTGAAGTTGGTTCAAATCCTCAAATGTATCTTTCGCTACAAAGGAGCTAATGGCAGCAGATCCGTCAAAAGCTTTTGCAGCTTCCCAGGGCAATCCCTTTTTCTTACAATCACGCTGAATATCACGAGCCGTAAAATCAATGCCCAACCCTATCTGACTAAAATAACGATGTGCAAATTCCGATTCAATATGCTTCCCCAATCGTTCAAAGCGCAATACTACCTCAAGCTCATAATGTAAGTCGGAGGTAAACTCCGGATAGTAAAAAGGCTTATTATCCTTCAACAATGCTGATTCTGGCTTTAGAAAAAATACAGGGGATGCAGGTACCTCGTTATTAAATTCAGCAGCATGTTTGGCATAATTACGCCCTATAGCAATAATTTTCATGAGAATATGGGATTTTTATTGATTGGCAAACTTTCGTAATTTAATGGCTGTAAGCACCTTTTTTGTATACAAAGGAAAATTGCTGTTAAGCATCCAGCCAAAGTAGCCGGGATCTTTTTCCAGCACAGCCTCCACATCTTCGCCTTTATATTTGCCAAAGTTAAATACTTCTCTGTTTTTATCATTAAACACTATGCGTCCGGCAAAATCTGCATTGCGAGTGTGTGAGGAAAACTTAGATAACTTCTCCACATCATTTTCCAGCTGTTCATAGTGATCAATCTGGGCTTTTAACACCTCATAGGTAGCCGTAGTATCCGCTTGTGCACTATGTGCATTCACCAGCTCCTTTTTACAGTAAAATTGGTACGCAGCAGCCAGAGTACGTTTCTCCATTTTATGGAAGATCACCTGCACATCGATAAAGCGTAATTTCTTCAAATCAAATTCAATGCCTGCACGTATAAACTCCTCGGCCAATACAGGAATGTCAAATTTATTGGAATTATACCCTGCTAAATCGCACCCTTCAATATAAGCAGCAACTTTCTTTCCCAGCTCCTTAAAGGTGGGTTGGTCTTTTACATCTTCATCGCTAATGCCATGTATCTTTGTTGAGGCCGGGGGTATAGGCATTTCCGGGTTTACACGATAGGTAATCGTCTCTTCTTTCCCTCCGGGAATCACTTTCAGCAAAGCAATCTCCACAATCCTGTCATTGGCCACATCGGTTCCTGTTGTTTCAAGATCAAAAAATACAATGGGCTTAGTAAGGTGTAATTCCATAATTTCCTTATTTGGTAATGTAAAAAGAAAAAAGTCTCAACAGGCAAAAGCCTGCTGAGACGCTTATCTGTTTGTATGCGTATTCGTACTATGCATTTATCATCATAGGCATCAGAAGCATCAGCACATCCTCGTCGTCATTAGCCTTTTCCGCAGGAAAGAGGATTCCGGCACGCGAAGGATCTGAAAGCTCCATTAACACATCGGAAGCATCAATATTATTGAGAATCTCTACCAAAAATGCGGATTTGAATCCAATCTCCATGCCATCGCCCTCATACTGGCAAGTTAAACGTTCGTGTGCCGATATGGAAAAATCAATATCCTGAGCCGAAATGGTCATTTGGTTTCCGGTAAGCTCCAACTTTATAAGATTGCTGGCCTGATTGGAGAAAAGTGCCACACGTTTTAATGTGTTATAAAAATCAAGCCTGTCAATCGTAAGTTTATTCGGATTGTCGTTTGGAATTACGGAACTATAGCTGGGATATTTCCCTTCTACCAACCGACTTACCAACTTATAATTTGGCAGTGTAAAAAAAGCATTCTTCTCATCAAACTCAATTTTCACTTCCCCTTCGATACGGGGTAAGATATTCTTTAACAACGAGGCAGGCTTTTTGGGCATAATAAAAGAATTGTCCTCGCCGGGTTTTACATCGTTACGTCGGTAACGTACCAACTTATGAGCGTCAGAAGCTACAAACGTAAGACTCTCCTCTGTCATCTCCAGGAAAATCCCATTCATTACCGGACGTAACTCATCGTCGGCTGTTGCAAATAAGGTTTTGTTAATACCTGTTAGCAGCACATCGGCCCCTAACTGAATGGTTGATCGCTGCTCTTCTTTAATGGCTGGAATTTGTGGGAAATCAATGCCATTCTGCCCAACCACATTATACTTACCATTCTCTGAAATAATAGCCACGCCAAAAGTTTCGGCATCAATCTCAAAAGTCAGAGGTTGATCCGGAAACTCCTTTAACGTATCGGTAAGAATACGCGCAGGAATGGCAATACTTCCTTCGTCGGTTGCATTTTCAAGATGCATAGAAGTAATTAGCGTCGTTTCAAGGTCCGAAGCTGTAATGGTAAGTTCATTGCCACTTAGTTGAAACAAGAAGTTGTCCAGAATCGGAAGAGTATTCTTGTTACTAATCACTTTGCTAACCGATTGCAAATGGCTCAAAAGTTCTGTACTGGAAACAACAAATTTCATATGTTCAATTTTTATTTTCAAATTTCTCTATCCTGCCGTTTTCATGTTGCATAGCAAACGTTTGACAGGTTTGTATGGTTATGATATATGGCAGATTAGTTCTCCCAAACGAGTCCGCCAATAAAGTATCAATAATACGAAAAAAATAGCAACGAGCCAATATGACTATGCGATTTTATGGCATGCGAAAATAATCAATTTCTTTGAAGATCGGGTCAAAAACAAAATACTGAATTTGAATTATCTCTTCGGAGTCATTCAACGTTGCATAAGCCCTATCCAAATCATAGGTTGAGGATTGCCCAAAGGCATCTTTTGCCTCCGAGGTGGCTTTTCGGTACACCTTCAGTTTGCTCCTGTCCCCTCCCTGAGTCTTCACTTCCATTTTCACCCATGGTTTAGTTTGTAGTAAAGAATCGCGAAGTTGATGCTGAGGATCCTCAAGAATCGTCTCATATTTAACGGCCTGAAAAAAGGCCAAATAACGGCCTACACGATCATCCCGTACTTGATCCACTTCTTCACCCGACTCACGATACAACTTATAGTAGTCTGCATCAGTGCGCATTAATTCAAAGCCAGCCTGCGGATTATCAGGATACCGAACACTCACCTTTTCAATCTCCTGAGGTTTTATATCAAATATCATCGGGCTACGCCAAAAATTCTGATCCAGTTGATATAAAGCAGCTATCTGACCAGAAAAAGCAGGAATATGTACCCGATAAGGAAGGGAAGCGCCTTTCATAAGCATAAAGGTTGCAGGCTCAAAATCTTTCCGGCTAACAAAGTAATCCTTCACTTGTTGCCGACCGCTATACACCTGAACGCGTACCCCTTCTTCCAGCAAATGTTCCTGAATGCGTGCCAATTTTTCATTGGAAACCGGAGCTTCAGCCTGCAGGTTTGCTAAGGCATCAAGAAATACTAACATAGCACGTGAACGCACTTCAAATGCCCCTTGTACACGCCACATCTTTCCGCTCTTCAACAACACCAGCTGCTCACCATTTCCCGAAAGCACAAGCCTATCAACATCCTCAATATGCTCAACAGCAAAGTTTCGTTCCCGTTCCGAAAATGTGCTAAACGGATCTGACCAGTACACCACGGCAGCAATTATTCCTAACATCAAAGCCGTAATAACATAAAGCCAAAGCGATTTCACTTTCATCTTTCTATTTTGCATAACGTTGTTTTCTACTAAACGCAAAAGCTACACCTAAAAGTATAATAAGCACTGCAGGCAACACCGTATTTATTATTTGCCACTTTAACCGCTCCTGTCGTATCTTTTGCTTATCAAGCAGCCGCAATTTAATATCGCGTTCACGAATTTTCAGTAACCCTGCATTGCTGGCCAGGTAATGAGTCAGATTTACCATAAACTCCTTGTTTCCATAAGTCTGACGCGAATATCGATCATAGCCCAATGGGCGCATCTGAATGCCATCGGCACGCACATCCACCTCATTACGCAAAAAATCGGCATCACTCAACACTGCCATTTTACCCTCTTTTTTGCTCTCTGCCAGGTACTCAAAGTCAGGGGAGTCGATATACCCCTCAACAGGACGGTTGCGAAAGACTGATGAAAAGGATCCCTCGAGCAAAACTGCCAAGTTATATGGCCCCTGACGATACTTACGAGGATCAATTTGATCACGTACTTCTTGCAAATCGACCAAGACTGGCGCCTGCAAAGCCACAGCCGTAGGGGAACTGCGTAAAAGCACCTTGGAAGCATGGCCAGTAGCTGCCTGTAGTACATCGATATGCGCAGGGTATTTCAAGCGTATTACATTCAAATCACGGGTAATTTCGTGCCCCTCCGGAGGCGTAATTAATGGATGATACAACCACGGTGCCGGTGAAAACTTCGCTTGCTGGCCGGCCGGAGCTGTATTTACAGGAATCACCGCACACTGCATGTCTTTTACCACTTCCGGATTTACACGAACGCCATAGGTAAAAAGTTGGTCCGTAAGGTTTGCATCATTCATCAAGGCAAACGAGTTGCCACGAGTTGCCAAACTATCGTTATTCACCATTACCTTTTCCATGGCCCACAACACATTCCCTCCTCGCATAATATACTGGTCCAGAGCAAATTTATCCGCCTCACTCCAGGGCTCCGTAGGTCCGGCAACAATTACCAAATCATAATCCAGCAAGAGTGTATCATCCCCCATCAAACTCACCCTGTGCTGTTGATAATATGGCGCCAACGTCTCAGTGATATCAGCAGTCTCATACTCGTCCAACTCTCCATTCCCCTCAATAAAGGCAATAGCAGGCTTTCGCTTGAGTGTTAACTGATAAATAGCCTGTATAAATTTATATTCCAACGACTGTATGGAGGTATTCAAGTTCTGTTCAGCTGAATACGACGGATTATTACGCAACACATTCACGGGCAACCCTCTGCCCTGATAGGAGATAATGGCCCCTGGAAACAGTACTCGCTCGGCAAGACCGCCTTCTGCGTCCTTCTGTTGCACATTTGTGGGTTCTAATCCTCGTTCGTAAAGATCCTGATACATTTTATCGCGCGTCTCCGTATCTTCATCCGATGGATTCACAAACTCAAACTGCAAATTACTGCCGGCATACACACGAAATTCGTCAAGAGTCTCCAGCATGCTTTCACGCATACGCTGAAATCCAATGGGCATTTGTCCATCCAGGTATACACGGATGTATACGATATCATCCAAATCTTCTAATATCTCTTTGGTTTCCTCCTTTAGCGTAAACCTTTTATCGGAAGTAAGATCAAGGCGAACAAAAAAGAAAGAGACAATATAATTTACAAGAATTACACTGGCAATTACCGTGATGAGCTGAACAATATGTTGTGTTTTTTTACTTTTCATGAAATGTTGTTTCTTTTACTAAAAAGATCTTTCCGAATAATTTACCATTTGCGGCTCTGTAAAACGGTGCGCGTACAATACAGGAAAATAACAATAACACTGATGAAATAAATAATATCCCGACTATCAATAACCCCACGGCTAATGGAACGATAATGTTCCTGTATCCCTAATTTGGTTAACACAGTATCGGCATTACCAAAAACAGGTAAAGTACTGATACTATCAAAACCTACATATAGAAAGAAAGCCAGCGCTACAGTAACCAGAAAGGCTACAATAGAGTTTTGGGTTAGTGAGGAAGCAAATATCCCCAGCGAAGCATAAACAGCAGCCAGAAAAAATAATCCGATATACGACCCCCATGTACCGCCAACATCCAGATTACCCACCGGATTTCCTAAACGAACAACCGAATAATAAAATACCAACGTAGGAAGCAGAGCCAGAAGGATAAGAACAACGGCGGCTAAATATTTCGACAAGACAATTTGCATGTCAGTTAACGGGCGGGTCAACAAAAGCTCCATAGTACCACTCTTTTGCTCATCGGCAAACATACGCATGGTAACAGCTGGCACCAAAAACAAAAATACCCAGGGTGCCAATTCAAAAAGCGTATCCAGTGTGGCATATCCGCTATCCAGCACATTGGTAGCCCCGGGGAATACCCACATAAACAGGCCAATGGTTACTAAAAACAGAATAACCATAATGTACCCTGTAATAGAACTAAAAAATTGGCTCACTTCTTTCTTTAACAACACAAACATAGGCGTAATCATTTATTTTTATCCAACGCAACAAAAAGAGCATTGTTGTAATGAGGTATAGCTTCTCAAGCACAACTCCCACAAATGTAATGGAAATTGCGGGCGTAATAGGTTTCCAATCCCCGAAAATAGATAGAAATTCTATCTTTGCGAAAGAAAAGGGCTAAATTTAACCCGCCATTTACCCGTTACCATGCAACAAATCGCAATAAAATCAGGGACTTTAGGCATCATCGTGGCCATTTGTTCTCTCCTGCTCCCTACGCACCTACAAGCTCACGATGTAGCTGCCGACACTACGCGTCATCATCATTTCCTTGAGACGCTGGGAGGCTATGGCTTTGTTATGCCGCACCATACAAGTATTGCCTATCATGTGGAAGATCATATACAGCCTGTACACCTGCGGTGGGGTATAAAAACCCGGGGCACAAAAGCATGGCAGCACGCAATGGGCCTGCCGGAAATGGGCATAGGGCTTTTTCGTTCCAATTTAGGTAATAACGAAATTTATGGTAAGGCAACAGCCCTCTATGGCTTTGCTGCCTGGTCGCTGTTCCCTCCTTTAAACCTTCGCTACCAGATAGGCTTTGGTCTGGCTCACCTGACAAAACACTTCGATGCGCAATCCAACTGCACAAATATCGCCATTGGTTCACACCTCAATATCTATTTCGATGCCACATTAAAAACCCACATTCCGCTCAACAGGCAATGGAGATTGCTCTATTTTCTGCAATTCACGCATTTCTCCAATGGAAAACTCCAATCCCCCAATAAAGGGCTTAACCTAATTACCAACAATATTGGCGTGAGCTATCATTTTGGCAACCTGTCGCCTCACAAAGGATCTGTTTTTCCCGCTCCCCAGCCGCCAGCGCATCATGTTAGTGTGTGGACCGGAGTAGGCCTGAAGACCATCTCGCGCGATGTGCCGGGCAGAAAATTCGCCTCTACACTAGGCATTCACTATCGTCGGTCGCCCTCGTCAATCACCTCATGGGGAGGAGGTCTGGATCTGTTTTACGATGAAAGTTTACGGAAAGATCCCAAACCAAACGCTCCCGATAGAAATAGCAACTTATACCAGTTGGGCCTACACGCCGACTTGGACAAGCATATCGAACGTTTTACCATTACCGTGCAGATTGGCGGGTATTTATACACACCTGTAACGCCTGAAGGGCCCGTATATACACGCCTGGGCTTACGTTATGGCATTACCGACAAGCTGTGGTGCAACCTGTCGCTTAAATCGCATTACGCCATAGCCAGTTTTGTTGAGTGGGGCCTTGGCTATAACCTATGGAAATCCAACACGCCATGAAAAAAAGACTCAAACATCTTCCTTTGCTATCAAAATGCTTGCGCCAGCTACGGCAGCTTTTGCTCATAAGCATGTTATGGTTTCTGCTTCCCGGTTGCGAAGCACATCTTTTTAACAGCGGCACGCAAATAACCCAAAACAAAAACATAGCTCCTTTCCGTTTTTTGCTTTTGGAAGATATTTTTGAGCTAGAGCTTGTGCAGGCCGACACCTTTGGAGTGGCAATAACTGCAGGCAGCGAACTCATCGACAACATACAATTCCGTTACTCGGGCGATAGCCTTTTTATCAATAACACTAGCGCTGCCCGCTGGTCGCGAAAATATGAACATCCCAAAATCCGGGTGATCTTTCCCGATATAGAAAAAATTACTCTGCATGAACCCTGTACCATGCAAACGATTGACACCCTAAAGCTCGACCGATTTACCCTATGGGCAATAGCCGAAGTGAGCGAAACGCATCTCTGCATTGAGGCTGATTATTTACATGTTGTGAATGCATCCACATCGGCCGGGAAGTACGAAGTTACAGGAAGGGTAAACACCTTTTCCACCTGGATGCGCAGTTCAGGGATTCTGGAAGCCCGAAATCTGGAAGCCCGGCAGGTTACCTTGCGCACACAATCAATTGGCGACTGCTATATTTGGGCGACAGAAAAACTAGAGGCAACCATCGAAAACAGCGGGCATGTATACTATTATGGTTCGCCCGAAATAACCTTAACCACTGAGCAAGGTGCTAACCGGCTTATTCCGCTGGAATAGAAGCTAAATCACTCAGCAAATTCATGTGCATTTCACGAGCCACGCGCTCCGAAGCGCCACTTCCACCCAAGTGCTCTTTCAGTGCCTCATATTCCGAGATCATACGATTCCGATAGTCGGAGTTATTAAGCAACTCATTCAACTCGCTCACCAGGTTTGCTTCCGACATATTTCCCTGTATAAGTTCACGTACAACTTCACGGTTCATAATCAGGTTCACCAGCGAAATCCACCGGATCTTCACAAATGCGCGAGCGATTAAATAACTCAAGGGACTGGTTTTATAGCAAACTACCTGCGGCACACGAAATAAAGCTGTCTCCAATGTGGCAGTACCGGAAGTAACAAGGGCTGCTTCGGCATATTTCAAAACTTCGTAACTGTTGCCATAAATCATATGCACCTTCTCATAACGGGTAAACTTCTCATAATAAGAGGGAGGCAAACTGGGAGCAGCAGCAATAACAAATTGATAATCGGGAAAATGGTTGTGCACACGCAGCATAATCTCCATGTGACGATCCACCTCTTGCTTTCGACTCCCCGGCATCAAAGCTACTATAGGCTTATTATCCAGATTATTACGCCGAACAAATGAAGCAAAATCATCTTTCTGATTCTGCACTTCATCTATAGCATCAATGGTAGGATTCCCTGCGAAAATTACCGGATAATCATGTTTTTTGAAATACTCAACCTCAAAGGGGAAAATCACAAACATCCTATCCACATAGGCTTTTATTTTTTTTATGCGTGACTCTTTCCATGCCCATATTTTCGGAGAGATGTAATAATAAACCAACATGCCTTTGGATTTGGCAAAACGAGCCATACGAAGGTTGAACCCCGGATAATCAATCAATACCAACACATCGGCATCCCATTGTTGCAAGTCGTGTTTGCAAAATTCCAGGTTGGATTTTACTTTCGACAAATTAGCCAGGACTTCAACAAACCCCATGAAATTGGTTTCGTTATAATGCCGAACCAAACCTGTCGCCTGGGCCGCCATTAGATCTCCACCCCAAAAACGGAACTCAGCATGACTATCGACGCTTTTTAGCCCCTTCATTAGGTTAGCTCCGTGTAAATCGCCGGATGCTTCACCTGAAATAATATAATATTTCATCTAATTCCCCAAGTTTTTTTTTGGTAAGGCAATATTATGGTGCATTTCGGTAAGGAAAACCATTGCCTATTATTGCAAAGCGAACTTCAGTACAAACACACCAATACCTACGGTGATAGTTGCCAACAATATCCCTCGCGCCGAGAAGAGATAATTGCGACGGATAAACAGAAAAAACAGCCCCAAATTAGGCAGCACACACAGACTCATAACTTTTGTAAGTATACTAAAGCCAAACAAATAGGACATAAAAGCCTCCATGTTGTATTGGCTAAACTGCACATAATAAATAATTACAAAAACAATAACGGGTAGTAACAACCCTAAAATAAAGCCCAAAGGCAGATTATTCCATCGTGTCCGGATCATAATTCCATTTTTTAAGTGAATCCAGCGCTTTGTAATCGGTAAAATCGATATGCACCGGCACAACTGAAACATAATTATTGGTTAAGGCCCACTCGTCGGTGTCGGTGGATCCATTCTCATCATTCTGAAACATGCCGGTTAGCCAAAAATACTCGGATTCACGCGGGTCCACCCGCTTTTCGAATTCTTCGCGCCACACGCCTTTAGCCTGTCGGCACACTTTTACGCCTTTTATCTGCGATTCCTCTATTGCCGGGAAGTTCACATTCAGGCAGGTTTGAACCGGTAACCCATGCTGCAACACATTTCGTGCAATGGTTCGGCCATATTTTATACTGGCAGAAAAATCGGCATCTTCGCTAAAATCGAGCAAGGAAAAACCAATCGAGGGAACATCATATAAACAACCCTCAATGGCCGCAGCCATAGTACCTGAATACACCACACTAACCGATGCATTTGATCCATGATTAATCCCACTAACCAATAAATCGGGTGTGCGAGGTAATAATTCACTCATGGCTATCTTCACAGAATCAACAGGTGTTCCGGTGCACGCATACATAGCAACATCGTCGTTGCGCGGTAGTTTTCGATACCGAATGGGTACCTTTACGGTTATGGCATGGGACATGCCTGACTGTGGCTCACTGGGAGCAACTACCACTACCTCACCCAAGGGCTTTACCATCTCAATTAAGGAGGCAATACCTTTGGCATGAACACTATCGTCGTTTGTTACTAATATCAAGGGTTTGCTCATGTGCATTCATTTTTTTCTGCTCTTGCAAAGATATTCAAAAGCATTCAACTAGCCATATTTTTCGGTAAGATTAATACACACAGTAAACTGCCCGAAAATTGAGCCGCTACAAAAATGAGTGTAAGCTTTTTTTCACTATTTTTGCTTTGATTTTGCCCGCTGACCATGGAAGAGAATGCACCTCGGAGTGGAGGGCAATTTTTATTAGCCCCCGGCTATTAACCAATACATTATACCTGATAACAATACTATAATCAATAATAATCGATCGTACACCCATGAAATTATCTTACAACTGGCTAAAGCAGTACCTCAACCTAAATCTTTCTCCACAGGAAGTATCGACCATATTAACCAATACCGGATTAGAAGTGGAAGGGATGGAAACTTTTGAATCCATCAAAGGAGGACTCGAAGGACTTGTGATAGGAAAAGTGGCCACCTGCGAAAAGCATCCCAATGCCGATAAGCTCAGTGTAACAACCGTGGATGTAGGAAACGACAAACTCCTACCCATTGTTTGTGGCGCTCCAAACGTTGCTCCCGGACAAAAAGTGGTGGTTGCCACTGTGGGTACAACGCTTTACAACGGTGACGACGAGTTTAAAATTAAAAAAGCCAAAATGCGCGGAGAACCTTCCGAAGGAATGATTTGCGCCGAAGACGAAATAGGAGTTGGGACCTCCCACGATGGCATCATGGTGCTGCCTGACGAGGTGCCCATTGGAACACCTGCGAAAGAGTTTTTCCAGATTGAAACGGATACGGTTTTTGAAATTGGCCTTACGCCCAATCGTATCGATGGAGCCTCGCACATTGGCGCTGCTCGAGACATTGCTGCTTACCTGAATCAGGAAAAACAAAAAGTTAAGCTTGCAAAACCTGAGGTTACTCCTTTTGCTGTTGACAACAAAGATCTTCCCATTGCCATTGAAGTAGAAAATCAAGAGGCTTGTCCCCGATACTCCGGCCTCACCCTCAGTGGCATTCAAGTTGGTCCTTCTCCTGCATGGTTGCAAAACCGTCTGAAAGCTATTGGTCTCAATCCCATCAATAACCTGGTAGACATCTCCAATTTTGTATTACACGAAACAGGCCATCCGCTTCACTTCTTCGATGCCGATAAAATAAAAGGCAACAAGGTAGTGGTGAAAAATCTTCCCGAAGGCACAACTTTTATCACACTCGACAAGCAAGAACGTAAACTATCGGCCGACGATCTGATGATTTGTGACAGCGAGGGTGGCATGTGTATTGCCGGTGTATTTGGTGGCATCGATTCGGGCGTAACCGAAAAAACACAAAACCTATTCATCGAAAGTGCCTACTTTCATCCGGTATCGATTCGCAAAACAGCCAAGCGCCATGGTTTGCATACTGATGCTTCGTTCCGATACGAGCGCGGAGCCGATCCTAACAATACCATCTACGCTTTAAAACGCGCAGCTCTGTTAGTAAAAGAGCTGGCCGGCGGAACCATCAGCTCCGACATTGTTGATGTGTACCCAAAGCCCATTGAGGATTTTCACGTTCGCCTGACCTTTGCCAATCTTCAACGATTGAGCGGAATAAAGATGGACACAGAACGCCTGAAAAACATTCTTTATCAGCTGGATATACAAATAACCGGGGAAGATAAAAATGGACTCGACCTGACAGTACCTACCTATCGTGCCGATGTGCAACGTGAAGTAGATGTTATTGAAGAGATCTTGCGAATTTTTGGATTTAACAGCATTCCTACGCCCCAACGAGTAGAAGCCAGCGTGAATCCACGCCTGAAGCCTGATAAAGATCAACTGTTTAACCTGTTGGCCGATCAACTTGTAGGCAGTGGCTTTAACGAAATTATGTGCAATTCCCTCACTAAAGACAATTACTACAAACAGTTGAGAGCTTATCCGGAAAATCGACTGGTAAACATTCTAAACCCCTTGAGTTCGGATCTTAATGTAATGCGACAAACGCTGTTATTTGGCGGATTGGAGTCAGTTCAGTACAACCTGAACCGTAGGAAGCCCAACCTCCGTCTGTTTGAGCTTGGGAACTGCTACTTTTACGATGAAAATCAGCGAAAGGAAGAGAACCCTCATAAAGCCTACAGTGAGCAAACACATCTGGCACTGTTCCTTACGGGCGATCGGGAAGAGGAGAACTGGCGAACACCCCAAAAGGAAACCAGCTTCTTCCAAATGAAGACCTATGTCATCAACTTACTCGAGCGTATTGGTGTTAAAGCAGAAGATATGGAGGAGATGGAAACATCCAACGACATCTTTATTGAAGGCCTTACACTCACACACAACAGCAAACCAATTGCCGAATTGGGCATTATTTCCAAAAAAATCATACAACCATTCGGCCTTGAGGAGCCCGTGTATTATGCCGACATCAATTGGGATGTTTTGATGAAGGTAGCTGCAAAAAATCAGGTCGTCTACCAACCCATTGCTAAATATCCCGAGGTGCGACGTGATTTAGCCCTGCTGCTCGATAAGCAAGTGCGCTTCAAAGATATAAAAGCCTTGGCAACAAAAACCGAGCGCAAATTGTTAAAACGTATCGCCTTATTTGATGTGTACGAAGGTGAAAAGCTCGGCAATAACAAGAAAAGTTATGCCATAAGTTTCATTCTGCAGGATGAAAACAAAACGCTTAAGGATAAGCAAATTGATAAAATCATGCAGCGCCTGACCCAAACCTTTGAACAAGAGTTGGGTGCCCAGTTACGCTAACCTATGGAAGAACGAATTAAAGTTGTAAAAGGCGATATTACGCAAGTACAAACAGATGCCATCGTCAATGCAGCAAACCACTCCCTGTTGGGGGGCGGTGGCGTTGACGGTGCCATCCACCGAGCAGCCGGTCCCGAATTGCTGGAGGAGTGCAAAACCCTTAATGGATGCGACACAGGGGATGCAAAAATCACCAAAGCCTACAAGCTTCCGTCCCGATATGTTATTCACACCGTAGGCCCGGTATGGAATGGCGGAAAATATGAGGAAGAAAAACTCCTTGCAAGTGCCTACCAACGCAGCTTGGAAGTAGCTCTGGAAAATGGGATAAAAACAATCGCCTTTCCCAACATCAGCACCGGCATATACGGATTCCCCAAGAAGAAAGCCGCTAGAATTGCCATCGAAACTATACAGGATTTCTTATCGGTGCACAACCAGGTAAAAAAAGTAACCTTTGTCTGTTTCGACGATGAAAATCTGAAACTCTATAACGATTTACTCAGCACCCGATAGCCCCATGAACACTTTTAAGAATTATTTGTCGCTGGTTAAATTCAGTCACACAATTTTCGCCATGCCCTTTGCTATTATCGGGTATTTTCTGGCTTTGCATTTAACCAATGAAACGTTTAGTTGGATTCTTTTCGGGAAGATCATTCTCTGCATGGTATTCGCACGCAATGCAGCCATGGGTTTTAATCGGTATGTCGATAGGCACATTGATGCAAAGAACCCCCGAACAGCCGATCGGGATATTCCTGCCGGCCATATTCGGGAAAATTCAGCCCTGCTGTTTGTATCAGCAAATGCGCTACTCTTTATGGCTACCACCTATTTCATTAATCCACTCACGTTTTTTTTATCCCCCATTGCCTTGTTAGTAATTCTGGGATATAGTATAACCAAAAATTTCACTGCCTTGTGTCACCTTATTCTGGGACTGGGTTTATCGCTGGCGCCCATAGGGGCATACTTAAGTGTCACGGGCGAGTTCGCTCTTATTCCTGTGTTATTCTCCTTTGTGGTGCTTTTCTGGGTAAGCGGTTTTGATATTATTTATGCTTTACAAGATGAAGCTTTTGATAAGCAGGAAAAACTCTTTTCCATCCCAGCCTATTTAGGAAAAAAAGGCGCTTTGCAGTTCTCCTCTGTACTACATTTTATGGCTGCGGTACTGGTCGTAATTATAGGCATGCTTCTTCATGTACATTTACTATATTGGTTTGGGGCAGCACTGTTTGGCGGATTACTCACCTATCAGCATTCCCTGGTATCGCCCGTAGATTTGTCACGTGTAAATTTGGCATTCTTTTCAACCAATGGCATTGCAAGCATTGCCTATGCAATGATTACTATTCTTTCGCTATTTCTTTAATTCCAATAATGAGGATTCTGGCTCACAACGAACCGTCAAGTGCACGTCGCATAGTGATTTTAGCTATTTAATCTCATGCGAGTGCGCGGTCTGCCAACCACGGAATCATCCCTCAATTCAGGAATTAATCCTATCTCCAATAGCCACTAATGCCAAATTCTCCAATTGTTCCATAGACAAACTTATTAAATTCCTTATCTTTCCTAAAAATTAGGAGTTATGAAAAAACGCATCGATACCATTATTAAAAGTCTGAAAATTGTCCAATCAATTCTTATTGTTACCCTGTTCTTTTTTTTCCTGGCTATCCTTTCCTTGGTCAATATGGACAAGATAAATACCATTTCGCTCGAAGCCGCCCAGGTACACATAATATTGAGTATGGTAATCTTGTTCTTTGTAGCAGCAGCAGTAGGAGGCCAGTGGCTTTTTAAAAAGCGCTTGAACATACCAAAGAATACGCCGGGAACCATCCTGCTGGAACGCTACCGCGACGCCTTCATTATGCGGACTTCGCTGATAGAGATCATAGGTTTTATTGCACTGGTGTGTTATTACCTTCTTGGCCACGACACTTTTATCATTCTTGCTGGTCTTAGTGTACTATTAATGCTTTTGTATTTCCCCTCAAAACGCAAGATGTTTAGCGATCTTCAGATAAAGGAGAGCGATCTGATTGAGTAAGCACATAAAGAACAAGGCAAAGAAAAAATGAGATGCGATGTAGGGTTAACAGTAAGCTAAGCAAACTCTCAGTCGCTTCGGTTTTTTTGGCAGTTTAGAAACTGGCTTTCCTATTTAGCAACCTTAAACAGCAATCACAATTCACGCAAAAATCGGAAGGCTAAAAACACTAATACATAGCAGGATCAGCCATTCGGCAGGCAGGCCGTACCATTCGGCAGGCAGGCCGTACCATTCGGCAGGCAGGCCGTACCATTCGGCAGGCAGGCCGTACCATTCGGCAGGCAGGCCTTTGGCTCCTATTTTCAAGACCGACAACAACGATCTTTTTACTTTTTACTTTTATCTTTTATCTTCCCCAAAAAGGGCTGTAAACAAAAAAAGCGGAACAAGCTCTACTCTCCCGCTATTTTACCTACATAGCCTCAAACCTTATCGGTGTGCTACTTTGTGAAAATCTTCGTGGAACTTTGTGCAACTCCGAAGCAGTTGCAATACGATTCATTGATGATGCACATTGAACAGTTGCTTACAAATAAGTCTTTTTACTTTTATCTTTTATCTTCCAAAAGGGTTGTAAACAAAAAAAGTGGCAGTCTCGCTCATTATTCCCGGGACAAGCTCCGATTTCATCAGAACAAGCTCTACTCTCCCGCTATTTTACTTGCATTGCTTCAATCCTTATCGTTGTGGTACTTTGTGATACTCCGAAGCAGTTGCAATACGATTCATTGATGATGCACATTGAACAGTTGCTTACAAATAAGTCTTTTTACTTTTTACTTTTTACTTTTATCTTTTATCTTTTATCTTCCAAAAGGGCTGTAAACAATAAAATCGGCGATCCCGTGCATTCTTCCCGGAACAAGCTCCGATTTCATCGGAACAAGCTCTAACTCTCCCCTATTTTACTTGCATTGCTCCAATCCTTATCGTTGTGGTACTTTGTGAAAAACTTCGTGGAACTTTGTGTAACTCCGAAGCAGTTGCAATAGCAAACCTAGCTGTTCCAATAAAATAATTGTGCACAGATATAGCTTAATAAAGGTAGAGATTAGGCGAAATTTATGCATCGACAGAAAATCTACATTTCTTCTCGCCTCCCCGGTGCCTTCAAGAGCCAGCCTACCGGCAGACAAGCCTCAGTCATCATCCTTCGAGAGCCGATCTGTCAGGCAGGCCCTATCATTCGGCAGGCATGAAGGGAATAAGAGCAGGTCTCTTCGTTCATCCTTTCTGCTTTTCGCTTCATGAACCTGGCCATAGGTGGCAACCCGGGTAGTTGAAGCGAGTGATTCCTGCCTATTCAAAACACAGGGCGTTGCCCTGTGCTTTTGCTTACGGCACCTTCGGCGCCTTAGTTTCTTAAAAACAATCGCTACAACGCCTGCCTGTCATGCGTTTCAAGCTAAAAACAAGAGTTTTTGCAACAGTAAACAGGGGAACGCCATATGTAAAAATGGCCCATTGATCATAGATGTAAGGTTCGTCAATAGTGCCCCAGCTATAGGTGATGTCCTGACCGACTCCTCTCCATGGGTGAATAGTATATCTGGCAGTTAATAGGAGCAAGCTGACTGTTTTTAAAGGGTTTAACTCATTACTATGAGCAAAAATCCGCATTAATAAAACGCCGTAAAGAAAATGCAAGAACGAGCGTTAAGAATCCATTTCTGTTCGAAGAACGCGCCATTCTCTGTTGTCGTATAAAATGATAAGAAGCGTTCAAGTTAAATGGATTTAGTGAGTTCGCAGCATTTTTAGGTGTTTTATTATCGCGGCGG
>JAWOEH010000099.1:0-12893 GCA_046482855.1 Bacteroidales bacterium | reverse complement strand
GTTTGGCTCGGCAGGCCAGACAAGAACGGTTAAAAGCTGAACAGGATGAAGCCGAAGAGCGCCGAAAGGCTCAGGAAGCTGAAAATGAAGTCCAACGTCTCAAACAGCAACAATTGGCGGAACAAATGAAGCGTGAGGCTGAAGAAAGAACTCGTAAAGAAGCAGAAGAAAATGCACGAATGAAAGCTGCTGAACAGGCACGCCTGAAAGCACAACGTGATTCGCTGGCGGCTCTTGAAGATGAAAAGGCACGTCAGGATAGCTTACGCAAAATCGCCGAATTGGATCAGTTGCACGCCCAGCAAGACAGCATAGAACAAGCTGAACAAGCGCAAGCTGAAAGGCTCGCAGCATTGCAACAAGAAAAACTTGAACAGGAAAAAGCGGAGGCTGAACGTCGTCGTAAAGCACTCGAGGCTCAACAAGTCAGAGAACAGGCTGAACGCGAAGCTGCAATGGCAAAAGAGGAAGAAGCTGCTCAAAAACGCAAAGCCGCTTTAGAAGCAAAACAAGAGCAGGAACGACTGGCTAAAATTCAAAAACAACAGGAAGATGTCGCATTGCGAAAGAAAAACGAGTTACAGCAGCGCATTAAAAAACAGCAACAGGTGCTTGCTAAAACCTCTGCTCAGTCTCTTTCTACAATCGATACCGAAAAAGAGTTTAAAGAAGGGAAGACTGTTGAAGAGTTTGAACGTTTTAATATGCATATTATTCGTACCATCGTCTCGAAAGAGGATCAGCTTCGTATTTATCTGAAAATTACGCATAAATGGGGTGGGGTATTCTATTTTCGCGATGGACAGAATATTAGTGGAGAACTATACCGTGTTGAGCTTAACCGAATTAATAACTGAGGAACTTGAATTGTTTTTTTAAGCAGGTTAACTCAATAATTACGGCAAATAATGCTTTACACAAGCCACTCCTTGATATTTTCTTACATTTGTTAGCATAAAACCTAATTTGATTCGAATTAGTCATCAATTAATAGGCCTAAACAACTAAGGCATAAAATCAGTACTGAAACTGTTAGAACGCTTAACCATGAAAGAATTGAAATTAGCCACAAATTTTCGCGCCGAACCGGAAGATGTTTATGCAGCCTTTACCAATTCTTTTACCATAGAGCTTTGGTCTGGATATCCTGCAAAAATGAGTACCCAACCCGGGAGTGAGTTTTCTTTATGGGAAGGAGATATTGCAGGCCAGAATATTGCCTTTGAAGAAAATCGTTTGATTCAGCAAGCTTGGTTTTTTGGCGAGGAAGAACCTTCGGTGGTCACGATAAAAATTCATCCCGACAGAAAAGGTTCGCGAGTAAATATTCACCAGACCAATATTCCTGATGATGCTTACGATAATATTAAGATCGGCTGGGAGGAAAATTACCTGGAAGCTTTGCACCGCTTCCTGGATATTGATGATGTATAGGCTTTAGCCCATGGCTAATCGGTTACTATGATGTATGTAGCAAAGGGTATTCTAAGTATACTTTTATCTTGTATTATTACAGGGGTAGTGTTTTCTGGCAACAATAACAAACTTGCCAAAATCATAAATGATTCCGGTAATGATACTACTCAATTAAGGCTACTGGAAGAAATCATCAAAAAAGAAGCGCCTGCCAATAACGCACTTTTTTCCAAAAGTTTACATCTTTACGATTCACTCACCCAATATCACCCCTCAGACAGGACTCAGTTTTTTCTCTTCTTTTACAAAGCTGAAGAGGCTTATTATGAACATCGGTATAAAGATGCACTAGCCTTATATAAGAAAAGTGCACAGCACGCAAAAAACATGGATAATGTGCTATATCAAGCCGATGCCCAACAAAACACAGGCCTTTGTTACCATTTTATGGGCAATTATAACCGTGCCTATTCTCATTATCAGCATAGTGTTGCGCTATACGATTCTCTTGGTTCAACGGTTGATCTTGCCAATGCGTATCAAAATATTGGCATTGTTTTTACCGATTGGCAACAATACGAACGCTCTGTTAAATACTATCGCAAGGCATTAAAAATTAACGAACAGCATAATAATAGAGAGCGTGTTGCAGCTTTATTGCAAAATATGGGGGTTGTATATTACTATTGGCAACATTATCAGCAAGCAATTAGCCATTATCAGCAATCATTTAAAATCTTTCAGGAGCTTCAGAACCTTCATGGTATGGGGTCTGCTTATATGAATATGGGTGTGGTTTATGAAGATTTAAATAAGCTTGACAAAGCCCTTGAATATTATCAAAAGGCTTTTGTCACCCTTGAAAGGTTCAGGCAGCCAGATGTATTAGCTCAATTGCAATACAATATAGGAAATGTATATTATCGGAAAGATCATCTTTCAAAAGCTTTACTATACTTAGATCGATCGTTGACATTAGCCCGTAAAAACAAGCTCTATAATCAACAAGCCTTAACCCTTGAGGTAATGTCATCTGTTTATGAAGAACAACGTGAATTTTCAAAAGCACTTCAAGCTCACAAAGCCTTTCACGTACTTAATGATTCACTCTTTTCTCATGAGAAGCAACAAGCCTTTGATCAGATGGTGGCTCAATATGAGCTGAAAGCGCGCGAGAATAAAATAGATAAATTGGAGCAGAAGGGGATTATTCATGCTCGGCAGATGGAACGTCAAGGAACAGTCACCAGGTGGATTAGCTTCGCTGTGATACTATTAGCGGTGGTTAGTGGGCTATTCCTATTCTTTTATCTTCGACAGCGAAAACTTACAGGACAGTTACATGAGGAGGTAAAAAGTCATCAAAAAACCACAAATAAGCTTGAGTACATAAAATCTCAGCTGGAGGGCTATGTGAAAAAGCATACCGAGGAACTTTGGACGACAAATCATAAGCTTAAAGAGTCTATCCTAAAGTATGAAACTACTTTTTCGCAACTTCTTCAGGCTAAGGAGAAGGCTGAACAAGCGGATACGCTTAAATCGAGTTTTTTAAGAAATATGTCGCATGAGGTGCGAACTCCTTTAAATGCCATTTTGGGATTTTCGCAGATGATTGCCAGTGAGCAAAATGAGGCAAAGCGTAATGATTATGTTACCTATGTGGAGGAAGCAAGCCAAAATTTGTTACACATTATTGAGGATGTATTGGATTTTTCCAAATTGGAGAGTGGCCATACATTGGTGAAGAAGGCTCTTTGTGATGCCAGGACGATTATCCAGCCCCTGGAAAACCGATTTCGAAACTATTTGGCACGTAAAAAGGAAGGCAAAATCCCATTTCATGCAGTGTATCACTGCCATGGTGCGTGTTATGTGGAGACAGATGTTGAACGCGTTAGACAGTTGCTGAGCATATTCGTGGAAAACGCTTGCAAATTCACCATGCAAGGTTCGATAACCATAGGGGTGAAGGAGTATGACCAGCACCTTCAATTCTATTGTACCGATACCGGAGTGGGTATTGCTAAAGATCATCAAAAAATTATTTTTGAATGTTTCCGCCAAATTGACACAGGTACTACACGGAGGTATGGGGGCAATGGCTTAGGGCTCTCCCTGGCCCAAAAAATTGCTACTCTGTTGCATACAGAAGTTCAGCTAGAATCAGAATTAGGTAAGGGATCTACATTTTCGTTTCTTCTTCCAAAAGTATCCCAAGAAATAATAACCCCATCTGTCGATGAAAAGAGGGATTATGAGTTTAATGGGAAAGTTATTTTGGTGGTTGAAGACAAGCCTATGAACTTTTACATACTTGAAGAATACTTAAAAGATACAAAGGCAACATTACAATGGTGTAAAAATGGGAAAGAGGCAGTGGAACTTTTTCAAACTCCTGCCAAAATTGATCTTATTTTAATGGATATACAGATGCCTGTAATGGATGGTTTACAAGCAGCCCGACTAATTCGCAAAGATCATCCGGCTATACCTATCATAGCTCAAACAGCTTATGCTTTCGCAGAAGAGGAGCATAAGTGTTTGGATGCCGGATGTAACGATACACTTGTTAAGCCTATTGCTATGCATCAGCTTCTTAAAAAGCTACGAACCTATCTGTTTCCTGCATATGTTTGAGCAATGATCCTAGAATCCTTGTACGACTTCATGCAAGGAAGTAAGCCTTTTTAGAAGCGGTTCAAGTTGATTCAGGTTTAACATATTAGCTCCGTCTGATTTTGCTTCCTGGGGACGAGGATGTGTCTCAATGAAAAGCCCGTCGGCACCTACAGCAATAGCCGCTCGGGCAATGGTTTCAATTTGTTCGGGTTGGCCGCCACTTACCCCGCTGCTCTGGTTGGGCTGTTGAAGGCTGTGGGTAATATCCATAATCGCCGGATACCCCAAGGCTTTCATGGTTGGAATGGAACGGAAGTCCACGATCAAATCCTGGTACCCAAACATTGTTCCCCTATCTGTAAGCATCACGTTATGGTTACCTGAATCCACTACTTTTTGGGCGGCGTGTTTCATACTTTCTGCTGCCAAAAACTGTCCTTTTTTAATGTTAATATGCTTCATGGTTTTGGCGGCGGCAACCAATAAATCAGTCTGCCGGCATAAAAAAGCCGGAATTTGCAGTACGTCGGCAACTTCAGCAGCCATTGCAGCTTCCTGGGCGGTGTGGATGTCAGTAACTATGGGCAAGTCAAAAGTATCCTTTACCTTTTGTAAGATCTTCAAAGCTTCCTGATCGCCTATGCCAGTAAAGGAGTCCAGCCGCGAACGGTTGGCCTTACGATACGAAGCTTTGAATACATAAGGAATTTTCAGCCTGTCGGTAATGATTTTTAGCTGTTCGGCTATTTCCATCACTACTTGCTCATTCTCAACGATACAAGGGCCGGCAAACAGAAAAAAATGCCCTGAATCCAAGTGTTTTATATGGGGAATTGTATTAATCATGGTGTAAAATTTTGCTAAAGATAATGATATCTTTACTACTTATATTTATTTTTCCACATAACCTTCAAGCGCGAAGCAATATCTTGCTCTTTCGCATTTTGCTGAGGTTGATAAAGGGTCTTACTGTGGATCTCTTTCGGTAAAAATTCCTGTACAACAAAATTGCCCGGATAATCGTGTGCATATTTGTAATCTTTCCCATAATTAAGATCTTTCATCAGTTTTGTGGGTGCATTGCGTAAAGCTAGAGGCACTTCCAAATCGCCTGTTTCCCTTACTAACGACTGGGCTTTATTAATGGCCATATAGGCAGCATTACTTTTTGGCGATGTGGCTAAATAAATGGTTGTTTGAGAGAGAATGATCCGGGACTCAGGCCAACCGATTTTAGTCACAGCATCGAAGCACTGATTGGCCATTAACAAAGCATTCGGATTGGCCAAACCAATATCTTCACTGGCTAAAATCAGTAATCGGCGGGCGATGAATTTTGCTTCCTCGCCGCCTTCAATCATCCTAGCAAGCCAGTAAACAGCCGCATTGGGATCACTGCCGCGCACCGATTTTATAAAGGCAGAGATGATGTCGTAATGTTGTTCGCCCGATTTGTCATAGCGAGCAGAGGTTTGTTGTAATACTTCGGTAACGTGTTCATTATCAATTGTCACTTCTTTGTTGTCATCAGCCAGATGAAGAATAACTTGTTCCAACAAGTTTAACAACTTTCGAGCATCCCCGCCCGAATAGCGGAATAAGGCATCCTTTTCTTTTAGTTTAACCTGGTAGTTTAACAGTATCGCATCTTTTGCCAGCGCTCGTTTAAGCAACAATTCAAGATCCGCTTTTTCATGATGCTTCAGGACATAAACCTGACATCGTGAAAGGAGCGGAGAGATCACTTCAAAGGAAGGATTTTCGGTTGTGGCACCAATAAGGGTAATAGTACCCGACTCAACAGCCCCAAGCAGGGAATCTTGCTGTGATTTGTTAAATCGATGAATTTCATCGATGAAAAGGATGGCATTAGGTGTGCTGAAGAATTGGGCCTTTTTTGCTTTTTCAATGGTCTCGCGTACATCTTTTACTCCCGAATGTACGGCGCTTAAGGTGTAAAAAGGACGATTATGCTGCTGAGCGATAACTTTAGCCAGAGTGGTTTTGCCCACTCCGGGAGGCCCCCAAAGGATGAAGGAGGGAATATGCCCCGATTCGATAAATCGTCGCAAAGGAGCCGAAGACCCCAGAAGATGGGGCTGACCAATATAATCGTCGAGTTGTGTTGGACGCATACGATCGGCCAATGGTTGATTAGGACTCATATTTGTTTGTACCTTTTTTGTGCTTTTCCTATGTGTAACAAAAACAGTATATTTGGAGTATACATTTTTTTGGAACAACTTTTGAATATCTGCTTAAAACATCAAAATTACGAATTATGCAAATAAAAAAATTACGCAAAGGCCTCTTTCTTGCTGTGGGAGTGATGATATTTTCTTCTTCGGCTACGTTGGCCCAGGTGGATAAGCTTGCAAACATGATGGCTGGTGGTGTTGGCGATGCTGAAAAACTTTTTTCGGCCTACTTAACACCTTATGCCAATGGATTAGGTGCCGACTTAAGTGCGGGTTGGTACAATACAGCTAAAGTGCATAAAACCGGTGGGTTTGACATTACTGTAACTTTTAATACAGCCATTATTCCAGAGAGTGACAAATCGTTTGATTTGCGTGATTTAAATTTAAGTGATGCAGCTTCTCCTTCAGATTTCTCCTCTCCAACGGCTGCTGGTGCAAAAAATCCGGGCCCTCAAATCACCTATAAAAAGGAGGGAAAGGATTTAGTGAGCTATGACTTGCCTAAAGGATCGGGGTTTGGCTATACACCTGCGCCAATGATTCAAGCTGGTGTGGGCCTCGTTAAAGGAACGTCTGTTATGGGCCGGTTTACTCCGCAAATTAATGTTGGCGATGCCGGTGAAGTTTCGCTATGGGGCGTAGGAGTGAAACACAGCGTAAAACAATGGATTCCAGCACTTAAACGTTTACCTGTATTGCATCTGTCGGTAATGGCAGGCTATACGCAGCTGAACTCGGCTACCGACTTCCAACTTCTACCTTCTTTCTATAATTCAACAGAGACAGACAACGAAATGGATTATGATGATCAGCAGATGGAACTGGAGGTAAGAAGTTTTACCGCCAATATGATCGTATCGGCCAATTTACCCGTAGTTTCTTTTTATGGAGCTGTAGGTATTGCCCGTACAAAAACCAATTTGGCTTTAACAGGAAATTACCCGGTACCTGCCTTTAATAATTCAGGAGATGTTGTACATGATGATATTAGGGATCCCTTTTCTATTGATATTGAAAACAACGATGGTTCCGCTACCAAACCCCGTTTTAACGCAGGTATGCGCTTTAAATTTGCTGTTGTGACCCTGCATTTCGACTATACGTATGCTAACTATTCTGTAGCAACAGCTGGTTTAGGCATATCTTTCCGATAAATACTTATCGTTTACCAAACAAAAGCGGGGTTGGCAAAATTGCCAACCCCGCTTTTGTTAAAGGCTATGTACATTACACATTGGTAATATCCGTGGCAATCTTCAGGATTTTTTCAGGATTGCCGTTTTCATCCAATATGGGGGTGTACGTCTCAACAAATCGGTACTCTTTATTCTTAAATACGACTGTTGAGGTTGTTTTCTTGCTCTGTCCATTTTGCAGGTCTAGCCAGAATTGTTTGTGCGCCTCTTTTTCCTCTTCGGAGAACTGCATATTGGCACTATGGTGTGTGCCAATAAGTTCATCTCTACTCATGCCTGTAACCTTGAGATAATTATCGTTTACCGATAAAATGTAGCCATCCATATCATACTCAATTACCAGGTTCGCTTGATTAAGCGCACTTAAAAGACTCTCCATTTCAGCACTCTTTCGTGCCGCCTCTTCTTGTGTTGCTTGCAATTCCTCCATGTTTTGTCGCATCTCCTCTTCCTGAGCTGCCATCTCCTCGCTTTGTTGCTGACTTTTTTCAAGCAATTGCGTTGTACGGATGTTGATTTTTGTTGTGGAAAGCGTAGAAGCGATACTTTCGGCAACCGTTTCGACAAACTTTATTACATGTGGCTCAAATTGATTAAAGGTAGCCAGTTCCAGGATGCCATGTATTTCCTCATTGACCTTCAAAGGTACGATAAGCAGCGCATTTGGCGGTGCATCGCCAAGTCCGGAAGTTACTGCTATGTAATTTTCAGGCAACTCGGTCATGTAGATGGTTTTTTGCTCCTGCACGCTTCGGCCGATAAGGCCTTCGCCTAACTCAATTCGTTTTTCGAGGTACTTACGTC
This sequence comes from Bacteroidales bacterium, assembly GCA_046482855.1. GTDB lineage: Bacteria > Bacteroidota > Bacteroidia > Bacteroidales > UBA12077 > CAYVSF01. The sequence goes on along the minus strand of JAWOEH010000099.1, from coordinate 4,654 downwards.
TTTCGTAAGCATAGCTGGCCATTAGTTCGATATACTTGTCTTGCGGATCTTCGTCATTTAGAATGAACAGTCCACCTTGGTTGGCCTCGATATATTGTACTAAATTACTTAAAATGTGATAGGCAAATTCGGAAAGATCATCATTGTTTTGCCGCAAAATATCGGAAAATTTTGCAATCCCGGTAGTTGCCCAGTTTTGCTTTTTCTCTATTTCTTGTCGTTCATGTTCTTGTTTGCGAGCATCCACCAAACTTTTTTGCATATCCACCAAAGCATCTCCCAGAGCATCGTTTTCACTTAATTTTTCAAAGGAGGCATCCAAATTGCCTTTGCCAATTTCGCGGGCAAATTGCACCGTCCTGTTAAGGCCTTCGATCAGTTTATTTACCGATGCGGCCATTTGCCCTGTTTCATCCTTGCCTTTATAATCGAGCTTATGAGAAGTATCAATTCTTCCATGGGCTAAACGATGGAGTACTTTTGTAGTACTCTTAATTGGCGAGCTTATTTTGTTAGCCATATACCATATAACCAAGGCAATAAGTAATAACCCGATAAATCCAACGAAAATGGATTTTTGCAAGCTATCTTTTGCTTCCTTCATCATAACCGAAATTGGAACGGCAAAACCAAACGACCAGGGGGTCGTTGCTTCTCCAATATATATGGGGGAGTAGGCATAATAATACTCCTTGCCTGTGGCATTTAAAACGTCTTTCTTGCTGAAGGTTAATTCCTTCCCTTCTGCTATCCGTTGGCTTATTAGTTGCCCTTTCGACGTTTCCACCTCATTTATAAGGGTCCCTAATAATTCTTCGTTCGGATGGGCTACTATTTGTCCGTCATTAGCTACTAAAAATGCATAGCTCTCTTCAAAAGGGTGTATATCCGCTATCAGGTTTTGAAAATGTTCCAGAACCATATCAAAGCCGACCAATCCCACCGATTCACCGTCAACCAGCAAAGGAACGCCCACACTGGCCTCCAATAATTGCTTCTGATCTGCCTGATAGGTATAGAAATAGGGAGGGGTTATCAGTTCCTGTTGGCTAGCCAGGGCATCGTAATAAGCTCCCGAGGGTTGAAATCCTTGTGCTGTATCAACCAATATGTCCGTAAATTCCAATTTTTGGTTGACATTGTAAAAGGTTATATCTGCTCGGCCATGAGGTTGCTCCCAAAGTGAATCGATAAAGCTGAGCTCCAGACTTAGCCAGGTGGCCATGATATCAGGATTTCTTGCGGCAACATTCTCCAATATAGCAACAGTTATTTCCTTTCGTTTCTCTTCGGGAAAAGCAGCGTACTCTTCGAGGGTATGAGCCAACGCACGTGACATACTCATTTCGTTGTTTAAATCCGCCTTTACTTGATTTGCATAGGCACGTGAGTAGGTTTTTGTGAGTTCTTTTGCCTGAGAAAAAGCAATTGTATTCATCCGGTAGCTTACATACCCCAGAGCGATGGCATAGATTATTGAAGATAATACTAAGATATTCAATAACATCTTAGCTTTTAGGTTAAGGTTAAATTTCATAGTATCAAATTTAGATAAGTAGGCTTGAGATAGGGCTCAATGTAATAAAAATAAATCATATCTTCACATTAATAAGTCTTTAGAAGTATTGGCGTAACTTATTAATGGCACTGTGAATTAATCGATTGGAGACTATTTTTTCAGTGTTCTCAAAACGAACGGACGTATGGAGTAGAAGATACCAAAAAAGGATACGAATAGGGTAATGAGATAAAATAAGAGACTGAGAGTGACAGCCGTGTCCATCTGCAGCGCCATGAACTGAGCTCCGTACATAAAGGTTAACTCCCGTGCACCTGCTCCTCCAATGGTAAAGGGAATAACCGAAACAATTGAGGAAACCAAGAATAGAAATAAGTATTGCAAGTTAACTGCATCTGGTGCGATGGCAAGTAGGATAAATATGGCCGTTATAACCTGTGAGCCCTGCACAACTATCGATTGTATGTGTGTAATCGTGAATAGACCTACAAAATAAGGAAACCACCTCTTTAGAAGAAACATGGCCAGGCAATAACAAAGTGGTAAGAGTATGATCAATGTCCACCAATAAGCCTGAAGTTCGGGAACAGCTAAGGCCAAAAACAGAACCATAACGCCCAAGGCAAAGATGCCGCTTAAGCGATCAAGAAGAACAGCAAAAAAAATCTTGCGCGTGGGTACCTGAAAGCCTTTATTCAGTCGGTATATTTTGTATCCATCCCCTCCAATACCTCCGGGCAGAAATAGGTTATAGAACATCCCCAATAGGTAAAGTTTCACATTGGTGTGATGCTCCAAAGGAATATCAATCTTATGAAAGAACCGATTGAGGCGAGTGGCAGCAATGTATTTTGAAAAGATAAAAAAGAGCATGGCAGGCAGCAAATAGACCCATTGGGCTTGCAGCAGCAAGTGCCATATAGCCGAAAATTCGATGTTCCGAAATACCAGGTAGAGCGCTCCTCCGGAGATACCCATTTTAAGGAAAAGCTTGCCGAGGGATTTCAATCTATTCATTACCAATAGTTACACGCCTTATTTTATAAGGTTTTTTCTCCTGTGATTCATAGTAAGTGCGCATTTGCATTTCGGCCATCAATCCTACGGTAATAAGTTGAATGCCTGCCAATAACATTATCACACCCAGTATTAATAGAGGCTTTCCCCATATATCCTGACCCATAATTTTTAGTGCCAACAGATAAAGATTTATAAGGATTCCGATCATAAAGAGCAGTACACCGGTATTCCCAAACAGATGCATAGGTTTTTGCATGTATTTCTTGAAAAAAAGCATCAATAGCAAATCGCTTACCACCTTAAACGTCCTATTGATCCCGTACTTCGCCTTGCCATATATACGCGGATGATGCTTTACATTCATCTCATCTAATTTTCCTCCTTCCAGATGTACGAGCACTGGAATAAATCGATGTAGTTCCCCGTATAGGCCCATGCTTTTTGCGGTATCTTTTCGGAAAACTTTTAAAGTACAACCGTAGTCTTTTAATCGAACATCAGTGGTCATTCGGATAATTGCATTGGCAATTTTGCTGGGTATTTTTCGTAGAAACATGCCATCCTGCCTGTTTTTTCGGATACCGGCAACCAGATCAAGCTCTTCCTTTTTTAATTTTTCCAGCATCGCTGGTATGTCAGAGGGGTCGTTTTGAAGATCTCCATCCATTGTAATAATGTACTCGCCACTGGCGTAATCGATACCGGCAGCTAAAGCGGAGCTTTGCCCATAGTTTTTACGGAGCTCTACCAAATGGATCTCTTTTTTGTTGAGGGATTTGATTTCTGAAACGGTATTGTCTGTGGAGCCATCATCAACGTAAATAAGTTCAAAGTTGTACTCCTTCAACGATTGGTATATTTGTTCAACCAGTGGCTTTATATTCAGTTCCTCGTTGTATACGCAAACTACTATCGATAACTTTTCCATAACAATCTTTCTTAAGTAATAATCGGCACAAATATCAAAAAAAAACGTAATATGAATCTTTTCGTGGACAAAGTTAACTTAATTTTGAGAGATGGACCCTTTGCAAAACCTTTTTATCATTACGTAAACGCTAATCATTGGCTTTTTTTCCTTTAAAATGGTTGGCTCTATTGCCACAATTAGTTAATAAGTGTAGAAACTCAAAGGTGTTGATGTGTTGGCGATGATTGTTTTTTATAAATTATAATTAACTGACATATTGTAATTAAAGAGTGTTTATATAAATTATTGGTTTTGTCATGTATTCTGGAGTTCATTAAAAAAACACGATTGTCCTCCCCAGACCTTTCCTAATTGTTTGTTGTTGCGAACGTAGTACAGCAATCTAAATTTTTTACCCGGCTGCCAGTGATTAAAAAAAGGAAAATTCCAAAAAAAATAAGGTTTTTGGAACAATATTTGATTCGTATTTAAATGAGCTACACAGAATCATGGTGATAATGAGTTGCTCTGTGAAACAACAGATAATGGTACGGTAAAACGAAGCTTGGCGTTTTGTTCTCTTTGCGCTCCCTGTGGTAGGTTTCCGTTAATCAATTTATCCTCATTACCACGTATAACCGAAAGCGTGTTATAGGGAAAAGTTGATAATCTGGAATTACTTTATTTATTTTGTTGCGTAACAAAAACTTTATAGCAATGAAATTACTTGAAGGAAAAACGGCTTTGATTACTGGTGCTGCAAGAGGTATTGGTAAGGCACTGGCCATTCGTTTTGCAGAGGAAGGTGCTAATATTGCCTTTACTGATTTGCAGTATAACGAGGCCGCAAAAGCAACCGAACAAGAAATAGCTCAGCATGGTGTGAAGGTAAAAGCCTATGCTTCAGATGCAAGTAAATTTGACCAAACAACCGAGGTCGTAGAGGCAGTAATTGAAGAATTTGGCGGCATTGATGTATTGATCAACAATGCAGGTATCACCATGGATACACTCTTAATGCGAATGACTGAGGAGCAATGGGATACTGTCATGAATGTGAATTTAAAATCAGTATTTAATTTCACAAAAGCCGCTCAACGTCAAATGTTAAAACAAAGATCAGGCTCCATAATAAACATGAGCTCGGTTGTTGGTGTTAGTGGTAATGCAGGGCAAGGCAATTATTCCGCCTCAAAAGCCGGAAT
>JAWOEH010000125.1:0-17856 GCA_046482855.1 Bacteroidales bacterium | reverse complement strand
TAAGGCGGACGAAACAGATTGGTGGGAATGTGCTGGGTTGCCAGTTCCACATCGTTAAAATACTCCTCGTTCTCAATGTTCCACCCTTTAAGGTGGCTATAAGTATGGTTGCCCACAGCATGGCCTTCAGCCACAATGCGCGCAAATATTTCGGGATGTCGGTCGGCATTGCGTCCCAGGCAGAAAAAGGTTGCCTTAGCCTCATATTCACGTAAAACAGAGAGCACCCAAGGGGTGGTTTCGGCCGTTGGGCCGTCGTCGAAAGTCAGATAAATCTTTCGCTCCCGACGACCCAAGTACCAGATCATGTCGTGAAAAAGGTGTGCCGCAATATGCGCCGACTTTATCATGCGCGCACCCTCCCCGAGGCCAACACGGCCTGATAGTATTGCTCAAAGGACTTTTGCAATTCGGTAGCGAGTTCATCGTATCCATTCTCCTGCGCGCTAACCGATAAAGCCTGCAACATATATAAATTCCGCCGCAACTCCATGGACCAGTCATTGAACTGAGTGTCGGGTGAAGCCAGGTAATAATTGATCAACGAGGAGCTAACCTTATGCAACTGTTTTGCCACCGGCACAAACGTTTCGGATTTAAGCCCGGCATAAGCTTCGGCATACGCCAGTACAGTTAAATCGAAGGGTACTTTCTCATGTGGGAAGATCTCCAATCCTCTGTCAAGCACCTCGCGGGCGCGGGACAATTTTCCCTCCTGCATCAGTTTTTCAGCTAACTGACCATACAAACTACGTGCATTGCTATACATACGCCGATGATCCTGACTCAAGCCAATCGGGCGATTTTCAATGCCTCCCCACTGGAATGTATTCATCAGCTTATCATACATAAGCTTGGTATCGATTTCCGCCATCCCTCCTTGAGAAGGCTGCGCTTTCATGGGTACCAGTCGATAGGCAAAGCCTACACTCTTTAGGTATTTATCCAGGTTCATATACATATTGGAAGGCACCGTCATGGCAAAATAGAGCGGTCGTTCCCAATCATTGTTGTCAAGCAGGTCGAGAATCATCATCCCATCTTTCAGGTACATGGATCGATTGAGCTGCCATTGCAAGGTATCGAGCAAACGGTTACGATAGCGTTCGTCCACCCAGGATTGTTGCGCCACTTTTGCCGTATCCACAGGCAACACAACCGACCTGGTGGGAATGTAGTTTACCATTTTTCCCTGGCTAAAGGGTGAAGGAGCTTTTGTGGCTTTATTCTCACTCTTCACAAAGTCCATTATCTTGCTTAGCTCTACAGGTTCCTGAATACGGTCCGATACAACCAGTGCATCGCGTGTACCCCGCCGATACTGATTGTAATTCATGGAAAATGGAATTTTTGGCGCCTCATAGCTTTTGCGACTTACCTGCTGAATGTACCAGCCAGCTCGCAAATAGCTAAGGTTAACCACCTTCACATCGGTACGATAACCTTCTACCTCCTGTGCATACCAAAGCGGAAAGGTGTCATTATCGCCGTTGGTAAAAATAATGCTGTTGGGCTCACAACTATCCAGGTAGTTACGAGCAATATCGCGGGTGGTATAGCGTCCTGAACGATCATGATCGTCCCAGTTTTGCTGTGCCATAAGCGCGGGAATGCCAAGCAGTAGCACCGAGCCGGCAATAAAGCCGGACTTTCCGATAGTCCGATAGAGCAAATTCACAATGGGTATGGCTCCCAACCCTACCCAAATGGCAAAGGCGTAGAAGGACCCTGCAAAGGCATAGTCGCGTTCGCGCGGCTGGTGCGGATACTGGTTAAGGTACACAACAATGGCAAGGCCTGTGAGAATGAAGAGCGTGAGAACAACAAAAAAGTTTTTTCGATCTTTCCGATAATGAAACCACAATCCCAGAAGCCCTAGCAACAAAGGTAAACCAAAGTATACATTACGCCCCTGATTATGCCGAATCCAATCGGGCAATTTTGCCTGATCGCCCAGACGGGCGTTATCAATGGCGGGAATTCCGGAAATCCAATTCCCATGCATGGTATTTCCATGTCCCTGAATATCGTTTTGCCGGCCTGTAAAATTCCACATAAAGTAGCGAAGATACATGTGCCCCACCTGATACTTAAAAAAGAAGGCCAAATTATCGGCGAACGAGGGCACCTCAAGCATTTTTTGCTGTCCGTCGTCACCGGTTATACCCACTTTTCTCCCATCAATAGACACCCAGCGTTCATAGTCCTGGACATGCTGCTGGTTATCACTCCACATGCGCGGAAACACGGTTGTAAATCGCTCATCGTAAACCAGTTTAGCCTTATGATCCACCACATCGTAGCGATTGTTTACTTTACCGTATATGGCACGCGTATTTACCCTTTTTCGTGCCGGCGCATTATAATACTGCCCATGCACCAAGGGACGATCGCCATACTGTTCGCGATTGAGGTAGTAAAGCAAGCCAAAAACATTGTCGGGGTTGTTCTGATCCATGGGCGGATTGGCATTGGAGCGTATCATGATGAGCGCATAACTGCTATATCCCAGCATAATAACAGTAATTACCAACAAAACTGTGTTGGCCAAAACTTTTCGTTGCATTTGGGTACGGTACAAGCCCCAGGCAAGTAAACCAATTAAGACCACAACAAACAGCAACACGCCGCTATTATAAGGCAACCCAAAGCCATTAACCGTAAGCAGCTCGAACCAGGAAGCCACGGTTGCCACACCCGGAATGAGCAGGTACATGATACTGCCTAATATAACGGCAGACACAACAAGGGCGGCTAGCACACCAGAAGGAGTAACTTTATATTTTTTGAAATAGTAAACCAGCACTATGGCAGGAATAGCCAATAAGTTGAGCAGGTGCACGCCAATGGAAAGGCCCATGAGATAGGCTATGAGAACGAGCCATCGGGATGCGTGGGGCGAGTCGGCAACATTTTCCCATTTCAAAATGGCCCAGAACACCACCGCCGTGAAAAGCGAAGAGGAGGCGTACACTTCGGCCTCAACAGCCGAATACCAAAAAGTATCGGAGAAGGTATACACCATGCTGCCAATAAATCCGGCAACAAGCACTGACCACCATTGGGTGGTTGTTACCTGCTGATTGTTCTTCTCCATCCATCGGAAGCCCAGGTGGGTAATGGACCAAAAAAGAAACAAAATGGTGAAGGCACTTGCAAGCGCCGACATAGCATTCATCATGAAAGCGGCATGTTCGGGACCACCAAACATGCTGAAAAAGCGACCCACCAGCATGAAGACCGGAGCTCCCGGAGGGTGTCCGACTTCCAGCTTAAACGCTGAGGCGATAAATTCGCCACAGTCCCAAAAACTAGCCGAAGGTTCAAGAGTTAATAAATAGACAATGGCGGCAATGGCAAAACTCAACCAGCCTCCTAAAATATTAAAGCGTTGAAAACGTGTCATCAGGATGGGTTTAATTTTCGTTTCAGGTGTACAAGGTAACAAAGAACGTGATTTTTTAGAAAAATTAAAACTGAAAGTATATCTTCACGTACTAATTGAGGATAATTTGGGAATAATTGCGCATGAAATACTTGTATGCCCTTCTATTATTAGTAACCATGCCTTTGGTGAGTTTTGGGCAGATTGACAACCGTTTATTTTTTGAATCCTATCCGGAGCTTGATACAACCGAAGGACAGGTAGTACTGGCCGTTGATAATATGAATTTTTTACAGAACAACGAGTATTTCAGCTCTTTTGCCAAGGGCTACACTGCTATTGGTTTTCACCTGATTCCCAAAGTCACCTATACCTATAATAAATATCTTCATTTTCAGGCTGGAGCCAATCTGCTGAAATTTTCAGGTAGAAATTCATTTGAGGAGTCCGTACCCTACTTGCGAATTTATTACCAACCCCGCCCCGATTTGCGCATTGTTTTGGGTAACATCTACGGCACAGTACACCACAATGTGCCCGAACCTCTAATGAACCCGGAATTGCTCTTAACCACTAACGACGAGAGTGGCTTGCAGTTTCTGTACAATAAAAAAAAGTTACATGCGGACTTATGGGTTCACTGGAGCAAATTCATCAAGGAGGGCGATCCGTTTCAGGAGAAATTTACGGTGGGTTTTTCAGGAAGCTACACATGGTGGAACAAAGGCACTTCAAGAATTAGCACACCCGTTGCATTTATGGCACGGCATGCCGGCGGACAGATTAACAAAAACAGTGAATCGTTGAGCACAATTGTTAACAGCTCCCTCACCCTGAAGTACCATACGGCTGACTTTACCGGCGATTCAATATCATTCTCTGCCGGGGTGTTTACGTATGAAGATCTTTCCCCGACAAAAAAACAAATCTACAACGATGGCTATGCCTTCCTGGTGCAGGGCACGCAACACTACAAACATTTTCAGGTAAACATGGGCTACTGGTGGGCTCGTGAGTTCATTGCTCCCTTGGGACATCCGCTATATGCCTCGGTTTCCGACTACAACCCCTACACCGAAGCACGATACCGCCGGATGTTAACGGCAAAAGTAGCCTTCCAGAAATCCCTGACGCCGGATTTACGCATTGCCGTTCGTGCCGAATCGTTTTTCGATTTAAACACCCAAACGCTGGATTATCTCTATGGGTTTTACCTGCAGTTTAATCCCCGCTTTTTTATTACACGCATAAGAGAGTAGCCCGGAATAATGGAGGCTCCCATAAAAAGCATTCAGCCAGGATAAAACAGATAACCAGGCAATTTATCCCACATCTTTACTAAACCAAACAATTTACCTATTTTCGGCAGGCGTAAGGAAATCTTATAAAATCCCGGATATGCTGATCAAACTTTTTGACTTCATTGAACTTCGCTCTCTTCAAGAAACAGATGCGCCTGATATTTTTCAGGTGATTGATAAGGAACGTACCTACCTTGGACAATGGTTGCCATTTGTAGCCAAAACAAAAAAAGTGGCCGACACCAAGGCATTTGTAAAGGCTGCCCTAACCGCTGCGCCAAAAAACGATGAAGAAATTTTTACTCTTCGAAAACGAAATCAATTCATTGGTCTGGTAGGATTTAAAAATACCGACAGAGACAATCGAAAAACAGAAATTGGCTACTGGCTCTCCGAGTCGTTCCAAAAGCAAGGCATTGTAACTAAGGCAGTAGACGAACTGTGCCATTACGCCTTTACTCAACTCAACATCAACCGAATACAAATAAAATGCGCAACGGGCAATCAGGCCAGCAAAAAAATTCCACAACGACTGAATTTTTTCTTTGAAGGCATTGAGCGTGACGGTGAATTATTATCGGATGGCAACTTTATCGATCTGGAGGTATACAGTAAATTACGGAAAGATCTTCCAAAAAGCAGAAGCCCTTTCTAGTACGGAATTTTATCCTCCAACTCTCGCCAGGTAGCAAAGGTTTTCAAGGCTTCGTCTCGTTCAAGCTGTTCGATGGGAATACTTCGTTCATCAAGATCTTTCCGTAGCTCCTCATACAAGAAATTATCGTCAAACCCAATCTCCGCAGCGTCGTATCGGTTATTGCCATAATAGATACGGTCGATACGTGCCCAGTAGACAGCTGACAGGCACATGGGACAAGGCTCACACGATGAATAGATAACACATCCGGAAAGATCAAAGCTATTCAGCGCCCTGGCAGCGGCACGTATGGCATTTATCTCGGCATGGGCTGTGGGATCGTTATCGCGGGTTACGCTATTCCCACTGCGGGCAATGATTTCTCCATTCTTCACCACTACAGCTCCAAAGGGGCCGCCACCATCTTGTATGTTCTCCATCGAAACCAAAATGGCTTCTTTCATAAATTTCTGTTCATTGCTCATTTCGTTCATCCTCTTTATTAACTACCTATTTTATCATCAGACTGTGCTGTTGAGGTAAATACAAACAGGGCATAAAAGAAACAAAAGAAATTTACACCTATGTGTGTATCCAACGTATCGTCCGACAAAAAGGAGAGCAAGATACTACCCAAAAACAGGTTAAACAAAAAATAGCGATAGGTTTTATTGCGAATCACAGGAAAGGCAATAGCCACAACAAAAACCAGCAGCCCCACCATTCCCAGTGCCATGCCCAGCGTTACCCATTGATTATGGCTCTTACGCTGATATTCAGGCGCCAGGGCAACTTCCCGATCCTGAAAAGCCTTTCGTTGTGCGCTCATCACATCGCCGGTACCAACCCCAAACCAGGGGTTTTCCCTGATAACATGCCAACCACTCAGCAAAAATTCTATTCGTTGAGCCACTGAGTGACCGCGCACATAACCCGTTAACCTATACATTTCCAACTCCCATAGTATTTGATAAATACGTGCATAAAGAAAATCGGCATCAGCATATACGGGGTTAGCGACACCTGCTTCAATCAGGTAAATATCATGGTGGCTAAGGGCAGCAATGCCTGCAGAATCTTTTCGCAGGCCCTTTGCTGTAAGGTAGCGCTTCAATGTTCCGGCCAAGACCTGTCCGTCCTTGTCGTGTCCTTTAAAGGGCAGGCTACTTCGGCTGTTCCACTCCTCCTCTAACTCGTCGGGAGCCAGATATAACCCCACATAATAGCCATTTTCACGTATCAGATTAGTGGTATCGTGCAAATAGGGGTTTCCGTTTACTGTAAAGGTGTCCAGCTTGGCAAGATCCTCAGGATGCGTGGTATGAAAACGCATCCAGGCATGCGAAAGGTAGGAACTTACCAATAAGAAGACTGTAAGGCCTGCGATAAGAAGGACAAACCTGGCAATTGCATTTTCCAGTCGGAAAGTCAATACAATGACTACCGAAAAACCAAGAACAAAAGCAATAACCAAGCCGGTTAGTGATTGTACCAGCAACAGCGAAGTACCCAGCAATAAACCTGCGGCCATATAGAACCACCGCCGTGCAGTTTGTAGATGATAAGCACGATAACCGGTTATGGTCATGGCAAACAGGATCATCAGAGCCAACCGAATATGCGAGAAGAATAATGAAATTTGCCGTACATCAAATGTGGGCTGGTGATGAGTAAAAATATAAACCGCCGCGGCTATGCTTACGTTTACCATAACAGCGGCAACGAAAATATCCAGCAATCGATTCAACTGCCTGTTTGTTAACGGGAAGCCCGCCATGACCATGGGTAGCACAATAAAAGGCAGCTTTCGCACAAAATTATCAAGACCGGTAGCCAAATTTGATGAATAAAACAACCCCAACATATAGACCAGCGGAAAGGCCAGAAAAACAAGCAACCCGGGATAGTGGATGCTCCTGGCTATCCGGGAACCCACTCCGGGGGAAAGAAAAAAATTAGCAGCCAACAGCCCCAGGCTAACAGAGACCATGGCTCGCGATAAAGGTAAGGATGCGGCCATCAGAACTAACAACCCATACTGCCGATTTACATATCCCTCCTGTTCGGGAATTAACATAGGTTTCAGAGCGCTTTGTAAAGCCGTTCCAAGGCGATTATTCATATAATATTACTAAAGTCAAAAAAAAGATCAACAATTGTAGTAAAATTAACTGAAAAAGATCGATTTTCGTACGCGATTCTTCCCTCCGATCTTTCCGGAAAATAAAAGGAAGCTTTTGCAGGAAACGTATTTTCCGGATTCTCCATTCGCCCTTGGCATTTTAATAGAGCGAATAGAGAAACCAAAGGAGAAACAGGTAGTTATCAACAAATAATAGGTTGATTATTTGCTTGTTTCCCAAAATTTGTTGTATTTTTGCAATCCGCAAAATACAGGAATAGGATCTGTAAATTGGTATTAACTAAAAAGTTAGGAGTTAAAGTGGACACATTAAGTTACAAAACAAAATCAGCGAACAAGGCTACCATTGAAAAAGAATGGATAGTGATTGACGCACAAGGAGAGATTTTAGGCCGCTTAGCTTCGCAGGTAGCAAAAATCCTTCGAGGAAAGCACAAACCTACATTCACTCCCCACGTTGACTGTGGTGACAATGTTATTATTCTGAACGCCGATAAGGTACGCCTTACCGGAAAGAAATGGGCAGAAAAGCAATACATTCGTCATACAGGATATCCCGGGGGACAACGTGTAGAAACTGCCGAGCGAATGAGAACAAAAGATGCACGCCGTGTAGTACAGTATGCTGTACGCGGAATGATTCCAAAGAATCGTTTGGGCAATGCCATCTTGAAGAACCTCTACGTTTACGAAGGAGCCGAGCATCCACACGAAGCACAACAGCCAAAATCGTTAAATTTAAATGAAATTAAATAACAGGTATGGAAGTTATTAACACTGTAGGACGACGAAAATCAGCCGTTGCTCGCGTTTACCTGAGTGAAGGAAAAGGCAAAATCACTATTAACAAGCGTGATTTAGAGACATTTTTCCCTCAGAAGACGTTACAGTACGTAGTGCAACAGCCGCTGAACTTAGTAGAAGTTGCGGGAAATTTTGATGTAAAAATCACTGTTGCCGGCGGCGGTATTAAAGGACAGGCCGAGGCCATTCGTTTAGGCATTAGCCGTGCATTAATTTTAGTTGATGCCGAGCATCGTGGTGCCTTAAAGAAGGCAGGATTTCTTATGCGTGATTCACGCGTTGTGGAACGTAAGAAGCCTGGACAACCTAAAGCACGTAAGCAATTCCAGTTTAGCAAACGTTAATCGTATAACAATCCGTTTAGTATCTAAATTGTTGGGACTTCCCCTCAGGAACTGCTCAACGGTTGTTTAAAACCAAGAATGTAAACGAAAAGCATATGTCTAGAACAAATTTCAACGAATTATTAGACGCAGGAGTGCACTTCGGGCACTTGAAAAGAAAATGGAACCCTGCTATGGCGCCCTATATTTTTATGGAGCGCAACGGTATCCATATCATCGATCTTCAGAAAACTGAAGCCAAATTAGATGAAGCCTGTGACGCCCTTAAACAAATTGCGCGTTCAGGGAAGAAAATATTATTCGTCGCTACCAAAAAACAAGCCAAAGAGATTGTTGCGGAAAGCGTAAAACCCACAAAAATGCCTTACGTTACCGAACGTTGGGCAGGAGGAATGTTAACCAACTTCCCCACCATTCGTCGAGCCATTAAAAGAATGACTTCCATCGACAAAATGATGCAAGATGGTACATTCGATAACATGGCAAAGCGTGAAAAATTGCAGATTACCCGTCAGCGTGCCAAGCTCGACAAGCAATTGGGTAGTATTGCTGATATGAATCGCTTACCTGCTGCTATGTTTATTGTAGATGTAACCAAGGAGCACATTGCTGTGCGTGAAGCACAAAAACTTAATATCCCCGTGTTCGCTATTGTTGATACCAACTCCGATCCCCGAAACATCGATTTTCCTATTCCTGCAAACGACGATGCTTCGAAATCTATTGCTTTAATTATCGACAAAGTTACACAAGCGGTTTCTGAGGGTCTTACTGAGCGCAAGTCGGAACGTGAGAAGGACAGTGCCGAGAAAGAGAAGAAGAAAGCTGCTCGTAAAACGGATCCCAAAAAGACCCGTGCCCGTAAAGAGGAAGGCGAAGAGTCAGCCGAAGCAAAAGAAGCTTCATCTGACGACAAGCAAGAATAATTAATCATTAACCGATAAAAAGCATAAGCAAATGGCCAAAATAACAGCTGCTGACGTTAACAAACTGCGCAAGCAAACCGGCGCCGGAATGATGGACTGCAAAAAAGCCCTTACTGAATCGGATGGTGACTTCGATAAGGCGGTACAAATTATCCGTGAAAAAGGAATGGCTGTAGCCAACAAACGATCCGACCGCGAAGCTTCTGAGGGAGTTGTGTTAGCCCAAACTACTGACGACAAAAAGAAAGGGTTTATCATTTCACTTAACTGTGAAACTGACTTCGTTGCTAAGAATGATGATTTTGTAAACTTTGCGCAAAAAATCCTCGATCTGGCAGTCGAAAAGCAACCTACAAATCTTGACGAATTAAAAGGTCTTGATTTAGACGGAAAACCTTTAGCTGACCACATTGTTGAGCAAACCGGTGTGATTGGTGAGAAAGTTGAGTTGTCGTACTTCGACTTCGTAACTGCTGAGCAAGTTGCTGCTTATATTCACGGCGACAAAAAATTGGCAACTCTGGTGGGACTTACCAAATCAGGAATCGACGAGCAAATTGGAAAAGACGTAGCTATGCAAATAGCAGCGATGAATCCGGTTGCTGTTGATAAAGATCAAGTTCCTCAGAGTGTTATCGACCAGGAAATGGAAATTGGTAAAAACCAGGCTTTAGCCGAGGGTAAACCAGAAAACCTGGTTGAGAAAATTGCCATGGGTAAACTAAACAAGTATTTCAAAGAGAATACTTTGTTGAACCAGGACTTCATTAAAGAAGGAAAAATGAGCGTAAAAGCTTACCTGGAAACTGCCGACAAAGAGTTGTCTGTTGTTGAATTCAAACGTTACTCATTGAAACAGTAAGCACTTTTCATTAGTAAATATAAGGGGAGGCTCATTGAGTCTCCCTTTTTTGTTTGAAATGAATTTCCAGGCACCTACGAACATATCTTACCATGCCCTGTTTAAACTCTGTGAAGTCCAAAGCATCCAACTCCTATACACCGCATCTAAACCTATACGAATTACCTAAAATTACTGAGAAGACATGAAGATTGTACAACTGGAACCTATAGGCCTTAAACAATCGCGCCTTGAGCGCGTAAAAGCAGACTTTAAAGAGCAGGGGCACGACTATATTTATCACACAGATCGCGCGCAGACTACAGAAGAAATTATTGCACGGGCCCATGACGCAGAGGTGCTGGTAATCAGCAATATGCTCCTGACAAAAGAAATCCTGCTGGCAAGCCCAAAGCTAAAGATGATTTCTGTTGCCTTTGCCGGCGTTGACCATGTTGACATGGAAACCTGCAACGCCAGAAACATTATCGTATCCAACGGAGGAGAATACTCCAGGCATGCCGTTGCTGAGCTAACCCTGGGCATGGCAATTCAACTGCTTCGTAAGTTTGACTGGCACCAACAACAGGTGCGTAACGGAAAAACCCGCGAGGGCTTTCTGGGAACCGAGTTACATGGAAAAACCTACGGCATTATTGGTACCGGAAGCATTGGTGGAAGAGTTGCCGAATTAGCCCACGCCTTTGGCTGCAAAATAACCGCCTATAATCGTTCAAAAATCGATGCCGCCTACATCCATTACAAATCGCTTGACGAAGTGCTCAAAACAAGCGATATCGTAAGTATACACCTGCCTTTAACAGAAGAGACAAGGCACCTGATAGGCCCGCGTGAACTAAGCCTGATGAAACCTGAAGCCATATTGATAAATACGGCTCGTGGACCCTTGTGCGACTACCAAGCCCTGGCCCAACAATTAAAGGACAAGAAACTTGGAGGAGCAGCTATTGATGTTTATGAAACCGAACCCCCTCTTCCGGCTGATCACCCCCTTTTCTCAACCCCCAACACCTTTTTGTTACCTCACATTGGCTACGCCACAAACCAAGCAATAGAAAAACGTGGGGAGATTGTTATGGAAAATATTCACTCGTGGCTTAAAGGGAAACCCCAAAATTTGATGAATACCTTTTAGCCCGAATAGTTCAAGTTAACTTTCTGTTGCGATTTATTATTACCAAAAAGGGGCTGTTTCATCATAGAAACAGCCCCTTTTAGTGCTCTTCCAAGTGCTATAAAATCAACATCGCATCGCCATAGGTGCCGAAGCGGTATTTTTCCTTAACTGCCAGCCGATAGGCTTCAAACATCAAATCGTATCCGCCAAAAGCTGTTACCATCATCAATAAAGTTGATAAGGGCAGGTGAAAATTGGAGATCATCATGTTGGGCACCTTTACCTCATAGGGAGGGAAAATAAACTTATTGGTCCAGCCGTCGTAAGGCTTAAGCATACCCTCGGTAGATACCGAAGATTCAAGAGTGCGCAAAACGGTAGTACCCACGGCAATAACATTTCGTCGCTCGGCCTTGGCCTTATTTACCATATTAGCAGCCTGTTCACTAACAAGAATTTTTTCCGAATCCATTTTATGCTTGGTAAGATCCTCCACATCAACCGTTCGGAAATTTCCTAAGCCAACATGCAATGTAATTTCGGCAAAATCGACACCCAAAATTTCCAATCGTTTCATCAATTCCCTACTGAAGTGCATCCCTGCGGTAGGAGCAGCAACGGCACCTTCATGTTTGGCATAGATTGTCTGGTAACGTTCTTTATCTTCGGGTTCCACGTCTCGTTCAATAAACTTAGGCAGTGGTGTTTCGCCAAGTGCATACAAGGTCTCCTTAAACTCCTCGTAAGAGCCATCAAACAGAAACCGTAAGGTACGTCCACGCGAGGTAGTATTGTCAATAACCTCGGCAACTAGCGTTTCATCCTCGCCAAAATAAAGCTTATTTCCAATACGAATTTTCCGTGCGGGGTCAACCAGTACGTCCCATAGTCGCTGTTCACGATTTAGTTCGCGCAATAGAAAAACTTCAATTTTCGCGCCGGTTTTCTCCTTGTTTCCATATAATCGAGCGGGAAACACCTTCGTATTATTGAAAACCATCACATCTTTATCGCTAACATAGTTAACAAGGTCCTTGAAAACTTTGTGCTCTATTTCACCGGATTCCCGGTTTACAACCATTAAACGAGATTCATCGCGGTTTTGAGCAGGGTACTTGGCTATTAAATCCTTGGGAAGGTCAAATCGAAACTGAGATAACTTCATCTATTCTGCAGTATTAAATTTTTGATACAAATGCCTACCTTATACGGGGCATTTTTCAACAAGTTACAAAGATGCTAATTTTTTCTCAAAATCCTCAATTGTTAAGGCCTTATCTATAGTATAATCGCCTATACATGTACGGATTAATCCGGAAAGGTGAGCGCCTGACTTCAGTGTTTTGCCTAAATCGTAGGCCAATGAGCGGATATAGGTTCCTTTGCTGCACTTTACCCGAAGGGTAGCAACCAGATCTTCAAAATGTAGCAATTCCAACTCGTGAATGGTCACTTTATTGGTTTTCATTTCGGCCTCTTCGCCTTTTCGGGCATATTCATAAGCACGTTTCCCATTGATATTCTTCGCCGAATAGATTGGAGGCATTTGATCGATTTCTCCCATGAAGGAATCTAAAGCATGTGTGATCTCTTCGTCATTCAGATGATCGGTTGCAAAACTGCCTTCCGGCTTGGTTTCCAAATCAAAGGAAGGGGTTGTTTTTCCGAAGGTTACCTGTGCAATATATTCCTTAGGCATATCCTGAATATATTGTATTTGTTTTGTTGCTTTTCCTGTACAGATGATAAGCATGCCCGTAGCCAAGGGATCTAAGGTACCGGCATGACCTACTTTCAATTTAATATTGCGGTCGTCCCTCTTTTCGCGAAACGACCGATGAATCATATTTTTTACTTTCCGAACCAAATCGGTACTAGTCCATGTAAGTGGCTTATTGAAGGGCAAAATCATTCCCTCCTGAAACTGCGATAAACTGTATAAGTTCATGTTTTATAAGGCTTTTAAAGAGCAGCAAAAATAGCAATTGCTCCCACAACGGCACAATAAATGGCAAAATAGATAAGTTTTCCACGCTGCACCAACTTCAGCATCCATTTACAAGCCAGCAAACCTGAAACAAAGGCGGCCACAAAGCCTATGGCGAGGATTCCGAAGGAAGAAGAGACTTGTGCGGACTCCATCTCCAAGATATCAAGAAAATTGGCACCCAAAATAGGTAGAAGCACCATAAGAAAAGAGAATTGTGCCGCTTCCTTGCGATTATTTCCAAGCAGCAGGGCCGTAGCAATGGTGGAACCTGCACGGGAAATGCCTGGCAATACGGCAACTGCCTGCGCTATTCCAATAACAAATGCATCGCGAAAGTTTAGCCCCCGATCCTTGCTTTTGGCATAAAAGGTAAATCCCAACAATGTAGCAGTAACAAGCAACATAATGCCAACAAATAAAATCCGGCCATCAAATAAGGATTCCACCTGATCTTTAAAAAACATTCCTATTATAAAAACAGGAATAGCCGAGAATAAAAGCATTGCAACGTAACGCGTTGACTCATTCCAACGGAATTCAAAAAGATCTTTCGCTAATTTTATAAGCGTGTGCCAGAAAATAACAATGGTACTTAACACAGTGGCTCCGTGTACCACAATGGTGAAAGTTAAGCTTTGCTCGAATTCCACGCCCAGAATGGCCTTTCCCAACTCCAGGTGTCCACTGGAACTTACAGGCAAAAACTCAGTAAGCCCCTGGATAATGCCCAGGAGTAATGCCTCCAAATAACTCATGAATGTAGATGTTGATTAGTTGTCTTTTGGTTTTTTCATGATGGCATAAATCTCGAAGATAAAGCCACCCAGAACAAGTAAGGGCGCTAAAGTAATGCGCCGAAAGCTGAAAATTTCGGGGTTAAACTGATCGGGTGATTCTGCTTTTCCGCCAACCATCAGGATAAACCCTAAAATGATGATCCCAAAGCCAATCAACATAAGTCTATAGTTCTCCTTGCCAAAGGCAAATTGCATTTTTTTCTCGGACTGAACCTGCTCTTTTTTGGACATAATATTTAATAGTATAATTTGTCAACGTTCATGCGAAGATACTTATTCACGGCAAAATATGAGGAAATCCAGCTAATAATTATACCAAAAAGTATCACGCCGGCAAACAGACTGGCTACTGTCTCTACATCCTGGAAGGAGACAACCTCCTGAAATTCTTGCTTTGCCAAATACATAACCCCGGACAACATGCCTATAGCTAACAGAGCCGCAATAATGCCTTGCCAGGCACTTCGATAAAGAAAAGGACGCCGGATAAAACCATGTGAAGCACCAACCAACTGCATGGTATTAATAATAAAACGTTTGGCATACACACTCAGACGGATGGTATTGTTAATTAACGCAAGCGAAATAAATAAAAGCAACGCACTAAATGCCAACAAAATGAAACTAATGCGTTGAACATTCTCATTCACCAGGTTAACCAGTGATTTTTGGTAAAATACCTCCTTAATCTGCTCATATTGCTGGAAATCGCGTTCCAAAACCCGGATGCTGTCCGGATTTGCATAGGCAGCATGCAAGTGTACCTCAATGGAAGCCAAAAGTGGATTATAGCCAAGAAAGTCGATAAAATCCTCTCCCAAGTCGTCTTGCAATATTTCTGCGGCCTCCTGTTTTGTTATGTATCTCGTTGATTTTACATAACGAGCAGCATCCAAATTTTTCTGTAACCGAATAATATCCACTTCCTTTACTTGCTCTTTCAAAATTACTGAGAACCCGATATTCTCCTTCACATATTCGGACAGCCGCTGAGCGTTTAACAGAAGCAAACCCACTAGTCCTAACATAAACAATACGAGCGAAATACTAATTACACTGGTAATATAGGAACTACGGAGTCTGCGTCGTGCAACACGTGTCTCTCTTCTTGCCATTTGCTATTTATCTAATTTTATGCTTATTTTCTTTTATAAAACTGCAAAAATTCCTTCCCTAAAATTCCGGCAACCAGCAGTAATAACAAAATGGAGCTGGCCAGGCTGATTTTATTGCCTACAAAGTAGGAGCGCGGGTGAAATGTAAAGGTAATGGTATGGTTTCCGGCAGGTACCTCCATGCCCCGCAAAACATAGTTGGCCCGAAAGATAGGCGCCTCTTCTCCATCCACTTCGGCTGTCCAGCCCTTTGGGTAATATATTTCGGAGAAGATCGCCACCCGTTTGGCCGAAGCCTGATAGCGATATTTCAATTGATTAGGCGAATACTTTTCCAGAGTAATAAAATCAGTGCTATCAATGCTGAATTTCGTTTTTTGAATCTCCTCAGCAAACCGTTCATCAACAATGGCAGTCGTTGCAGGATTAAAATCATCGAGAGCGGCCATTTCGGCATCGGCATCCGGAACCCATTCTACTTTATTAACAAACCACGCATTACCAAGAGCTCCCGGATTGGCTTGGGCTACCGGGCCTTGCTTTTCGGTAGGCACAATAAAATACTTGGTATTTAACATATTCAATACCTGCATATTATTCTTGGTAATTTGATACGTTATAAGCTCCTGATAACGTCTCATTTTTGCTCCGTGATATCCCCCAATGCTGTGATGAAAGTTGGAGGTACTGGCATCGTTAAAGGTATTAGCTGCTGCATTGAACACCCTGAAATTTGGATCGGTGTCAGCCAGAATTTGTTGGTTTGCCCGTGTCATTTGGTAAGGCTGCTGTGCCTGTCGTTTTGGAACAAAGTTCTCCTCATTCAGGTATCGTTTGTCTACCGCCCACAAATCCACCAATACCAATGCCATCAGTATGTAGATGGCTTGCATGGATTTCAGGCGTTTGGTTAAGAAAGCCAACAACACCACAGCCGACAGGGTAATAAATATGAGCGATCGCAGTGCATCGGCACGAAGCATCTGTTGCCTGTCAACCATTAAATATTCATAAATGGGCGATACGGAAGGATCTTCCTGCGGACTCAGAAAATTGTAGAACATGCCCGGCATCAAGCCAAAGAGCAAACAAATACCTCCTACGATATAAAGGCTATACTTTACATATTTTATAGCAATGTTTTTCTCGACTTTCCCGGTAAGTACTTTTTGTAAAGCAAGTAATCCCATCACCGGTATGGTAAACTGGGCAATCACAAGGGACATGGATACGGTACGAAACTTGTTATAGCCAGGCACATATTCCAGGAAGAAATTGGTAAGCCACATCATATTATCTCCCCAGGAAAGTGTAACACCCAGAATGGTGGCAGCAATAAGCCACCATTTTACCGGTCCACGAAGGATAAAGATTCCCAGCACAAACAGAAAAATGAGAATAGCACCCAAATATACAGGGCCGGAGGTGAAGGGTTGTGTACCCCAATAGCCGGGCAATTGATTTACAATTTGATTGGCATAGCCGGTTCCCTGAGCTTGTTTTATGAATTCATAGGTCTCGGAATCCTTATCGAAACTACCATAACTGGCGCCTCCTTTAAAATTGGGTATCAACAGGGTAAGTGTTTCATCAATCCCGTAGCTCCAGTCGGTGGCGTAGTCTTTATCCAGTCCCGAGGTTTTATTATCCTTATTGTGGGTTAGCTCCGATGCGCCACGAATGGAGTACTTCCCATATTCGTAGGTGGTCCATAATTTGGAGAAATTGGCTCCCACAGCTAAAATTACAGCTATTAATAGAATGCCTATGGTTTTGAAGAAAGGCGAGAAGCTTTTTTGCTTATACGCCTGAATCAACTCCACAACGCCCATCACAAGCACAATTAGCAGGGTATAGTAGGTAATCTGCAGGTGATTGGCCGCCAACTGTACACCCAGGAACAGACCTGCCACAGCTGCACCCAGCCATCGTTTTTTATGAAATGCATGGTAAATGCCTGCAATTATTGGCGGCATATAAGCTATTGCAATGGCTTTGGTGTTGTGTCCGGCTTCCAGAATAATAATGTTGTAGGAAGAGAAACCCAATGCCAAGGCACCAAGCAGACTCAGCCAAGGGGACAGGCCAAAAAGCAATAATGCCAGGTAGCCGCCAAGTAGCAATATAAAAAGCTGACTTGCCGGTCGTTTGGCAAATTGTAACAGATTATCGACTTTTTTTACCAGGTTCCCGGGGTGTTTTGTCGAAATAAGGTACGAAGGCATCCCACCAAACTGACTGTTAGTCCACAAAGCCTCTTCGCCGGTTTTTTCGCGGTAATCACGAATCTCCTTGGAGGTACCTAAAAAGGTGTTTTTATCATTTTGTTGTAATACCTTTCCCTGCAACATAGGAAAGAAAAACAGATAGGAAATTAGAACAAACAATATCACCGACAATACGTGGGGAAATGCAGTTTGCCAGAACTTTTTACC
>JAWOEH010000075.1:0-17952 GCA_046482855.1 Bacteroidales bacterium | reverse complement strand
TACTTACTGTACGCCAGCACGCCTATACAATTCCTCGTACAGCAATTGAAAACCTGGAGAAAGAACACCAAAACTTTACCGACTACTATCCCTATTCGGAGCGTGCCCCGTTAGCTGTTTGGAACAAGCCGTCAATAGCCATGTGTAATGAGGCCAGTTATTCAAATGCCGAAATCTTTTCGCATGCCTATAAAACCCTTGGACTGGGAAAACTTGTAGGACAACCCACTTTTGGTGCCGTCATCTCAACCGGAGGCGCCCGACTCGTAGACGGTTCCTATATCCGCTTGCCCTTCCGTGCCTGGTATACCAAAGGCGAGCAGATGAACATGGAAAATGGACCTGCTGTACCGGACATAATCGTAAATAACGCTCCGGACGATAAAGCGAATGATCGCGATCCGCAATTGAAGCGAGCTGTGGAAGAGTTATTGAAAGATATGTAAAAACTCAAAGCCTGCTGCATGGAGAAATTAAAACCAGCATGCAATTTTATATAACAAGAAATAGAGGATTGAATTAGCTTCAATCCTCTATTTCTTGTTATTATACCAATTAAAACAAACTTTCCATTGGTCAAAATAAAAACGGCAGCCTTTACGACTGCCGAATGGTATTTCTTTCGCTTATTTAACCTCTATCTTTCGATTAGGCTTTTCACGTGCTTCTTCTCGTTTTGGAATGACCACTTCTAAAATGCCGTTCTTGTGCGTTGCACTGATTTTATCCTGGTCGGCATGCTCAGGCAAACTAAATGAACGCTTAAAGGCAAAGTAGTTGAACTCCCGGCGAATGTAGTTTTTATCGTCATCGGTTTGCTTATTGTCCTGCTGACTTGAGATGGTGAGAATATTTTTTTCAATATCTACATTAAAATCTTTCTTATCAAGTCCAGGAGCGGCAACTTCGATACGATAATCATTCTCGGTTTCTACCACATTTACACTGGGGATACTTCGAGCTTCATCGCCATAAACGTTCCCAACAAAAGCTCTGCCGAAAAAATCATCGTCAAAGCCTGGTAAAAATTGTTTGTCTCTTAACATAGGTATCATATCATTTCCTCCTCTTTTTAGGTTTGCAATTTAATTGTGTTTGTTACAAAAAATTTATCAAGTGTTGTGCCATGTGTGTAATTGGACAACATTGTCAGCGGTACATTGTTCAAACATGCCAAAAGATCCGCATATTAAGCCAGACGCATGTCAATTTGACAATGTATTAGATAAAGCGCATTCAAAAGGAACTTTTGCGAATGAAATATTCCTTACCTTTGTTATAAAACCTGTCTTATGGAAATCTACCTCGATTATAACGCCACTACACCAGTTGACCCTCGGGTAGCGGAAGCTATGCGTCCTTACCTGCAAAGCTACTTTGGGAATCCCAGCAGCTCGCACCATTATGGCATAACCACAAAAAAAGCCGTTGAAAAGGCACGGGCACAAATTGCCAGGCTTCTCAATTGCCAGCCACATGAAGTGATCTTTACGAGTGGAGGTTCCGAATCGAACAACTATGCCATAAAAGGAACAGCCATGAGGTTGCGCAACAAAGGCAACCACATTATTACTTCCACCATCGAGCATCCGGCAGTAAGTGAGGTCTGCCGGTATTTGGAAGATAATGGATTTGAGGTAAGTTACATTCCTGTAGACGATGAAGGTATTGTTAAGCTCCAGACCTTGGAGGCAGCCATAAAGCCAACCACAATCCTGATAACCATTATGCATGCCAACAACGAGATAGGCACATTGCAACCTTTGGCTGAAATCGCAAAAGTTGCAAAAAAGCATGGGATTCGGTTTCACTCCGATGCTGCGCAATCGATAGGCAAAGTACCCACCGATGTACAGGAGTTGGGTGTTGATTTGCTATCGGTTGCGGGTCACAAGCTTTATGCCCCCAAAGGGATAGGTGCTTTGTATATTCGCGAGGGCATTACATTGGAAAAATTGATTCACGGGGCTGATCACGAACAGAATAAACGTGCCGGCACCGAGAATGTGCTGGAGATTGTGGGCTTAGGAAAAGCCGCCGAAATTGCTTTCCAGGAGCTAGAGACCCACATGCAGCACATGCGTTCCATGCGCGATAGACTGGAAGCCGGAATTATGCAGGCATTGCCTCAAATACACATTAACGGACACAAGGAGTTACGTTTGCCAAACACCAGTAGCATAAGCTTCCCCAACATCGAAGCCAATACCCTTTTAAGCGAACTGGAGACCGCAGGCATTGCTGCCTCGGCAGGAGCTGCCTGCCATACCGACAACATCGACCTGTCCGAAGTACTGCAAGCCATCAAGCTGGAGGTAAAATACGCCATGGGCACTATTCGCTTTAGCACAGGGCGCAATACCACCGAGGCGGAGATTGACCAGGCCATTAACCTGATTGTAAACGCCGCTCAACGATTAATGCCTGAAGCGGGCGAGACAACCACACTGCCCGATGCAAAAAATCAGATAAAACTTACTCACTACACGCAGGGACTGGGTTGCGCATGTAAGTTGCGTCCTCAGGCACTGGAACGCATACTCAAAGATTTGCCACATATGGCCAATGAAAACATACTGGTAGATACTCAACACTCCGACGATGCGGCTGTATATAAAATCAACAGCGATACGGCACTGGTACAAACCCTCGACTTTTTCACACCCATTGTTGATGATGCCTACCATTTTGGGGCCATAGCTGCAGCCAATGCCTTGAGCGATATTTATGCCATGGGTGCCACGCCCCTTTTTGCTCTGAACATAGTAGGGTTTCCAAGTAACCGACTTCCTGAACAAGTACTCAGGGATATCTTGCAGGGTGCAGCCGATAAAGCGAAGGAGGCAGAAATCCCCATTTTAGGTGGCCATACGATCGATGATCCGGAGCCCAAATATGGCATGGTAGTAAGCGGTACAGCTCACCCAAGTAAACTCACAACCAATGATAAAGCCCGGGTGAACGATGTGCTCATCCTCACAAAGCCCATTGGAACAGGCATTCTCACCACAGCGCTTAAGCGCGGCTTGCTGGAAAAGGATACCGAACAACGGGTGATTGCCAATATGAGTATGCTCAACAAAGAGGCCGCCAGCCTGATGATGCAATATGGAGCGCATGCCTGTACCGACATTACCGGCTTTGGTCTCATCGGGCACATGCACGAAGTAATGAAAGCTAGCGGAGTAAATGCCAGTCTATGGTTGCATAGTATTCCCATTTATGCCGAAGCCAAAGCCCTGGCAAGTGCCAATGTGATTCCCGGTGGCTCACTTAACAACCAGGAGTATTTTGCCACACACACCGATTGGGAAGAAGCTATCTCAGCCATTGATCAACTGCTGATGAACGATGCCCAAACCTCCGGCGGGCTGTTGATTGCTATATCGGAAGATCAAGCAGATGCCTTGCTGGCCGCGCTAAAGAAGAATCATCCCAATGCAGCCGTTATTGGGCGCATTACCGAAAAAGGGACAGGCAGAGTTAGGGTAGAGAAAGAATGATATTATTCTTTAAAGTTTAATCAATTGAAAAAGGGCCGTAGAAATTCTACAGCCCTTATCTTATAACAATATTGTACATTAGAAATGAAAAACAACATATACATTTCCATAATAATTGGGTAAACCGGAATCGATTGACCAACTGTGAGAGCCCGGGGAATTAGGAATTTCTTCTTCTACCAATTGAGAAATCACCATTCTCTCCTGGGTTTTATAGGATTCTCCCTCCCATTGTCCCATGTAGTTAATACCAAACTCGGCACCAATACATGCTTTAGGGTAAAAATAGTATTCTACTCCACCAAAAGCGCCAACACCAACTCCGTGCATTACACCTTCATTAATCTCCAGCGATCGCACATCTTGATTTCCCCAATGAGTTGATGGACTTGGATTCAATTCTGTCATTTGATTTCCATATTCATACTCTCTTCTATTTTTTGAATATGCATACATCAAATCACATCCATAGAAACCTCTGAGCCTGTTTTTATTATGAAACATCTGATAGCCAATTTTTATCTCATAATCATTTGAATATTCAGTATATCTATCAATGACCTGTTTTTGACTTAAAGGATCTGCAAAAAAGGCAGCATCATCTCGTACATAGTATTCATCCACTTCTTTTCCCGAGTGAACTCTCACGGCAGCACGTATTGCTGCATCACTCTTCAAATAATACCGAAAATACAATGTATTATCATCTAATCTTAGCCTATTATTGGCAGTATTGTTAAACATATTGCCAACGAAATTGAAAAATGGGCTTGCATCAAAACCAAAAGCTATATCACCACTTTCAGGGAGATAACTTGCATTAGTATCGGGCTGTGCTTGAGCCATACCCATAATGGAGCACAAGCTTAAAGCCAGTACTGCTACTATTTTTCTCATAATGATCTTTTTAGTAATTTCTGAATTAAAATACGCTTTGCATACTACTCCCACAGGTCGCCGTTACCAAAGTTAATTTGTCGCACTTGTGGAGTACTTGTTGACGGAGCCCAATTTTGTCTATAACGATATTTCTTGTAAGATACAGGATCGGTATCCAGAGTCTTTTGTGCAAAAAACTCCATACTAAAATATTTATCGGCAGGTACTTCTACTTCAAAATTGCCATCTGCACCTACAGTAACTTTGGTACTAAAATCATTATTAAACACATGTATTTCAGTACCTTCGGGCACATACTCATTGAATTGGGTTTCATCCACATTTGCATAAGCCTCATATTTAACAGTAACCATCTCAACATGATTAGAAAGTGCATCTGCATTATAGAAAATTTCCACTGTTTTCTGTTCACCTGTTCTAATCCACACGTTTTTTTGATCAGCTTTAAAAAGCTTTGAAATCACCTCAGAGTTAGAACTATAAGATTGAGTTTGATCTTGAGTAAACTCAGCACAGGTTAAGGTAACCGACACTCTATCATTGGTTACTGGAACTTCTGCTTCAATTATTCCGTTATTCACAACAGCTGTATCCTGCCATGTTCCGGAAGCTGATGGATTAAAACTACTCTGTGGGATAGTCAAAAATACCTCAGTTCCATTAGGTGCATATTCGTAACCTGCAGTTGTTTTATCCAATTCGGCATATACATAAGCACTTACAGTGGCTTTTTTTGATAAATCCAAAGTCATGTCTGACTTTTCGATATCTTCTTCACATGAAGAGAAAAACAAACTACATACTGTAGCAAACAATAAAAAAGAACGAAACTTTTTCATAATTAATTAATTTTATAAGTTAGTTTATTTAATGAAGCGCGAAAGTATAATACCCCATAAGCTTTTCCAAATAATTAACGAAATTCGTTCTTTTAAAACAATCAAAAAAAAGCCTTATCAAACATCAATCAGTCAAATCATTACTGGCAAAAGCGTGCACTAACCTTCACTAAACATGTTAAGGAACACATAAAAACCAATAAATGGGACTGCCATTGTGGGACGCATTACCGAAAAAGGGACAGGAAGGGTTAAGGTGGAAAAGAATAGGCAGAATATCAAAAACCTATAAATATATGGTAAGTTTTAACTTGACTATGTCAAGAATTTAAAACTTTATCAATAAGCTTAATATACTCACTCCAAATATGGGTAAAATCGTACTCTTTCAAAAGATACCAACGAGGAGAATTTACAAAATCCTCTTTTTCAAAATTTTCTACTATATATTTATTTAATGTATCATTTTTTGAAGAACTACAATCTCTTATTGTCAAACCTATATATGGTTTCTCATAATAATTATCCAAACCAATAGCAATTAAAAAGCTAACATCGAGATGTTTTTTTTCTATTCCCAAATAGAAAAATTCGTTGTCGGGACTTTCACATGCAATATTACTTTTAATTACATAATTACCATACTTTTCACTAAGCATTGATTTCCATTTAGTAAAATAAGCCTTTACATGCTTTTGCTGAAGTTTGTCTATGTATTTTTGAAATTCTTCAACCTGCTCTTTCTTTTCTTTCAATATCTCCATCGAAAGGGCTCTGTCATTATTTAGTTTCAATTCGCTAGTTAACCATTTTTCTATTTCATCATTCATAGCATCATTATTTTTACGTATATGGAAGACTCCTTTTAAATAATCTATATATTGCTTGATTGAGCTTATCAAATAATCCTCTTTAAGAACAGTATTAGGGAGCACGTAATACTCAAGCCATGGTAGTACATGCTGTTTATAATTGATTTCCTTATATTTATCATCTATTTCCTTCTTCATATCTATTGGCAAGCTTTTTTCTGAAGGAGTTCCCCCGCTCTTTGTAAGATAAAGTATATAAATATGTTGCTTCCTAAATCCTAACTCCTCTAATCGCTTAACATAACTAGCTAGTTGACCATCTTGATCAACTGCTCCATGTATCTTATTTTCAACAATTATTGCATAACCACCAGATATATCCTGTATAAGCAAATCAATTCTGTATTTTTCTGCTGAGAACGCTGGATTTTTAATCTCAAGCTTGTCAAACGGTTCCCCTAACAAATGAAACAATTCCTTTAGATAAGGGTATTCCTTATCTTTACAATATGCTAGTAGATTCATAAAAATCCGAGAATGAGCATTTTCATTTGCATGAATTAAATCTAATATATTTAGATGATAAGGAAGTTTTTCTTTTTCACAGTTGTATTTAATGTAGAATCGATTTAGTGTATCAAGGGTTTCTTTCATAATATTTTAATATTATTGAATTTGTTTATAAATATAACGATATTTTTCATTTTTTACTGCTGTATCTTTTTCATTTTCATTTTCTCCAAGATAACATCATTAAACTTTCTACGGCCATAAAAAAACACCAGAAACTTACCTTTAAAAATAAGTAAGCATTTTCTTTCTTTAGCAGATTTATACTCAGCATTCAATCGAATCATTGCCAACTCTTTCTCACGTCCACGGGCTGCATGAGTATAATTCTGCATATAAATGGCACTCATCTTTTGTTGGTTGAATTTTCCTTCATTGTTCTCAAAGAACGTTTCAAAATCATACAGTTTAAGTTGTGCCCCGCTTTGCTCAAGTAATGTTTTCAACCTGTCAAAAAACACTTTTTCGTTAAATTCATCCGTTTTTAAATAGCTATTTAACTTGTCAATTTCTTGCTCTAGATTATACATTCAGTAATTCTTTAAAGCATTAGTAAGTATCGATTTTATATTATTTCTCAGATGAATTGGTTGCAGAACGCATAAATTATCACCGTGTGATAATAATTCCATAATAAAATCTTGTGATATAACTAAAAAAAGTTCAACAATCAATTTATCTGAAGTATCCTCAAGTATTATCTGTGAGTCATGAAGAGGAAGCGATTTAATATACTTACCCTGATGGGCATTAAATGCCAATACAACCTTTTCTGCTTTTTGCCCATTTGGGCCAATTATCCCAAAACAATCTCTGAAATAGGTGCTAATATCATAAGCATTTTGCTCTTGAATATGCCGGGGCATTATTTTCAGCTGACTCATACGATCGAGGGAAAAACTCTTAAGAAAAGATACTTCGTCTTCTGTTCCTAATAAATACCACCTATTTTTAAACTCCTTAAGGGCATATGGAGCTATTCTTCTCTCAGAGAAACTGTCATCCCAATATTTATGGTAGAAAAATTTTACATACCTTTTATGCTCAATAGCCTGTATTAAATCATAAAGAAATTCGGTTCCTTTTGATTTTCGATTTTCAAAATGTATAAAATGATGAAGTCGGTCAGTTAAACGAAGCGCGTTAAAAATATCGAAAGCCTCAAGCATTCTCTGATTAGCTTCTAACCTAATATCGCTATTGACTCGATAAGCTCTTATGTGTGAATCATATATAATCTCAACGCCATAAAGTGACAGTATATCATTTACATCCCTTTCAAAAGTTCGCTTCGAGATAGTAAAATCATATCCCTGCAGTTCCGACTCCAAATCCAGATATCTTAATAACTCTTTAAAAGAACATGGAGTCCTTCTCAATTTATTAACAATCAACTGCTGTCGTGCTATAACTTCTCTTTTCGCCATAGTTTATGAAGCATTAAAAAATTCAATTCCCTTATATTTCAAAAGACCCGGTGCTTTATGATTATGACCGAATATGTGCACATCTGGCTGAAGTGCAAGCACATATTCACGTAAATACCTACATCCTATACCATTATCTAATATGCCGTATGGAGGTCTATGGGTAATCAGAATATCTAAATCATATGGCAAATTAACTTCTGAAAAATAAAACATTGGAGACAATGCTCCTATCTTAATATCGAAAACACTCACAAATTCATTATTTATCCACTTTATATTCTTAGGTATTTTTCTTTTCATTGCTGCCGGAAAGAATTCAAATGACAAATCATGATTCCCACTAATAAAGATTTTTGACAAAATTGGCAATGAAGAATACCAGTCCAGGAAGTCCTCGATTTGATACTCGTCACCATCATTACAAACATCTCCGGCGTGCACAACAATATCAATATCTCCGGGAATATCCAAACTCCGATGTTTTCCGTGAGTATCGGACATAGCCAGTATCTTTATATTTTTATAATTTATCAGTTGCATTCTTTATAACTAATCATACAAAACTAACAAACCACTACGCCAAAATATGTCGTATCAATAGACAATCTTTATAAATTGAAACTAATTTGCAAAATATTTCAAAAAACATTTCGCAGCTGCGCACGTTTTACAAAAAAGAAAATTGAGCATTATGAAGAGATTAGTGATTTTATTTGGGATACTTGCAAGCTTAATGAGCATGTCAGCCCTACAGGCGCAGGAGATACCGCCTATGAATAAAAAGATTATTACCTACGTTGAAACAGTTATAGGCCAGCAGGTAAATCGTGGCGAATGTTGGGACTTGGCTTATGAGTCGCTGAACCGGGTAGAGGCCGACTGGGATGGCCGTTTCAAGTATGGAAAAAAGGTGGATCCGATGAAAGACAAGATCTTTCCGGGCGATCTTATCCAATTCGACAACATAAAAATTCAATACAAAAAGGGCAATACCACCTACACCGAAACCATGGGCCAGCATACAGCCATTGTTTATGAAGTTTTGGGCAAAGGTCATTACCGAATTGCCCACCAAAATACCGAATTTTCGGGCCGCAAAGTAGGCATTAGCGAACTGAACATTAACCATATTGTAAAAGGCGACATCGACTTTTACCGACCTAAAAAATAAAACCCTATGGACACCTCACACTGGACACTACACGGAAAAAAAGCATTGATAACCGGCGGCACACGAGGAATTGGCGCCGCCACCGTGCGCGCTTTCCTGCAGCTGGGAGCCGAAGTTTGTTTCGTCTCACGTAGCCAAAGCGAAATTGAAGAACGCGAATTGGACTGGACCTCGTTTGGCGCGGTACACGGCGTAGTGGCCGACGTCAGTCAACCCGAAGGTATCTCCCGGCTGAAGCAACACATTACCCAAACCTGGGGACACCTGGATATTTTGGTCAATAACGTAGGTACCAACATTCGCAAACGCGCTTTGGCCTACACACTTGAGGAGTATCATCACATTATGAATACCAATCTGCGCTCGGTTTATTTTTTGAGCCAACAAATGCACCCTCTATTACGGCAAACCAGTGCCCCGGCCATTATTAATGTGAGCTCGGTGGCAGCACAAACACATTTACGCACAGGTGCCATTTATGGCATGAGCAAAGCCGCCATGGAACAGCTCACACGCAACTTGGCAGTAGAATGGGCGGAGGACAAAATCCGTGTAAATGCTGTGGCGCCCTGGTACATAAAAACACCGCTTGCCGAACAGGTGCTCAGCAATATCGATTATTACAACGAAGTAATTTCACGTACACCCCTGAAAAAAATCGGGAAACCTGAAAATGTAGCCGACACTATCGCCTTTTTGTGCATGCCGGCCTCGGCCTACATTACTGGCCAATGCCTGAGTGTTGACGGTGGCTTCTCAATTTATGGCTTTTAAGTTCATTGGAAAGATGGGGCTAAAAAATATTGGTATTTTAGGTATTTATTGGCAGTGTTCCAATATTTTTTTCACCGCCTCCTTGCTTCCATAATGTCTGGCCCATTGCCAATCGGTGCAGGCACCCTCAGCATTGCCCTGCAGCCAGCGAGCATTCCCCTTCTGCAACCATAAAGAAGCCTTGCGTGGAGTAAGATCGAGTGCCATGCTGAAGTCTTTCTCGGCAAATTTGTACGAGCGGGTTTCCAGGTAAAGCTCTCCGCGTAATTGGTAAAGTGAAGCATCGGGTTTGCCCTCACGCATCAAGCTATTTACCGAGCGCAAGGCAGCAAGTGATTTTCCTGCATCTTTCATCAATTGCACCTGTAAACGTTGTGCCTTATGGCTATTGGGAAAGAGCTCAAGATATGCAGCCAGCGCTTCCAACGCCTTTTCGGAATCGTTGCCTAAATTTTTTAGCTTCGCCTCCCACAAAAGATTTTCGGCATCGAAGGGGGCATAATGCCGGTAACGGCGCAAGGCTGAGAGTCCTTCAGCCGGTTGTTGCAACGATATACACAGCTGCACTTTTAAGGCTTGGTATTCGGCAACAGCGCCATAAGTACCGAGAGCCTGCTCAAGTTTTTTGAGTGCATCCCCGGGTTTATCCATAGCCTGCAGCACAAGCGCCTCCAGAAACCAGGCATAATGCTCACGAGGATACTCAATCTGCAGATCCCGTGACCATCCAAGTGCCTCGCCATATTTTTGTTCATCAAGAGCCTGCAAAATCCGATGAAAAGTAAATTCATAGGACGCGAAAAAACCATTCTGACAAGCTCTGTCCCAAGTTTCCGAATAAGTTAAAGGCAACAGATAATCGTCGGTTATTAATTGATGATAATGGCAATGATACCTGCTCTTTCGCAGAGCCTCCAAATGCATCATGGCTTTATCAAAGGAGTCGACGGCTGTAGCCACACGTGCAAGCACCAACTGACCACTGCCTTTTCGGTACTTTTCAGCCTTCAGGGCATAATATCGTGCCTCGGACAATTGCCCATGCTTCAGGTAACAAGTAGCCAGAAAACTATTCGTGTAGACATCCTGTTTGTTATACTCCAGAAGTATCTTGAGGGTAGTGATGGCAGGTTCAACTAGTTGATTTTGGTACTGACTATAAGCCCGATACCGCAGACTATCCTCTTGTGCGAATAAGGTCAGCTGAAGAATCAATAAGCTTAGTATTGCCAATACTCGTTTGTATTTAGTCATCATTCCGGGGTGCTATAAACATGAATAAAACCAACCAATGTGGTATGTTCTTCACCTGATAACCGATCTTCATACACATCGCAAACATAATAGTAAACTCCTGTAGCCACAATGGTATCGGTACCTTCAAGTTTTCCATCCCAGGCAATATCCGGATGGGTAGTTGCAAACACCTCAGTTCCCCACCGATTGTAAATATGCATTTCAACACGCTTTACATAATTGTTTGGATTAAAAGCGTAATACACATCATTTTTATTGTCGCCATTGGGGCTAAAAACATTCGGTAATTTATAGTAGGAACAAATATCGATGCAGGTAACAGGGCTTAGCTCACTTCTATTTCCGGCACTATCTATAGCCACAATAGCATAACAACCACGTGGCACTCCCTCCACTTGATGGGTAAACTTCCGGCTATCAGGCGGCAGCGAAGTAAGCGAATCGAGAGATTCACGGCCAGTGGCAGAATAGAAAAGCGTGAATCGCTGCACATCTTCAGGTTGCTCATCTTCCGAATAGCTCCATAAGAGGCGATTTAAAGAACTGTCACATACTGTTTGTACGCTAAGTTCAGGGGCTTTGGGCGGAACGGTATCCTGGGGCACAACACATACCTCTTGCGAGGTATTTACATTAGACAAGAAGGTATCATTCACCTCAACTTGCCCATGGCCTCTGAAATAGTAGCAATATTGTTGTTCGTTCTCCAACCCTGTATCCTGATAAAAGTTGTTTTCGGTAGAGTCAATTAGAATAAAATCTGCATCTCCCGGTCCTCGTCGGTAGACTTCGTAAAACTCAACCAACCATGGGGTATTTCTTCGAACACGAATTGTTGCCTGAGAATTAGCCGGAAAGGCTTGGAGGAACATAGAAGAAGCCATTTGGGCAGCCCCTACAACATGTCGGTTGCCCGGTTCATCGTTGTACAAAGCCACACTATACGACCAGGGATGTTCCTGTGTATTGAGTGAAGTACTCACCCATGTTGTATCTTCAAGTGATAAAGTGTCAAGCACCTGGGGCATTTCAAACCACATATCGGGCGATTGCGATAAAATATAACGAAAAGGGCCGTTAACATTGTCCAACGTATCCAGTTTCCGGGGTTTAAGCCAGACCACGTCCACGCTTCCATTGGTAAGATGGGAGTTGGCAACATGTACCTGATAGAACTGTGGAAATCCCCGGAGCAACTCTGTACAAATCCTGTCTGAAGGTTTACTTTGGGTGCCATTTACATGTGCCACGATTCGGTAACAATATTGGTAGCCTTGAGGCAGACCTGTTTCATTATTGTTATCTAAAAGTGAAAACCCTTCCTGTGTTTTCACTTCACGGTAATTCCATGTTTCCGGAATGCCCGTTTGACAATGAGGCAATGGGGAATCCCGGGATTCAGTTGTGCGGTAGACTGTAAAGCTGTCAGCCGGGCATCCACTATTGTCCCACTGTAGTTGAACAGTAGATGTGGTTGGCGACAAATCGGGCGGGTCGGGAGCAGGCGCTAACACACGAACAGCAAATTCGGCCAAATGGGAAAGTGGCACCTCCGGATGATCGTCAATGGCATTAATAACCACCGAATACTTCTGTTTTCGCACAGCATCGCAAGGAGGAGCCCAACGCAATCGTGCTTTTGTGAGTCCAGGTGCTTTTTCAAGCACTTTAAGCTCCACAAAGCCTCCATCAAAAAGCGTAATGCCACTGGCAATTGTCAATTCAACAGAATCACCGTCCACATCGGTTGCCTGCAACAGTACTTCCAGCGTATCACCTGCTACCACACATGTATCGCCAACAGGCTTAAGTATAGGAGGGTGATTATCGGTATCGTACACATCAATTTGCATATCGCGCACAATTTCACCAATCTTCACCCCATAACGCCACTCCGAAATGGCTAAGGCAACATTAAACTTCCCCTCTTTTGCAGGTGCGTCCCACACAAAATTTCCCCTATTCACATCAAAATAGAGGGAGTCGGTGGCAGGAGGCAATTCATATCCTTCAATAGATTCTCCGTTTTCGCCTGTACAAGCAGATAACTTATAGGAAAGGGAGTCGCCGTCAGGATCATAGGCAGCAGCATTATGCACAAAAAGACGTTTATAGGCAGCATTATTAAGTGGCGGGTTCAAGAGCACAGGGGTTTGATTTCTGCCAATTTCCGGATTTATTACCAAAGTTGTTTTTACACTAAAAACGGTGTTTACTGAGTTGGGAATATTTAGTACCCCATAATTTCGGTTGGGATCCTGGACTAATATCTCATAGCTTCCTGGCCCGGGATAACTGTGTTTAGCCACATATATATTTTTTTTATAATTATCGGGAAGATATACCTCTGTTATCCGCTTTACTGTGGTTATCAGTCCATCGCCCCATTGCACTTCCAGTCGGGGACGATCGGTATTGGCAAGTGTATAGGTATAGGTGGTTATGGTAACTTCAAAAGTGTACTCAGAGAGTTGACGATAGGTTATCTCACCGGCTCTGTTATGCGTGGCAGAGGCGGAAAACAACACAAATACCAGAGATACGATAAGAAGAGATCTTACCATATAAAAAAAGAGCTTGCTTTGTTTTCTACATTCCCCCATTATTTTTCGTTCACAATTTTACCATTGCTAATTACAACACATGTTTTTTCATGATTGAACGAAATTCCCAACTCATTGCTATTTTGAATTACCACGACCAGATTTCTTTGATCGGGATAAATATCCAATAACAGAAAATTGGTTATTTGGTATTCCTTCAAAGTTTTCAGCTTCAAGGTCCATGTAATTTCAATCGTTTCTTTCTGTACTTGTAAAGTAGGCTGGGTCAACATTTGTGCCTTCTCACCTATAGGATGAACCAGCATCGAGGCCATAACATGATCGCAAACGGCGTTTTCATGTCTTACCCACTCCTGTGCTTTCAGCCAATTAATCTCCAGGTTATGTTTCTGCCTTAAAGCCAAAGCCAGGTCGTCTTTAAATAACCGACAAGATACCTGTACTCTGTTGTCAACAATTTCCACATTTGTTACGCTCATGTGCAAAGGGTGCATCAGTGTTGTAAAGAGGCTAACAAGTATATAGCTTACCAAAGACATCATTCGATTTTATAATGCATTAAATGTACAAAATTGCATAGGCTTTCGCTATTATTAGCTTAAGAATAGGGGCTGTCTATTATAAAAAGTTTGTTGGAGTGTAGGGAATGAGCTGATAATGGAGATATTTTTTTTATTCAATAAGGCTATGTACCAATTTAAGGTTGAAAAATGCAGGATCTTTATATAACTTGAATAAGATTAATAATATCCTGGGTATGAAACAAAAAGCATTTAAACAGGTGCTGGCTGATTTGGGCTCCTTTAACTCAAGACAAATTCGTCAACTTGAGGCAGGTTTGGCACAATTAAAAAAACAGGAACAAACGGCAACGCTTTTAGAAACACCTTTTGAAGATGTCAGTTGTCCACGCTGCGGTTCAATGGAGAAATGGCGTTGGGGTAAACGCGATCAATTACAACGATACAAATGCAAATCCTGCAACAAAACTTTCAACTGCCTAACTGGCACTCCTTTGGCTAGATTAAACAAAAAACAGGAGTGGCTAACATACGCAAATTGCTTGAAATTAGGCTATACAGTCCGAAAGGCTGCTAAAAAATGTAATGTCCATAAGAATACAGCGTTTCATTGGCGCCACCGCTTTTTATCAGCCACTACGCAAATTAAACCTACTCAATTACATGGAATTATAGAGACGAAAGAATCCTACTTTAGAAAATCGGAAAAAGGAACAAAGCACCTCAATCGAAAACCCAGGTTACGCGGCGGGCAAAGAATTGAGCTTCCAAAAAGTGAATTAGTATGTCTTTTTCTGGCAAAAGATCGTGATAAAAATACGTTTGATACGCTAATGGAAAGATTTACAACTCAATCAATCCTGAAAACCCAGCCTATATTTGCCAAAGATGCACTTATTTGCAGTGAGAGCAAATGGATCTATCGGAATTTTGCAAAAGCGACAAAACTTAAGCTAGGTACCTTAAATCTCGCAAAAGGGGAGACTGAAAAGAAAGTCATAGTTCATTTAAGCAACGTAACGAGTTACCATAATGAACTAAGAAGTTGGCTCCAACGGTTTCATGGAGTAGCTACAAAATATCTTGGAAATTATCTGTCGTGGTACCGTGAAATGGATGAATTTGACTTCTCAATTTCGGAGGAAGTTTTGATTATCCGTGCAAAAGAGGGAGGGACATACAAACTTCTACCTAAAATTAGGACATAGCAAAAACAATACTCCTTTTCCAAAACGTCCTTACCCACTCCCCCACATCAACCCATTTTCGAAATAACAACCTCGTAGCCTTCATAAGCATGGACTATTCTCTACTTTATAAAAAAATAAGAGTAACGCCTTACAATACAGCTATTTAAAATAATTAACACAAGCCTTAAAGAAACAATATAAAACCCTGATATACAGCTTAAAGATTAAATTATATAAAACACAAATTTTAAGCTTGCGTAGCCCATTTGTTCATCAAATCACTAAAAAATGCATCTTTGCACTCCAGTATCAACACTTCAAAAAATACAAAAAACATGCTCACTAGAAAAATTGCCATTATTGGAGCCGGAAATCTGGGAAGTTCAATGGCTCGTGGATTAATAGAAAAAAACGCAACAAACCCGAAGAATCTTATTCTTACAAACATCGATCTGGATATACTCAAGCAACTTAAAGAGGAATTACATGTACAGGTTACTTCCGATAACAGAGAAGCAGTGAGGGAAGCAGACCTGATATTTATTTCCGTAAAACCCTGGATTGCCAATGATATTCTGGAGGAAATAAAGCCCGAGCTCAACCCCGATAAACATTTGGTTATTTCAGCTGTTTCAGGACTTACCATTCAACAAATAAAGGAGCTAATTGGTGACATCCCCACTGCCAGAGCTATGCCCAATACAGCAATGTCGGTTAATGAATCCATGACAGCCATCTGTTTCGACGGGAACGAAGGCACATACAAGCAGGATGTTTTGGACATCTTCAGCTATTTAGGAGAATCCTTCGTCATACCAGAGAACCAAATGGCAGCAGCTACTGTACTAGCCTCCTGCGGCATTGCCTATGCATTGCGATTTATGCGAGCGGCAGCTACAGGCGGTATCGAGATTGGATTTAACTCAGAACTTTCACATCAAATTGCGGCACAAATCATGTTTGGGGCTGCAAAACTTATCAAAACTACTCGCCATCACCCCGAACGAGAGATTGACAAAGTAACAACGCCTATGGGGGTAACCATCTCGGGCCTCAACG
Organism: Bacteroidales bacterium; assembly: GCA_046482855.1. Lineage (GTDB taxonomy): Bacteria > Bacteroidota > Bacteroidia > Bacteroidales > UBA12077 > CAYVSF01. Next base: position 1,362 of record JAWOEH010000075.1, on the reverse strand, counting down.
AAATGGAACAAAAAGGATTCAGCGCCTCGGTAGTACAGGGTGTGCGGAAATCATTTAAAAAAATACACGAAGCACTTGAAGAGGATTAATACCAAGAAAGGCTGTCGTTAACCAGACAGCCTTTCCTTTTTTATTCAGATCAACACTTATTCTTCAATAATGACAATCTTCTCAATCAAATCGCCCTGGCGAATCTCATCAATTACCTCTAGCCCTTCGTATACCTTACCAAATACAGTGTGATTGCGGTCCAAATGAGCAGTATTTTGTCTGCTATGACAGATAAAAAACTGTGAGCCTCCTGTATCTCTTCCGGCATGTGCCATAGAGAGTACGCCGCGATCATGATATTGGTTATCGCCATCCAATTCACACTTAATGGTATAGCCAGGTCCGCCGGCTCCGGTTCCATCGGGGCATCCTCCCTGAATCACAAAATCAGGAATTACCCGGTGGAAGGTCAGTCCATCGTAAAAGCCTTCCTTCGAAAGTTTTACAAAATTGGCCACTGTATTGGGGGCATCCTCCTCAAAGAAATTTAATTTCATTAAGCCCTTGTTGGTATGAATCTCTGCTTGTTTCATCTGATTGCGTTATTAAAAAATTTATACTAAATTCTATCATCTCCACACAACTAAGTGTGAATTGCAAAAATAACAATTAATTCCTAAACCTTATATATCCTTTGTCTATCGAATAATCTCCCTGTTAACTGCCTATACCATCACTTGATATCTGCTACCTGCTTTTCTACTGCGATACCCATCGTAATAAAAAACCGATGTGCTGTTCTTGTCAATTGTTCCATTATGAACACCATGTCCATTTATGGACAGGCAAAAGAGACCTCATACAAATCAATTAATCTGATAGTCAATATTTTAAAATATGCGGCATAGGGATTGGTTTCATTGAGGCAAAACACAAAAAGTTAGCACATAAAATTATGGACAGAGAAATATCAAAAAAGAAATTTCGCGAGCAAAAGCTCAAGCGCATAACAGGTGTCTCTGCACTGTTTTTAGCTTTGGCTGCAGCTGTTATTATAGGCCCCCGGCTTTTAACGCCTACAGTTGATGATATCAGGCATAGCCTGGATACAGTAACCAGAAGAACCATTTTACTTACTACGCAAGCCTCTGGAACCCTTATTCCGGCCTACCACGAGCTACTTACCACTCCTTATACAACCACCATCAGCGAAGTTTTAGCCAGTGCTGGCGATACAATTAACCCGGGCGATACACTAATTCTTTTACATACCGACAAGATTCAGGAAGATCTGGCAAGATCCCAATGGGAATTGATGAAAAAACAAAACAACGCGGCTAAAATACAGGAAGAGTTGCAACAAAAAAAGGT
>JAWOEH010000074.1:0-31396 GCA_046482855.1 Bacteroidales bacterium | reverse complement strand
TTTCACATAATCCCCATCCTCCCTACTTAAATTCCATAAAAGCAAGTCTTTGCTAGGGACCGAAGCAATCGAAACAGGTTAATACAAATTTCTCTGGATAATAGTGTATTGTAAACCAGATTTCCAGGAGCACAATTATAACGTGAGATAAGAAAACTGAATCACATACTAAACCTTTTCCGGTAAACGTTATCTAATTTCTGTTAAAATAACTACATTTATTAGTTACAATACGTTTAACCACAAAATCATGCTTATGAAACGATTTTTTACTGTTTTGGGCATCCTATTGTTCACCTTTTCGCTATACGCCCAGGTTGACATTGAGTACCAAAAACCCCCAAAAGAGATTCTTGATTTGGCCGATGTCGATATGGCTCCTTCTATGCGCATCGACGATGCAGGCGAACAAATGGTACTGCTCTATCGCGATCAGTACAAAACCCTGGCCGAGCTTTCGGAAACCGAAATGCGCCTGGCCGGCTTGCGTATTAATCCGATAACCAATATCAGCAGTCGCGAGCGTTACTACAAGGATATTGCCGTGATGCAGGTGGGAGAGGAAGAGGAGACCCGCGTAACAGGGCTGCCCGAAACTCCCAGATTGTCGAATTTTTCCTGGTCGCCGGACGAAAAGTACATGGCCTTTACCCACACTACCCTTGAAGGTGTAGAGTTGTGGTTGCTGGACATTGACAACGGCCATGCCCGAAGACTTACTGACGACAACCTGAATGCCAACATGGGGCGTCCATTTTCCTGGTTTAAGGATAGCGAAAAGTTGTTGGTACAACTTTTACCGGAAGATCGAAAACCGCTTATCGATAAGTCGCTGGCAATTCCTACAGGCCCCCGTGTTTCGATTAACGAAGGTCAGGAGGCACAGAACCGAACCTATCAGGATTTGCTTACCGATAAAGCTGACGAGGATAATTTTGAACAACTGGTGCGCTCGGAGTTGAAAACAGTTGATTTGGAAGGGAATACCGAACCCTGGATGGATGCTGATATGTATCGTTACGTGAGCTTTTCACCCAATGGCGAATACATCATGGTAACTACCCTTTCGCGGCCTTTCTCTTACCTGGTACCTTACTATCGGTTCCCAACACAGTACAAAGTGTACACAAAAGAGGGAGAGTTTGTAAAGACTGTTGAGGAGGTTCCCTTAACCGAGGAGCTGCCTAAAGGATTTATGGCAGTACGTGAAGGGAAACGAAGCATTGGCTGGCGCAACGACCAACCGGCGACTTTAGTATTTGCTAAAGCCTTGGATGGCGGCGACCCTGAGAAGGAAGTAGATTACCGCGACGAGGTATTTACCTGGGAGGCTCCATTCGATGGAAAACCCGAATCGTTGGTGAAAACCATCACACGCTACTCGGGTATAAGCTGGGCTACTGATGACCTTGCCTTGGTTTACGAGTATTGGTGGAATACCCGTAATATGAAAGCCTATTTTATTAATCCGGAGGATCCAGCACAAGAGCGCATGATGGTAATGGATCGCAACTACCAGGATCGCTACAATGATCCCGGAACGCCCGTAACTACAAAAAATGAGTATGGCGAATCGGTATTGCTGGTAGATAAAAACAATATGTACCTGATGGGTGACGGCTATTCCAAAGAAGGGATCTTACCATTTGTGGATAAATATACCATTGAAACAGGTGAAACTGAGCGTTTATGGCGTGCTAAGCCAAATAATAAGCTTGAACGTCTGGCCTTTGCTCTTGACATCAAAAAATGCAAGGTGTTAACACGCATTGAATCAAAAAATGAATACCCCAACTATTACATTCGCGACATACGTAAGCAAGAGAAGTTGGAGCCTATCACCTTTTTTGAGAATCCATTTGAGGCCATGGCCAATGTGCACAAGGAAGTGATAAAATATAAGCGTGAAGATGGCGTTGATCTTTCCGCTACTCTTTATTTACCAGCTGGTTATGACAAGGATAGTGGCGATAAATTGCCCATGATTATGTGGGCTTATCCTACCGAGTTTAAGGACAGAGCGAGTGCCGGACAGGTAACTGCCTCCCCCAATGAATTTACCTACCTGTGGTATGGTTCGCCTATATTCTGGGTAAATCGTGGCTATGCCATATTGGATGACGCTTCGTTTCCCATTATTGGCGAGGGCGAAACCGAGCCCAACGACAGTTTCATTAGGCAGTTGGTAGGCAATGCCAAAGCAGCCATCGATGCGGTTGATGAGATGGGTTATATCGACAGAGATCGCGTAGCTGTGGGAGGCCACTCATATGGTGCTTTCATGACGGCTAACCTTTTATCACACTCCAACTTGTTTGCTGCCGGAATAGCCCGAAGTGGTGCCTACAACCGAACACTTACACCTTTTGGCTTTCAGAGTGAGGAGCGTAATTACTGGGAAGCCCCAGAAATTTACTACAACATGTCGCCCTTTATGCATGCCGATAAGATGGATTCCAACTTGTTGCTTATCCATGGTGAAGCCGACAACAATTCGGGCACCTATCCCATGCAGAGTGAACGCTATTTCAACGCTTTGAAAGGGTTAGGAGCTAATGTACGATTGGTTGTGTTGCCAAAGGAGAGTCATGGATACAGTGCTCGTGAATCCGTACTGCACGTACTGTGGGAGCAGGACCAGTGGCTCGAAAAATATGTAAAGAATAAAGAATAAAGTAGTCCTATAATTTTTTGTAAGACCGTCCCTATCTTTGGGGCGGTCTTTTGTATAGGTACCCATGAATTGTGAATGCATTTGACCGGAAGAAGGCGGATTTAAACTTTTTGCTGATTTTGCCGTTCTACGGGTAAACTAAATCCTATGAACAACAAAATACTTTCGATACTTACAGAACGCTACAGCCCGGTAGCCTTCTCGGATAAGCCAGTGGATGATGCTACCTTACAGCTACTTTTTGAGGCAGCCAGCAAAGCGCCTTCAAGTTATAACGACCAGCCCTGGCATTTTTTTGTGGCTCGAAAAGATCAAGAAGAGCTCTATCCACAGCTTTTTGATGCCTTAATGGAAGCCAATCAACTATGGGCCAAAACAGCACCGGTATTAATGTTGAGTGCTGCACAAATGATCTCCCCCACATCAGGAAAAGAAAATAGGTTTGCTTTTCACGATACCGGCATGGCCATGGGAAACTTATTGGCTCAGGCTACACACATGGGATTATTTGTTCACCAAATGGGAGGCTATAGTGTAAGTAAAGCGCGTAAGGCTGCAGCTCTGCCCGATAATATGGAACCTGTTGCTATGATTGCATTGGGCTATAAAGGCGATGTGAATCAGCTACCTGAATCATTACATGAAAAAGACCAAAAGCGTTCGGATCGTAAGGCTATTGATGAATTTGTGTTTACCGAACCCCTTTAAATAAAGTAGAAACCAGGTGTGAACGGGCTGACATTGTCCGGTTTTGTACAGGTGCCCCCTTTTAGGAGAGTATCCTCTTTATTCTTATTGCCAATATTGCATATAATCAGGAAGTTGCATGAGTGTGAACAGAATGAAACTGGATGGACTATAATTTTGCGTACAATTGTGATTTCCTTTGCGAAAATGTTTCTAAATATGTGCAAAAGCACTACTTTTGCACATATGTTAACCAAACCCACAATAACATCCTAAAAACATGATACAGCGTATTCAAACTCTCTATTTACTAGTAGTTGCTATATTAATGGGAAGCCTTTTTTTCTTTCCCATTGCACAATTATTTGGCGAGCAACAAGAGATTTATGAGTTTTCTTTTAACGGGTTACGTGTATTGGGTGAAGAGGAACTTTATGTATCTACCTGGCCAACCTTTCTATTGCTTTCGCTAATTGTTTTTATCGCATTCTTTTCCATTTTCTTATTTAAAAAGCGTGTGCTGCAAATGCGTGTGAATCTGTTTAATATGGTTCTTATGCTGGGCTATATCGGGTTGAATTATTTTTATATTTTAAACTTCGATAAACAAATTGGTGGAAAGGTAGCTTATGAGGTGGTTACCGTATTTCCCCTCATTAGCATTATCCTTACATATTTGGCTATACGGAGCATTGGTAAGGATGAAGCGCTGATACGATCGATTGATCGAATTCGCTAACGTACTACTTTTTTTTCTATACTCTCAAGCCGTCCTGAAAAAGAGCGGCTTTTTTTTTAGGCAAAGGTGTGGGTTTTTGTCTTTGTAGTTTTCAAAGATAAAAAAAGGAGGCTACTAAAAGCGCCCCCTATGAACATGTATGCAGCAAAATTTAAAAAATTTCCATATGCTCCGAATCGGTGATTTTTTCGCAATAATGGCATTTTAAGGCCACGTGTTTTTTATTGACCACTTCAAATTTTGGCACTACATTATCGTGGTTGGTTATGCACTTTGGGTTTCCGCATTTGGCAATACCTACAATATTGTCGGGCACTTCCACAATGCGCTTGTTCACCACTTGATAATCGCGGATGTCATTGAGTTTTGCTTCGGGAGCTACCAAAGCAATACGGTTGATGTCATCATCTTCAAAGTAGACATCTGAAATTTTAATAATGGCTTTTCGTCCCAATCGGGAGCTCTCTAAATTGGTGCCAAAAGTAATGGGCTTATCAATCTTTTGAAGGCCTAATATGTTGATAACCATAAATAAATGGTCGGCAGGAACGTGGTCGATTACGGTTCCGTTTTTGATGGCACTAACCTGCAATTTTTTTTCTTCCATGATTCCCTGATTATTTGAGTCCTAAAATTAATGAGATGATGGCCTGGCGGGTAAAGACGCCATTCAGTGCCTGTGGAAAATAGTACGCTTTGGCATTTGTATCCACATCTTCGTGGATTTCGTTCACTCGCGGCAGGGGATGTAGTACACGCATATTTTTCTTGGCATTGTCTAGCATCTTATTTCGCAATACATAGGAGTTTTTGGTTTTTTCGTACTCCATAGGGTCACTGAAACGCTCGCGCTGGATCCGTGTCATGTAAATAATGTCGGCATGTTCAATGATTCCATCAAAATCGGCATGTTCGTAGTAAGGAATGCCTTTTTTCTCTAGAAACAGTTTATACTCATTGGGAATGCGAAGCTCTTCGGGTGAGATGAAGTTAAAGGTAACATTTTCGTAGTTGGCCATAGCCATCAGCAAACTGTGTACGGTACGACCGTACTTCAGGTCGCCTACCAAAAACAGGTTTACGTTGTCCAGCGAGCCTTGTGTTTTTCTAATTGAGTAAAGATCAAGCAGGGTTTGTGTAGGGTGTTGATTCGCCCCGTCGCCGGCATTAATTACCGGTACCGAAGATACCTCGGAGGCCAATCTTGCAGCCCCTTCAATGGGATGCCGCATAACGATCATATCCGAATAATTGGCTACGGTTCGGATGGTATCTTTCAGCGACTCTCCTTTGGAAACACTCGAGGAGGTGGCATCGGTAAACCCGATTACACGACCACCCAATCGGTTAATGGCCGATTCAAAGCTCAGGCGTGTACGGGTGGAAGGTTCAAAGAATAGCGAAGCAATTACTTTCCCTTCCAATAGTTGCTGGGATGGGTTTTCTTCGAATTCGGTGGCAAGATCCAGGATTCTTCCAATGTCCTCTTTCGAAAAGTCATTGATGGATACTAAGTGTCTGTTCTTCATCAAGCGCGTTTTAAAGTTTTTCAACTCGTTTTATGTAAATTTACAATTCTCAGCTTATTCACGTCAACTATTGGCACCTAAACTTAATAACAATTTATCAAGATCAATAGGTCCCTTTATGCTCTATTTTGCAACTTTCCAGTAATTTTAGGCGGGTAAACACTTTTGCGTTAAACCCTCTTTTTACAACAATCGTAAGTCGGCACGATGTATCGAAAGCTTGATCAACTTGCTGTATGGTCTCCTCCTTTAATATACGCATCACATCGTTCATGTCGGGATATTCAAAGAATATATCGTAATAATCGCGTAGTTCGTGCTCAATAATTTTTGCCTCTTCTATGGCCAGGCTAGCTGCGGTTTTATAAGCATTTATCAGGCCGCCCACCCCTAATAAGGTACCGCCAAAATAGCGAACTACCACAATGAGAATATTAGTAAGCTCGTAAGAGCGTATCTGGCCCAGGATGGGTTTTCCTGCAGAACTCGATGGCTCTCCATCGTCGTTAGCACGATAGGTATCCATCAGTGCCCCAAGACGGTATGCGTAACAGTGATGGCGTGCATCGTGATAGCTATTTCGAACCTCTTCAAGGGCATTTTTTACTTCCTCCTCGGTTTCTACCGGAATTGCTAAAGCAATAAATTTGCTGCCCTTATCTTTAAACAGTCCTTCACCTTTGGATTTTATTGTTTTGTATGAGGTTATTTCTTCTTGCATGATATCAGGCTACTTTGGATAATATGTACAGAGCGCCAAGGGATAAGGCGATCCCAATCCAGTTTACTCGGGTTAAACGTTCGCGGAATACAAGTAACCCTATGAATACCGAAAGGGCTACAATACCTATATTATTAATACCAAAAACGACTGACCCATCAATGGTTTCGCCTCCATCTACCCGATAGTTTAAGGTGCGTATGATGAAATAGATAGATCCGTAATTTCCAATACCCAGAAGAATGCCCCAAAAGAGGGTGGCAGGCTTTACCAGATTTTTAAAGGACTGTTTTTGTAGTAGATTGGTAACTAGTCCTGTAAGTGCGGATATGGCAAAAAGAAAGGCCGTAAATAGGGCCGAGATATCATCGCTAACATAGTTGAACTGAGCAAAACGAACAAAGGAATCAACAATGCCCATTCCCAGAAAAAGTATAATGGGCAGGTAGATATCCTGGATATGAAAATCGACCCGGCGTTTCCGATAAACAGTAAGGAAAACTCCAGCCAAAGCAAGCAAAATACCTGAAGCTTTCAATATGGAGAGTTCATCATTTATATCAATAAAGATGGAGAGTGCTATCGGAATAATGACCGACATTTTGCTTGTTACTGTGGTAATGGCAATGCCAACGCGTTGCGAGGATTTTCCGATGATGACAAACATTACAATGAACAGGATGCCAATAATCAGGGAATAGGGGAACCAGGGTTTCGTGTGAAATGGGAAAAAATCTTGTGAATAATCACTAATCAGAAAACCCAATGCACTGGCAACAATATAATTAATGATAATGACGTCGAAAGTGCGGATTTTATATTTGTCGACATATTTAAAGATGACAAATAGTGAGGTAGAGGAGAGGATACTAAGAAGTAGATAAATCATGTGTTTAAAGTTTGGGTTACTGAGGCCCAAAAATAATATATGTTCGGCATAAAAAAAACAGGCTCCAAATAGGGAGCCTGTTTCTTTTACACTTTTAATTTCTTTTCAATGGCATCGACTTGTGTTTTAAAACGTTTATCGGTGTCCACCAGGTTACTAACAGTTTTACAGGCATGCAGTACCGTGGCATGATCCTTACCGCCAATTTGGGAGCCAATGGAGGCAAGCGACGACTTCGTAAGGGACTTGCTAAAATACATCGCAATTTGTCGGGCTTGCACAATCTCCCTCTTTCGTGTTTTCGATTGTAAAAGATCAGGGGTTAAGCTAAAGTAATCGCATACTACTTTTTGGATGTAGTCAACAGAGATTTCTCGTTTGGAATTTTTCACCAATCGATCAATCATGTGCATAGCTAAATCCATGGTAATTTCTTTGCGGTTAAGCGTGGATTGAGCCAGTAAAGAGATCAGCGCTCCTTCCAGTTCACGAACATTGGTATTAATATGCGAGGAGATGTATTCCAGCACATCGTCGCTGATACTAATGCCATCTTTGTAAACCTTGTGGCGGAGAATTTGCATTCGGGTGTCAAAATCGGGTACTTGCAAATCGGCCGAAAGACCCCATTTGAAGCGCGACAGCAGACGTTGCTCCATACCTTGTAACTCCACAGGTGCTTTATCCGATGTAAGGATAAGCTGTTTGCCCGATTGATGCAAATGATTAAAAATGTGGAAGAAAATGTCCTGGGTTTTGGCTTTGCCAGCAAATTCATGCACATCGTCAATAATTAAGACATCAATCATCTGGTAAAAATGCAGAAAATCATTTCGGTTATTGTTGCGCACCGATTCTACAAATTGCGTTTGGAATTTATTGGCGTTCACATAGAGAACGGTTTTTTCGGGCGAATGCTCCTTTACCTTAATTCCAATTGCTTGAGAGAGATGGGTTTTTCCAAGGCCTGAATCACCATAAATGAATAAGGGGTTGAAGGCTGTACCTCCTGGATTTTCGGCAACGGCTTCACCGGCCGAACGAGCCAGACGATTACATTCCCCTTCGACAAAATTCTGGAAGTTGTTGTCCGGGTTCAACCGCGGATCAACATGCAGTTTTTTTATCCCAGGGATGACAAAGGGGTTTTTAATGGTAGGTTCATCAGCACCTAACGGAACAGACACGGGTTTATTCCTAAGTTCCGTTTTGTTGTTTGTGGGAAAGTTTACCGTGTAGGGCTGCTTGTTCGAATACATCGAATGCTCCATTACCACGCTGTACTCCAGTTTGGCGTCTTGCCCTAACTCTTTTCGTAACGTTTTTCGTAAAATATCAATGTACTGCTCTTCCAGATACTCATAAAAAAATGGACTGGGCACCTGAATAGTTAGCACACTGCCTTTTAATTTAAGCGGCACGATAGGCTCAAACCAGGTTCGAAAACTTATGGCTGGAACATTGTCTTTGATAATACGTAAACAATTACTCCAAATTTCCTGATGTTTAGTGCTATCCATTGAAATTTTGTTCTTTAAAATATTATGTGGTTCCGTTTTGCTCAAGCAAATTTGTGAAAAAAATAAGGAAAAAAAAATTGGAAAACTGTTGTTATTTATCAGAAAGTTTTAGGATGAGCTCTGTCAATCCTTTACCAAAGAAAAAAAAGTAGAAAAAAATTAAAGAGCTGGTTGATAGACAATTAGATGTTATAATCATTAATAAATTGTTAATTAAACATTTACGTAAGTTATCTTAAGATCAAATTAAGAAATTTCAAGTCGCTTATTTTTCTGTTGAAAAAAAGATCAAAATCCTTCTTTAAAAAAGACTTATTAGTCTGTATTGTAGCGGCTTATAAACTGAGTATCACGCACAGCCTTACTTGGTTATTTCAAAGCCCTTTATTTATAGGCTGTTTAGCTTGTTTTAATATTTCTGTTACGTTAAATGACTTATAGATAGGTGTTCTGTCTAATTTAACGTATTGTTTGCGTGGTGTGTACTGTTTTTATTTGCTTTCGATAGTGGTTACTATCAAGGGGTTATTTGTTTTTTTTGCCGAATACTGAAAAATGAATGTACCTACCGGGATGCTCTTTCATATCAATGAGCAAACTGTCTAAATCGCGTGCTGCATTTTCCATATTGTTGTAAAGGCTGTCGTTATTCACCAACTGTCCTAAAGAGCCTTCTCCTTTTTCCACTTTGGTAAGGATCAACTGAAACTCACTAAGAGCAAGGGTGGCATTGCGTATGGTTTGACCCACATTGGCCTTGGCCAGCGTATCGCTAACAGCTGAGAAGTTCTCTAAAATGGTACTAACCTGTTCGTTGTTTTGGGCAAGATTGTCGGAAATACTCTCTGCATTGCGGATAATTTTTCCCAAGCGATGACGTTGATTTTTCATCAGGTATTTAAACTCTTCCGAGCCCGATGAGAGATTTTGCAGTGTTGCTTGAATGTGGTCATCGGACTGATTAATGACATTGATCATAGTGTCCATACTAACGATTAGTCTTTCGGCTTTTTCTTTTACAGGCATTAACTGCTCTGCCAGTTGGTCGGTAATACCCGCTTCGAATAGGGTGTGCAGGGTATCGCCGGGAGTCTCCAACTGACTACTTTGGCTATAGTCAAGTCGTAGGGCTTTTGTTCCCAAAAAATCGTGGTTATATAAGACTAATTTACTTCCTTTTGGGATGTTAATGCTATTTTGAACTGATAGCTGAACAACCAGTCGGCCACTTTTGTCGGGATGAAAGTAGATATTTTCCACAAGCCCTACCCGAAAGCCATTAAGGTACACAGGGCTAGCTTTTTCAAGTCCGTCGATGCGTTGATACAGGGCAAAATACTCCTTGTTTTTTGTCAAGATGTTTTTCCCTTTCAAAAAGCTTATGCCCCAAATTAAAATGGCAATAATGAGAAGCATAAAAAATCCTATGACGGCTTCGCGTGGTATCTTTTTCATGGCGTATTGAGTTTTTTTATCGCTTCCCGAACCGGAATTAGTTGTCCGTTTTCAACACCCACAATAAAGGCATCAGGGAAGTATTGGATAATTTTTTTTCGTAATTGTACAACTTCTTCATAGGATCTGGCAAATCCAGCAGCGTATTTGTAGTACGATTGTGTTTGGAACTCTTCAATATGTTCAATTTCGCCAAAATAGGAGGATTGGTTCTCGATAGGACGAGAGGCAGAGGCTACCTGTACTTTAAAGTAGATATTTGGACGCTCCGAAGCAGTTGAATCAGCAAGTTGGCCAGTGGTTTGTGCCGGGGTGACAAGCGTATTCTGCTCTTTTTGAACCAACATACGGCTTTGGTGCTCCACTTTCGTTTTATAATCACGAAAAGCGCGAAAAATGGCTGAGGCCATATAGTCCTGACCATTTTCGGAACTTAAGTAAGCTTCCTCCTTCGGATTGGATAGAAATCCCAGTTCGATGAGTACACTCGGCATGGTTGTTTGCCATAATACTACAAAGCCTGCCTGTTTTACCCCGCGGTTCCGGCGTAGTGCACGAGAGTGAAACTCCTCCTGAAGATAAGCTGCATAATCTAAACTTTGCTCAAGATGGGTATTTTGCAACATAGAGAAGATGATATACGATTCGGAAGAGTTGGGTTCAAAGCCTTCATACTTTTGGCTATAGTCCTCCTCATAAAGGATGGCACTATTTTCCATCTTTGCAACTTCCAGGTTTTCTTTCGATTTGTGCAAACCCATTACCCAGGTTTCAGCGCCATAGGCATTCTGATTACCCACTGAGTTGGCATGTATGGAGATAAACAAGTCCGCTTTTGCTTTATTTGCTATTTCAGCTCTTTCGTTCAAAGGCACAAAAGTATCATCATCGCGTGTGTACAGGACCTTTACATCAGGGAGGTTTTCCTGGACGTAAGCACCCACTCTTTTTGCCACTTGCAAAACAATATCTTTCTCGCGGGCTTTTTTTCCTAAGGCTCCAGGATCGCGTCCGCCATGTCCGGGGTCGATGACAACGGTTTGCAAATGATACACTTGATAGGGATCTTCCTGAGCAAATGCTGTCTGCAAAACAAAGCCGAAGTTCAGAGAACATACGGCTGCTATCGTGATGAGATGTGTAAAAATTCTCTGCATAAAATACATCTTCTTTGAAAATGTATGTGATTATTTTATAGTTTTGATGGCTCAAAGATACGATGATCTTACAAAAATAGAACACTTTGCTTGCGAATAACTTTAAACAATCTTTACTGCTCTTTTTGCTGATTGCCTTTAATGGCCTGTGGGCCAGCGCTCAAGTGCCGGTTTTGGACAGCACTCGGGTTATGGCACCTGATAGTGTGAATCTGCAACAGCGGACAATTACCAGTCAAGGGGATCCGAGTCTTCAGGCACAAAATAGAGCACCGCAATCGGCAGATACTACCTCCTCATCGGTGATAGAGGATAAGGTTTCCTATACCGCCGAAGATTCGATTGTGATGAAGCGTCAGGAGAATAAAGTGTATTTGTACAACGATGCTTTTATAACCTATGGTGAGATTGAACTCAAAGCGGCTTATATCGAGTACAATCAGGAAACCAATGAGGTGTATGCTGCCGGGGTGGAGGATTCAACAGGCGTGCTTGTGGGCACTCCGGTGTTTAAAGATGGTGCCGAAGAGTTTGAGGCCAAAACGCTTCAATACAATTTTAAGACAAAAAAAGGCTATATTGAAGAAATCTACACCCAAGAATCGGAAGGGTATTTGCACAGTGCCTTAACCAAAAAAGTGGACGATGAAACGTTTAATATGCAGGATGGAAAGTACACTACCTGCGATGACAAGCATCCTCATTATTACCTGGCTTTATCAAAGGCCAAAATTCTTCCGGGCGACAAAATCATCTCTGGGTACTCTTATCTGGTTATTGAAGATCTTCCATTAAAGGTACTATTTATACCCTTTGGTTTTTTCCCCATGCAAAAAACGAAAAAGTCGGGCATTCTCTTCCCAAAATATGGCGAGGAGCGTAATTATGGCTTTAAACTGGAAGAGGGAGGGTATTATTTTGCCATAAGTGACAATATGGATCTTCAACTTACCGGTGATATCTACTCAAAAGGTACCTGGGGGGTTAATGGTATTTATCGATATATAAAGCGATATAAATTCAGTTCTCAAGTGGGTTTCGACTATCGTGTTGACAAAAGAGGGGACGAAGGCTTCCCCGATTATGAGGAGAGGAAAGTATTTCAATTTCGTTGGTCGCACCGGCAAGATCCCAAGGCCAATCCTACATCAAGTTTCAATGCCAATGTGAATTTGAGTTCCAGCTCCTACGATAAGCTGAATGGCCAAAATATGAATCAGCGAGTTAACAATACCAAGAGTTCCAGTGTTTCGTTCAGCAAAAATTGGCCGGGAACCCCGTTTCGTTTCAGTGCTGATTTGCGCCATAACCAGAATAGCCAATCAGAGAGTGTCGATTTTATTTTGCCCTCGCTGAATTTCAATATGGATCGTCAGTATCCGTTTCGTGCCGAAAATCGAACAGGGGAGCCAGCCTGGTACGAAAACATTCAGGTGAGCTACACTTCAAAGTTGGAGAATCGGATTAAAACTACGGATTCATTGATGTTCAAACCCGCCATGTTTGATGATATGAAGTATGGCTTTCAGCACAATATTCCCATTAATACGAATTTCAAGTTTCTGCGTTTTTTTAATTTAAGTCCTCAAGCAAACTACACAGGTATTGTCTACCCTAATCGAGTGAATAAGTTTCGGCAAACCCTGATAGATGAAGCAACAGGAGATACAACCCACAACATCATTACCGACACTATTCAGGGGCTCACCTATGCGCATATTATTTCGCCTTCAATTAGCTTAACATTCAATCCAAAGGTGTATTTTACGTATCAAATGCTTAATCCTAATGCAAAAGTTGAAGCCGTACGCCACGTCTTATCACCCACTGTTTCCTTCAGTTTTCAGCCCGATTTGGGTACGATGGTCGGTAAATATTATGATACGTATCTGGATAAAGAAGGTAAGGAACAGGAGTATTATATCTTTCAGAATGGGGCTTATCGCTTGCCAAGTGCACCCGGAAGAGTGGGAAGGGTAAATTTCTCGTTGAATAATAATATCGAGATGAAGGTGCGCACACCCGAGGATACAGCCAATGCTACCAAGAAGATTAAGCTCTTGGAGACCCTTAATATCTCCACAAGTTACGATATCTACGCCGATAGCATGAACTGGTCAACAGTGAATATGACGGGACGTACCCAGCTATTTGAGAATAAGGTAAATCTAAACTTCGGCTTTCGGTTTGATCCCTACGCACTTTCAGCAGATAAAAAAGGAATAGTAGATAAGTGGGAATGGAACGAAAACAGAAAACTGGCTCGCCTCACAAGTTTTGATGTGAATGTGAACATGAACCTGAACTCCAAAAGCAAAGCAGGTACGGGCGGGCAACGAGGAGGAAATGCTACCAGCATTGGAGGGTTTGGGCATGATAATATGTTTGACGATGGTCGCGACGAGGGGATGGATCAGGCCCACGATGAATATCTTAACACCTTGCCGGGCTATGTGGATTTTGATGTACCCTGGAATGTAAATTTGCAATACAAGTTCAATTACTCTAAGCCCCGTGTTAGTTCTGAACTGTCACAAACGCTTCGGGCTTCGGGAAGTGTAAGCTTAACACAAAACTGGAAAATCAGCCTCTCTACTTCTTACGATTTTGAAGAGAATCAGCTGGCTGCAACAACAGTAAACATACACCGCAATCTGCATTGTTGGGAGATGGCTTTCAACTGGGTGCCTATTGGTAATTACCAGAGCTACAATTTTCGCATCAACGTTAAATCAGCAATTCTTCAGGATTTGAAATACACGAAGCAAAAATCGTGGCGAGATAACTTCTAAGCCGAATAATTTATCCGTTCAAAATTTTTATTTCATTTGTCGAATCTGTCCCCACAGGAGGTGGGATGTAGCTCGCTATACACGTTTAAATGTAGGCTATCTGGTCTTTTTAGTTTCTTTATAATCAGGGAAGTGTATTTGCTGCCAAACGGCGGATCATGCCCTTGGTCAAATATTATTCCTGTCTCCGGCAGGTACTAAGGAGTTGACCCAATTTTTCAGCATCTTTTCTCCATGCTCGGTAAGTACTGATTCGGGATGGAATTGAACCCCTTCACGAGGCAATGAACGATGCCTTACGCCTTGGATTGTACCCTGCTCATCGATGGCTGTTACTTCGAAACATACAGGCAATGTCTCCGGATCAATTACCCAGGAGTGGTAGCGTCCCGTTTTGAAATGTTGAGCTATCCCCTGAAAAAGGGGAGATGCCGCTTGTTTCATTACTTCTACGGAACGGCCATGAAGCGGAGCCTGCAAGTTTTGTAACGATGCTCCTTCATGTACCGCCAGTACCTGCAAGCCCAAACAAACGCCTAATATTGGCAGCGTGGAAGGAAGGGTATCAAGCAACCGGAATAAAACGGGATAATCGGCAGGTAGTCCTGGTCCGGGACTAATAACAACTCCTTTATACAAACGCATGTCCACTGAATGAGCTAATGCATCGGGGCGCAGCACAGTAACCTGAGCACCCTGTTTTTCCAAAATATGAACCAGGTTGTAGGTAAAAGAGTCGTAATTGTCAATGACTAAGATTTTCATTTTCGCCCTGTTTTAATAACTTGCATAGATTCTGCAATCCGGGTGCAATAGTACAACTTTTGCCTGAGCAGGTAAAATCCTTCGATGAAATTGTAGTGGATACGCAAAGCAGATATGGTGTTTTTCTATTATCTTTAAGCCTGTTACAAGTTCGATTTATTAATTTATAAATACCAAGTAAGCAATGAAAAAAATTGTTTTTACCGACAACGCTCCCAAGGCTATAGGGCCTTATAGCCAGGCTGTTGAAGCAAACGGGACGCTTTACATTTCGGGCCAACTACCTGTAAACCCAGAAACGGGTAAGATGCCCGAAACAATTGAAGAACAAACCAAACAAGTACTGGAAAATATCGGTGCTATTTTGGAGGAGGCCGGATATAGTTACAAAAATGTAGTAAAGTCTACTTGTTTATTAAGTGATATGGGGAACTTTCAAAAGATGAATGAGGTTTATGCTACTTTTTATACAGAGGAGCCCCCTGCACGTGCCGCTTATCAGGTAGCAGAGCTACCTTTGAAGGCAATGATTGAGATTGAGACGATTGCTGTTAAATAAAAAAAAGCCTGCTCAACGAGCAGGCTTTTCTTAAAACTGTATGTAGTGTGATTATTCACCTTTAATCTCCACCTCAATCTCTACTACCACATCGCGGTGCAGCTTGATTTTAGCTTTGTAGCTTCCCACTTCTTTAATGGCATCCGAATCGATAGTAATTTGCTTACGATCCACATCGAATCCTTTTTCGGCTAAGGCTTCAGCAATTTGGATGTTATTAACAGAACCAAAGATTTTTCCTTTGGAACTTGTTTTTGCACCCAACTCAATTTTCACACCTTCCAGGCTCTTCGCCATCTCTTCTGCCTGCTCTTTAATCTTCTCGAGTTTGTGAGCACGTTGGCGCAAGATCTCTTGGTGAGCTTTGCGAGCCGAGGGAGTTGCTAAGGTAGCAAATCCTTTAGGAATAAGGTAGTTTCTGGCATATCCATTTTTTACGGATATGATGTCGTCCTTATGACCTAAGTTTTGAACGTCTTCTTTTAATATAATGTCCATCGTAGTAGTCCTCCAATTCTTATTTTAACATATCCGTTACATAAGGTAGCATGGCCAAGTGGCGTGCACGCTTAATAGCTTTCGCTACTTTTCGCTGGTATTTCAAGGAAGTACCGGTAATTCGTCGGGGAAGGATTTTTCCTTGCTCGTTTACGAATTTCTTTAAGAATTCAGGATCTTTATAATCGATGTACTTAATGCGATTCTTCTTAAATCGGCAATATTTCTTCTTTTTGATCTCAACCGTTGGGGGAGTCAAATATCTGATTTCTGATTGATTTTGGGCCATTATTTATCCTCCTGTTTAGCTGCTTTTTGACTACGTTTTTTCTCTGCGTATTCCACGGCGTATTTGTCCATTTTGAACGTCAGGAAGCGAATGATACGCTCGTCGCGACGGAACTCTACCTCTAATTTGTCAATCACTTGGGTAGGTGCTTTGAATTCAAGCATGTAATAAAATCCTGTCGACTTTTTCTGAATGGGATAGGCGAGCTTGCGCAGGCCCCAATTTTCCTCATGCACCATTTCGGCACCGCCCTCTTTCAATATAGCGCGGAATTTGTCGACCGTCTCCTTCATCTGAGCTTCAGACAAAACGGGAGTTGTAATGAAAACGGTTTCGTACTGTCTTACCATAATTAAACTTGTTTATTAAAATAAATCTCAATTATTGCGGGGCAAAAATACACTATATTTTCTTTATACACAAGGGTAAAGAAACCTTTTTTAGCTCTTTCGAAAGCTGCTTTTTCATTTTGTGTTAATATTTCTTTATTGACTTGTTCTACAGGCAGCTTTATCAGAAATTCATTTTTTAGGTAGCCGTTATAAATGAAGTAGTGGTATTCGGAAAGATCCTTCCGAAGGATAAAGTTAACAAATAATATACTGATACATAGAGGGAATTTCTTTCTGTTTATATCTTAGACAGGTGGAAATTTTAATTATCCGAAGGAAGTTCTATTTTTGTGTATTCAAATTCAGTTACGGTAATTATGGAAAATTTCATTGTTTCAGCACGTAAATATCGTCCCGCTACGTTTGCTTCGGTTGTAGGACAGGCCTCAATAACCAATACGTTAAAGAGTGCTATAAGAAATGAGCATGTAGCACAGGCTTATTTGTTTTGTGGTCCACGAGGGGTAGGGAAAACTACTTGTGCACGTATTTTGGCTAAAACGCTGAACTGTTTTAATGTTACCAATGAGACTGAACCCTGTAACGAGTGTGAATCTTGCACTGCCTTTAATACCAATAAGTCCTATAATATTCATGAGCTCGATGCTGCATCGAATAATTCTGTGGAGGATATTCGGCAGCTGATTGAGCAGGTGCGTGTTCCTCCTCAAATTGGCAAATACAGCGTGTATATCATCGACGAGGTGCATATGTTATCGCAACAGGCCTTCAACGCTTTTCTAAAAACCCTGGAAGAGCCGCCAAAGCATGCGATTTTTATTCTGGCAACTACCGAAAAACACAAGATTATTCCAACCATCTTGTCGCGCTGTCAGATTTTTGATTTTAACCGCATTACCATTGAAGATGCTACTGAATACCTGAAATACATTAGCGAGCAGGAAGGCATCTCCTACGAGGAGGATGCCCTGAACAGCATTGCACAAAAGGCCGATGGCGCCATGCGCGATGCTCTTTCCATTTACGATCAGGTAGTGAGTTTTTCGGGGAAAGAGATTACTTACAAAAAGGTAATTGATAACCTGAATATCCTCGATTATGAATACTATTTTAAGCTTACCGATGCGTTTTTGGCCGGTGATATTACCAATGCCTTGCTTGTTTTCGATGAGATTTTGGATAAAGGATTTGATGCGCAGCATTTTATAAACAGCCTGAGTGAACATTTCAGGAATGTGATGGTAGGCAAAGATGAAGCTACTATTGGTTTGCTGGAGGTTGGAGCCAATATAAAAGAGCGTTACCTGGCACAAAGCCATAAATGTGATGTTACCTTTTTATTGAGGGCTTTGGAAATAACCAACGATTGCGATGTAAATTATCGGTATGCCCGAAACAAACGACTGCACATAGAACTGGCATTGGTGAAATTATGTGCCATTGAGTCGGAAAAAAAAAAGCCCTAGCTACAGCTAATGAGCCTGATGATATTCGTGACGAATCAAATGCAAAGGGGCATGTAGAAAAGGAACAACCTGAGCCAACTCCGAAAACACCCACTGTTGAGGAACCCCGGGAAGAACCCATAGCCCGCAAAATTGTTACTCCTCCAAAGGCTACTCACAAACCCCGAATTGGGAAACCTCTTCCTTCGGATAAAGGGGTAAAATCGTTTTCGCTAAAAGATTTCACTCAACAAAAGCAGGAAGAATCTTCCTCGACGGAGGAGGCGGATAAAGAACAGGCAGAGGAGACAATCATTGAACAAGAGCAACCTTTTGATCAAAAACAGCTTGAGAACGCCTGGAAAAAGCTTACCGAACAAATGGAGTCGCGTCCTCGTTTGTACAATGCTTTAATATCGAGAAAAGTTGAAAAACAAGCTGATGTCTGTGTCTATTTTACCCTGGATAATCCTCTGCAGGACGAAGCTATTCAAGGGATCTTACCGGAAATAAAACACTTTTTACGGGTAGAGTTAAAGAATAAAAATCTTGAAATTACCACCGAGATAAAGGAAAATAAGCAACCGGAAAATACGAAGCTCTTTACTGCCAAAGAGAAATATCAGCACCTGGTTAAGAAAAACAGTGTGTTGGATCGCTGGCGTCAGGAGTTTGATTTAGACATTGAATAAACAAAATTGATACTACAGAGTTATTACTTTTACAATTAATCACACATTCAAAACCAGAAGTTATGTTAAATGAAAAAGTAGAAAAAGCACTCGTTGCTCAGATAGAGAAGGAAGGTTATTCTTCAAATTTATACCTGGCGATGGCTTCATGGGCCGAATCAGAAGGGTTTAGCGGTATTGCCCAGTGGTTGTACGCACAGTCGGACGAGGAGCGTATGCACATGCTGAAAATTATTGATTATGTAAACGATAGAGGCGGAAAGACTATCATTCCGGCTTTTGACAAACCCGCAGAGGAGTACGGCGATATTCATACCATGTTTCAAAAGGTACTCGAGCATGAGCAATTCGTGACAAAATCCATTAACGAGATTGTGGCCGTAACAATGGAAGAGAAAGATTATACTACACACAACTGGATTCAGTGGTTTGTGACAGAGCAGATTGAAGAGGAGAGTTCTGTAAATGCCATTTTAGACAAGCTTAAAATGTTAGGTGATAGAAACCTATATGTTTTCGACCGCGATATTATGAACATGCGTGGTGCTGAATAGGGGAGATAAACGAATGACACATGTAAAGAGGCTGGAGTTTTCCAGCCTCTTCTTGTTCGTTACATAATTTTTAAGCGTTCCGGGGCTAAGTCTCTGAGCCATCGATTTACCAGATAGGCATGTTTCTCTGCCCACTTGCGCACAGCGCGTAGGTCATCCTCATCTTTCTGAACTTCGTAGATTAACTCGTTCAATTCTTTTTCGGTAAAACTCATGCGCTCAAAAAATAGCGCTGCATGCGGATGATCGGCGGTAAAGCCTTTGCGTCCCAGAAGAACAATTTTTTCTTTTCCGGGGAAAATTCCCTTTTCATCCTCCAGAAATTTTATGTCGTAACGATGGAAAAGCCAATGGGGCTCCCAGCCGGTAATTACAATTTCTTCACGACGTTTGTAGGCCTCCTCGAAGCGCTGCGACATCTCCGGGCCACTAAGAACCATCAGTTCATTGGGCAATTGATAGGCTTCAAGGGCGCGGCGTGTCCCTTCCATAATGCCTGCACCACTGTCGATTCCCGTAATGGGGCCTTTATAGAATTGGCTTAGCTGTGAAATACTTTCGATATCCATGTATTGGGGAACAGCTAATCCGGTTTGTGCAAAAAGATAAACTGCTCCCAGATTCTCTGTTGAATCCTGGTATTGTGTGTAATAGCTTTTGTGAGTAGTAGGTAGCCAGGCATCCATAAAGATATCGGCTTCCCCTGACCCAACTTCCTGATATGCTTCGCTAACAGTTGTCTTTTTAAGGATCACCTCATAGGATAAGCGCTCGGTGAGCAGGTAATAAGTGAGCTGTGTCAGAGCAACGTTTTCGGCCCAATCGGTATAGTTGATCTGAATTTTTCGCTGCTCACTATCCAGGGTACTTCCATTGGATTTGCATTGCCACATGAGGGCTGTTGTAATGAGAAATAAGATGCTTATTTTTAGGTATTTCATAGGACGTGTCGTTTTTTGTTATGGGAATACACGATTTAGAAAATAAGATGTTAACCCGAATACTTTATGAATAGTTTAGGTTAAGAGGTTGCTTTATTAATCAAATAATGCCTCAAGAAACCCAATTGATTGTTTTCGATCTTTTACAATCAGCACAGGAATATTCTTTTCAGCACCTGCCAGTTTTTCTGAGGTACTGTCAAGGATTACATTTGCCATGGAGGATTTTATTTTGGATCCAATAATTAATAAATCGATATCGTTTTGTATGGCTTTATTATAAATTATTTGTGCTTCGTCGCTTTTAAAATCCACTACATACTCACAGGGAAATTCTTCCTCGCTGAGTTTTTGACGTTTCATAAATTTCTTGTACTCTTTTTCGGCGTGCTGGGTGAGCTGTGTTTTTAGTTTCACTTCAGCTGTTTTTGTTTGCTGGGGGAAATAGGTAATAGGTACTTTAATAACCCGCAAGCATTGGGTTGATCCATTTGTTTGCTCAACAATGGTTCCTGCCATTTTTAGCGCTATGGCTGAAATACGGCTATAGTCCATACGCACCATTAGGCGTTTCATGGTACGTTGAGCTGTTTCGCTAATGAGCAATACCGACGAGGGGATTAGTCCCAGAATTTTCAGAACCACCCCACCGCGTCCGAGATAGCCTATCTTTTTACCCATGAGCGTAAGGGTGATTTTGTTGCCTCTGGCATAGTTCACAATCTCTTCCGTTGTATGCCCTTCCAGAAGTTCCAGTTTTGGCGATACCGATGCATCTCCGTTGTAGCCTGTTTTTACTTTCTCCTCCAATTCCTCGCGGATAATATCTTGCAAAGGGGCATCTAATTCAGGAAAGTCAGAAGCCATCTCCTCTGGCAGATTAAACGACTCCATTACGTGGATAAAGGTGATCTTTTGAGGCTTAAACGTGTCCACAATATAATTGGCATAACTTATCAAAAAGTCATCCATTTCGGTAAGATCAAGGCATATAAGTATATTGTCGAATTTGTACATGGCTAATGGGTTTATTCGTTTGCATTTGGTTTATTGTTTTCATCTCTACCGGTTTTCTTATGCTCACGTTTGCTTACCATATCACGTATAATTTCTTGATAAGATTTTTTCTCACGAGCTAGAATAGCTCTTTCCATGCTGAGGTGTTCATCTTGCAGGCCTCTTAATAAACTGAAAACCATTGTGATAAGAATTATCGTAAAGGGGAGTCCGGTAATGATGGCAGCTGTTTGTAAGGCTTTTAAGCCTCCACCAATAAGTAACACAGCTGCTATGGCACCTTCCGTTAATGCCCAAAAAATCCGCTGCGGAACTGGGGCATCCAGTTTACCTCCTGCTGTAAGGCTGTCCACAACCAAGGATCCTGAGTCGGAACTGGTAATGAAGAAACTGGTGACTAATAATACCCCTACAATTGAAGTGATAGAGGAAAGCGGAAATTGTTCTAGTAACACATAGAGCGAGGTGGCTACATTCTCGGATACGGCTGAAGTTAAATCAGCAATATTGTTAATTTCCAGAAATAAAGCTGACCCCCCGAAAGCTGATAGCCATAAAAAGGTAAGTAGCGAGGGGACAATGAGTACACCTAGAACAAACTCTTTGATGGTCCGGCCTCGCGATATGCGGGCAATAAACATCCCCACAAAGGGCGACCAACTTATCCACCATGCCCAATAAAATACAGTCCAGCTATTTTGCCAGTCGGATTGCTGATAACTCTCAGTCCAGAAACTCAGGGCAAAGAAATTCTGAATATAGCTACCTACGTTCTGCACAAATGAATCGGCAATAAACAGGCTGGGCCCGACAATTAGCATAAACAACAGAAACAGGGCCCCTATAATGATGTTGAGTTGACTTAACCGCTTTACCCCGGCACTCAGTCCTGCCACCACCGAAGCTGTTGCTGCCAAGGTAATAAGGGTAATTAAAATCACTTGCAGATTAATGGTATCCGACCAACCAAACAGGTGGTTTAAGCCGGCACTCACTTGCTGTACTCCTAAGCCCAGGGAGGTTGCTAAACCAAAAAGGGTAGCTACTACGGCCAGCACATTGATGATCTTTCCGATGGGGCCATGAACACGTTTGCCAAACAAAGGGTGAAAAACCGAACTAATGGTGAGAGGTAGTTTTTTATTAAATGTAAAAAAAGCCAGCGCCAAACCCACCAAGGCATATATTCCCCAGGCATGGAGCCCCCAATGCAGGAAGGTCGTCTCCATGGATAAACGGGCTGCGTTTACCGTTTGTCCTTCGCCCTGTGGAGGGCTCATGAAGTGAAACAACGGCTCGCCAACACTCCAAAAGAGGATACCAATACCCATTCCGGCACTAAATAACATGGAAAACCAAGCTCCTTTTGAAAATTCCGGCTTGGCCTGATTGCCTCCCAGTCGGATCTTTCCGAATTTACTAAAAGCTATGTAAATCATCATAATCAGAAAAAAATTGACCGAAAGGATGAAAAACCAGCCGCCATTATCGGATATACTGTCCTGTACAGTAGTAAATACTTTATCCATTGGCTCGCCCACAATCAGGGTAAGCGCAATAAAAAAAACAATTACAATGGCGGAAGGCCAAAATACAGGAATATCGACATCAAAATATTTCTTTTTACTCACTAGGTGAGCTTCGTCAGGAGGAGGAGTAGGGGTTTTTTGCATGTTTATCTTGTTTTGAGTTATCAGTATTGCAAGCAAAAACAATTGTTAAGGTGTACACAATTTACGAAAAACCGTTTAAATACAAAAGGTTCCTTTTCAATTACCCTGTAATTGTATCTTTGTTCATACGGAAGAACAGGGATTTTTTATTTCAGCGCCGCATACAAAATCTCGGCAGGGTGTAGGGCTGTTCTTTGTGTTCCCTCTTTTATCTGATGGCGACAACTGGTGCCGGGAGCGGCGATAAGTGTGTCTTCATTAGCCTTTCGGACTGTGGGGAATAGTACCATTTCGCCAATTTTTTGAGAAATTTCATAGTGTTCTTTCTCATAACCAAATGAACCTGCCATACCGCAACATCCTGAGGGAATTTCTTTGGCATAATAGTTGGCTGGGAAGTTAAGCAGGAATAGGGATTGTTCTGTGGAAGCTACCGCTTTTTGCTGGCAATGGCCATGTAGCAGAATATTTTTTGTTTCGCAGGTAAACTGTTCCCGACGGATGTTTCCGGCCTCTATTTCACGCATGAGAAACTCTTCCAGCATAAAACAGTGTTGAGCTAGTTTACGACTCTGTGCACGCATGGAAGCTTTTACCAATTCGGGATATTCGTCGCGAAAGCTGAGAATAGCCGATGGCTCGGTTCCGATAAGAGGGGTTTCAGCAGTAATTTTTTCCGACAGTCGGGAAACGTTCTCTTCGGCTAATTTACGAGCCCTTTTAAGCATGCCTTTTGATAGAAAGCTGCGCCCACTCTGTACGGTATCGGGGATAATAACGTTGTAACCCAGCCGGGTTAACAATTGCACTGTGGCAACGCCAATATCGGTATCGTTGTAATTTGTAAACTCGTCGACGAAGTAAAAAACTGTGCCAATTTTTGGGGATTTGGGTTGCAGGGCTTGCTTATAGGCGGCCACATGCCTGCGAAATGGCTTAGAGGCTAATGTGGGCATGCGCCGTTGCGGGGCAAACCCAAAAATCCGCATAAATAAAGGGGCCACAAACGCATTTTGCATAAAAAAGTTGAATATTCCCGGCATCAGGCTTCCCAGTTTATTGATCCCTGTAATATTGGCAATGAGCCTTGTGCGCAGAGGTATGCCATGAGCCTGATAATAATGCTGCAAAAATTCAGCCTTTAATTTGGCTACATCTACACTGGAGGGACATTCCGATTTGCAGGCTTTACAGGAAAGGCATAAATCCATTACTTCCTTTATTTCGGGATGATCAAAAGGATTCTTCTTTGTGGAATGGGTGAGAAACTCACGTAAAATATTGGCCCGGGCACGTGTCCCATCTTTCTCGTTACGGGTTGCCATATAGCTGGGGCACATGGTTCCGCCGATGATTTCTGTTTTGCGGCAATCGCCACTGCCGTTGCATTTTTCGGCTGCTCTCAGGATGCCGCCCACCGATGAGAAATCAAAAAAAGTTTCAATTTGACGTTCTGCACGTCCGGGTTCGTATCTTAATGAGGTGCGCATGTCAGGCGCATCAACAATCTTGCCCGGGTTAAAGAGGCCGTTGGGATCCCATACCTGTTTTAACGCCTTTAAATGTCGGTAGTTTTCATCTCCCAGGATAATGGGAATCAGTTCTCCGCGTACACGCCCATCGCCGTGTTCACCGCTCATGCTCCCCCGGTATTTTTTTACCAGGTGAGCAATCTCATAAGCCAGGGTCCGGAAAAGCTCTACATCTCTTTTCTCTTTCAAATTTAGAATGGGGCGTAAATGCAGTTCGCCAGTCCCAATGTGGGCATGGAAAACACATGAAAGGTTGTAGTTATCCAGGATTTTTTGGAAGTCGTTCATGTATTCGGGAAGATCCTCAACAGTAACGGCAGTATCTTCAATCAGCGAAACAGGACGTGCATCGCCTTTTAGGTTTGATAAAACACCCAGGCCGGCTTTGCGTAAGGCCCACACTTTTTTGGTTTCGGCACCATACACAATAGGGTAGGCATATCCGTATCCCGCAAGGGAAAGATCGTGTGTAAGTGCTTCATAACACTGCTGAATTTCGGCTCTTGTATTACGGGCAAATTCTACCAGCAAGATAGCTCCCGGACGGCCTTCGATGAAAAAGCGGTTTTTTTGTTGTTCATGATTGTCTTTGGTAAGATCCAGTACAATATGATCCATCATCTCAACTGCCCCGGGATTATGTTTTAGGGCTACTAAATTGGCGCGGAAAGCTTCCTGCTTTTCTTTTAAGTGTACGGCTACAATAGCTACTTCTTTTGGGGGAGCAGGAATGAGGTTCAGCTTAATTTCTGTTGTAAAAGCAAGCGTTCCTTCCGATCCGCAAAGCAGATTAGCCAGGTTGAAGGTAGGCCCTTTTGGTGTATAGGGTGCCGAAGCAGCCAAAAGGTCCAGTGCATAGCCTGTATTACGGCGCGTTATAGCAGGATTGGGGTAATGTTCAAGGATGTGATTACGTGTGTCCTCGTCTCTTAGCAGGGTATCGATATGTTGATATATCTTTCCCTCTAATGTTTGTCCCTGCTTTTTTTGTTCAATTTTTTCACTGGAAACAGGACCAAAGATAGCTTCCGATCCATCGCTGAGCAGTGTTGTTACCGAAAGTGTATGATCGCGTGTGGAACCATAAATAAGCGAATGGGAGCCACAAGCATTGTTGCCTGCCATGCCTCCAATCATACAACGGTTGGCAGTAGAGGTTTCAGGACCGAAAAACAATCCGTGAGGAGCCAGGAACAGATTTAATTCATCGAGAATAACACCTGGTTCAACGCGTACCCAACGCTCTTGCTCGTTTAACTCCAGAATACGAGTCATGTATTTTGAAACATCCACAATGATACCACTGCCCACGACCTGTCCGGCAAGAGATGTGCCTGCTGTACGGGGGATCAGGGGAATTTTATGGAGGTTAGCAAAGGCAATAATGCGTTGGATGTCCTCTTTATGCCGGGGCAAGGCTACGGCCACAGGTACTTCCCGATAGGCCGATGCATCGGTGGCATAGAGCAGTCGCATCTTTTTATCTGTGTATACATTGCCATCCAGTTGATTCTCTAATTCCTGAAATACACTATCCGTCATACAATTTCCCCGTTTTTATACCTGGTCAAGCGATTGGTTATCACTAACCAATCGTTCTCGTAACCGGAAGAGTAAATGTACCTTTCGTCTTAACTCGATGGGATTGAATGGTTTACTTATGAAGTCATCAGCTCCGGCGCGTAGTCCATTATTTCGCGATTCTTCATCGGCTAAAGCCGTAACCATAACGATAATGGTTTTATCGAATCGTCGATCGGTACGTAATTCTTTGCATACATCAAATCCATCTTTAAAGGGCATCATGATATCCAGAAGAATTAGCTGCGGCACCTCTTCCTGGGCCAGTTCTATTGCTTCCATGCCATTGTTGGCAAGAGAAAGCTGATAGTAAGGTGCCAAAATCTCTTTCAGTATGGATTGAATCATTTTGTCGTCTTCCGCAATAAGTATACGATTGATCTTTGTCATTTCCTTCTTTTATCTAGCTTTGCTCAAAATTACAACTTTTCCACAGAAAAGCTGTATATTGACCTAAAATGTAGTAAAATAGGTTGCTTTGAACATTACGTCTATGACTGACGCTCTTTTAAAGATTATCACACAGTTATTTGCCGTTTTTGCCTCGCTTGCCAGAGATAAGAAAGGAAGCGCGTATCAACAGGCGCTGAAAAATTATCTTACAGCTTATGCTAATGCCGAATTGCAGCAGCAGCTTGAAGGAATGTTTACGTTTTACTTGCAGCGTTATAATCAAATCAAAGGACAAACTCCCGAAAAGCAAATTTCCATAAAAGCAGTAAAAATGCTGCGATTACTAGAATCAATTAATGGAGGCTGTTCCAAAGCCGAAAAGGTGGATTTGGTATTTCGGTTGATGGATGCTATCGATACCCAGCCTCTAAGCAGTGAAGATGAAGAGGATTTTCTTACTACCCTGTTTCTCTCCTTTTCATTCGAGGAGCAGTTGATGAAGCGCATGCGTGCTTTTCTGCGTGGCGATGTACAATCCTTTGCAAATCAGAAACAGCTGATGATTGTTTCCTCTGATGAATCCGTGGAGTCTTCAAATGTGCTGCACCTTAAGCGTGAAGGCTTAAAGGGGAAGATTTTTATTATTTATGTGGAAGCTTTGTATAAATTCTATTTTCGCTATGTTGGTGAGGATAGCTTATTTTTAAATGGCGAGGCTATTGAGTCTGGTGCCTATTATGAATTTAAGAAAGGCCAGTCAATTACTTCCTATAAAATTGGTTTTTATAATGTAAAGTTGAAGCCTGTTTATTTTACCGAAGTTGTTTTGCAATTTGTAGGGAGCTGGAGTACCAATAGAGTAAGAATACAGGCTGTAGAGGCGGCGTATCATTTTCCTGATGGCACTCCGGGCATTCACCCTTTCAATTTTCAAACCGAATCGTTCTTGCTGGTGGGAATAATGGGAGGGAGTGGTACGGGAAAATCAACCTTCATGAATTTGCTAAATGGGAATCACAAGCCTTCGCAAGGAAAAATTCAGTTGAACGGTCATGATGTTTATACCGAGCGTGATAAAGTGCGTGGGCTTATAGGGTATGTTCCTCAGGAAGATTTATTGATGGAGGAGTTGACCGTTTGGGATAATTTGTATTTTAATGCACAGCTTTGCTATGCACAGGCTTCAGGTGAGGACCTTTCAGAGAAAGTGGAGCATCTGCTGCGTGAGATGGCTCTCTATGATGTGCGCAATTTGCGTGTGGGAAGCGTATTGGATAAAACGATTAGCGGAGGTCAGCGGAAACGATTAAATTTAGCTTTGGAAATTTTACGAGAACCTGCTGTCCTATTTGTCGATGAGCCGACTTCCGGACTTTCCTCAAGCGACTCGCGAAAAGTGATGAATATTCTACGTGAAGTAACCTTACAGGGGAAACTTGTGGTGGTAAATATTCATCAACCTTCTTCGGAAGTTTACCGACAATTGGATCAGTTAGTTGTGTTGGATGAAGGGGGTTATGTGGTGTACAATGGCGATGCATTAGAGGCTATCGTATATTTTAAAACCTTGTCGAATCAGGCAAACGCTACCCAAAAAGAGTGTCCGGCTTGTGGAAGTATTAATCCTGATCAATTGCTGGAAATCATTCAGGAACGCCAACAATCCGATCACTTCTCAGGAGAAGCTCCCCGCATGGTTTCACCAGAGAAATGGGCACAATGGTATCGGGACAAGCTTGAAGAACCATTGCAAGTAGATGCGCCACGAGATCTTCCCCCTTCGGGATTGCATATTCCTAAAAGAATCAAGCAATTACGTGTGTTTCTTAAACGGAATATCAAGACAAAACTGCCAAACACATCCTACTGGCTAATATCTTTATTAGAAGCTCCCTTGTTGGCATTGATTTTAGGCTACTTTTCGAAATACAATGCCGGGACACCTCTAAATCCTCAGGCTTATGTCTTTTCGGAAAATGTGAACGTGCCGGCTTATCTGTTAATGACCGTTATTGTGGCCCTTTTTCTGGGTATGCTCATTAGTGCTGAGGAGATTATTAAAGATGCAAAAATTCGTAAGCGTGAATCTTTCTTGCAGTTGAGCTGGACAGCTTACCTGAATGCAAAACTAATTTTCCTGTTTGCATTAATTGCTTACCAGAGCATGGCTTTTGTTTGGGTTGGAAATACTTTATTGGAGATTCGGGGGATGTTTGGTTACTACAGTCTTATTGTATTTTCCGTGGGCATTTTTGCGGTATTATTAGGTTTGCTACTATCAACTTATATGAAAAGTGTCGTAACTATTTACATTGCCATTCCTTTTCTTATAATTCCTCAGATATTACTTAGCGGTGTCTTAGTGAAGTTTGACAAGCTGCACAGTAGCCTTTCCAATAAAATTGAACCGCCCTTCGTAGCCGACTTAATGGCCTCAAGATGGGGGTTTGAGGCTTTAGCCGTGGTGCAATTTAAACGAAACAACTATCAAGCTTATTTCTACGAAATTGAACAACAGGAAAGTATGGCTTCCTACTATGCCAATTATTATATTCCTGCATTAGAAAAGGAGTTGGATACTTACCTTCATCCTCAGCAAAGGAGCGAACATAGCGCTGGAGCTGTGAGTGCTTTGAAAAATAAGCTAATGCAAATCCCAGCCGGTTATCAAGCAAAAGAATTCCTCGAGGTGTTATTTACGAATAATGAAAACCAGCTGGATTTTTTTGCCCTTCGCACATGGTTAAGTGAGCGAAAGATGGAGTTTTTCTCCATTCTTGACGGAATTTTTGCGCTTAAAGATCAACGGGTAGATTCACTTCATCGGGAAGGTATCTCGGTAACCCGTTTGAAGCGACAAAACCATAACCAGGCATTGAGCGATTTGGTGAAGGATATCGATGACAACCAGAAATGGGTAGCGCACCAGGGAAACTGGATTCGTACAATGGAGCCTGTATATTTATCTGCCCATTCAAACGCTTATCCATACTATTCACCCAGTAAATTTCTTTTGGGAATTGAAATGTCAACCTGGAGCTATAACGTAATCAGAATTTGGTTATTAAATCTTCTGTTATACTTATGCCTAAGGTGGTGGCCCGGAGCCAACCCCGTTTTTATAACCCAACGAATTTTTAATCCTCTACGCCGGAAATGCTGTCCTATTATGCGAAGAAAGCCTTTAATGTAATAGGAAAGTGAGAATTTTTTTCTATTTTTAGACTTCGATAAACGGACCATTATGCGCACATTCAGGTATGTCTATCTCATAGTCGTGCTAACGATTTTTAGTTGTGTTCCCGATCAGAAAAAAACGGATACAAGGATGGAAGGGTTTGCTCGTAAAAATGAAGACCCTACACAAGAGCTCTATTATCGTTTCCCATCGGCCAGTGAGATGTTCTCGTATCTTCACAGTAATGAGTTGAGCTTTCAACAAGGCATCGTGAATCCCATTGAGCAGGTAAACAATTATCAGACTACCGAAGCTAAGTTATTGAACTTGGGCGTGTATTTGGCTGATCTTACCTATTTAGTAGTTTTTAAAGAACGTCAACAAGCCCAGGAATACCTCTCTACTATACAAAACCTTACTCGTCAATTGCGTATTGAGCCTCCTTTTGAAGAAGCTTTTGTTCAGCGTATGAAAAAGAATGTGCATCGGACCGATTCACTGGCCGCCTTGGCCGATGAGTTTAATAACCGGGTGATGGACTACCTGATGGCTACCGGGCGTGAAAAATACCTGGCCATTATCACAACCGGTGGGTATATTGAAGCACTATACTTAGCAGCTAATACATTAGACAGCACCAATAATGAGGGAATAGGGGTTCGGTTGGCGGATCAAAAGTATGCAGTGGAAAACCTGCATAATTTTGTTAAACAGTTTAACCGAGATAAAACCAGTCTGTCGGAACAGACACTTGCGACGTTGAGTCAGTTTTTCAATGGTTTATCGGTAAAGAAATCACGCACAAAGAGTTTTCGGGATGATGAGGGTAAGGTTATTATCAGTGGTGGTGAAGAAATTCAAATAACCCAACAACAAATTTCAAACTTCAAAAAACAAATTGAGGAAATACGCTACCATGTGGTACAAACAAAATAATTCCAGTCGTATTGTTAAACCATTGCACATAGGTATTTTGGGTTTTTTCCTGATGTTTATGAGCATAGGCGGTGCGTATGCGCAAAATTGTCTTCAGTACCATGTGGAAAACTGCCGATGGGCCGATAGAACCTACCTCTACAGTCGACAATCCAGAAGTGCAGGCTTTAAGCCTGGAATGTCCTCAGAATTTAAAATTGTTGTGTATGCGGGAGAAGAGTATTATATATCCATTAGCGGGCATCGGAAATTAGGAGATATCCAGATGCGACTTAAGGAAGATGACGAGTTGAAAACCATCCTTTATGATAATGCAGACTTTAAATTTGAGACTTATTTCTACTTCAAAAACAGTACCTCCCGAAACCTTATTATCGAAATATCAACGCCCCTACCTGATGATCCTGATGAAAACGAGAAGGTATACTGCCTGGGTGTCTTAATTGAATTCAGAAAAAATATAGAGAATCTTGATGAAGATGGCAACAGTATAGGCTTTTAGATTCATCCTTTTACGTTTCAACTCCAACCTATTTTATAGGGCTCAGGATAGAAATAGATGATTTAGATGCAATAAAAGAAAGCCTTCTGAATTAATTCAGAAGGCAAAACGCTTCGCATGCCGACTGCTTTAAGGCAGCCAACCTCCGAAGTTCTTGTCAGTGTTTAATTTGCAAAATAAATATAGGCAACCAACTACTAACCCCCGATGATTTTGTATTACTCCTGATAATAATCGGTACTTTCGAAGATCTTATCGGCCGATTGTGCAATAAATCCCTGATATAATTGTCCATCTTTCATTACATAACGCTTAGCAAATTCGT